>JAJTCJ010000063.1 GCA_021323165.1 Bacteroidota bacterium | reverse complement strand
TTGATCTATACTTCCTTCAGGAATCTTTGAATCTAATTTTGACATATGATAGAATTCTTTATTTCGATTAATTAATTATTTGATCCAGCCTGTGAATATTGCTATCGGCATTAAAGCGAAGATCAATGAAATGATAATTGAAAATGCAGTTCCAACTTTCAGGATAAGTGGATTGTATTTCGGGTGATTCCATCCCATTGTCTGAAAAGCGGAAGGAAAACCGTGAAGAAGGTGATAAGCCAAAGAGATACAGCCTGCAACATAAATAACCACAACCCACCAGATGTGGAATACTTCCAGCATTACTGCGTAAAGATTCTCATGTCCGTTAGCATCAACTCCGGGTAAGCCTGTAAAACGGGATTTTACCCAGAAATGAGCAAGGTGAACTACAAGGAACAAAAGTAGAAGAGTTCCAAGGATACCCATAGAACGGGAATACCATTTACTGTTTGCTTTTCCATTGTTATACGCGTACTTAACAGGACGGGCTTTGTTATTATCAATGGTGAGGATAAGTGCCTGAACCATATGCCAGATAAGTCCGATAAACAGAACATATTCCATTGCGCGGATCAGAGGATTTCCACCAAAAAGGAAATTAAAAACAAACCGGTTAAACCCATAACCAGCTTTTTCCCTATAGAGGATTGCAAAAAGTTTTTTGAAGTGTTACTCATAATAAGTTTGTTGTTTGATCTGTGTTTGCGATGGCAAATGTAAAACTCAAAACGCTTTCTATCAAGTAAATAAATCTTCATTTATGAAATAATTGTAACACACCCCTTTAAAAGCGCCTTTTTAGGTGAGATTAAGCTCTAATTTATAACCATTTTAAATTAGGTTGATTAGGCTTCAAAAGTAATTTTGTTATCCTAACTGGTTCTCTATCATAACAATTAGTTCCCCGTCAGGCATTTTACCTCATAAAAAATAAATTTTTATATGCATGGATGTTGATTTTATTATATTTTTGAATCGTGCGTGTTTTAAATATCGGTTAAAGACAATTATTCATAATGAAAAATATTTTTGTCCCCTTCCTTTTCTCAATATTGATCTGCAGCACAGTGTATTCTCAGAAAAGTGTAATCCTTCCTTTGAAAGTTTATACGGAGATGAAGAGCAAGAATGCGCTGCAGCCGCATGTAAATTATAAGATCATTAATGATCATTCTGAAGAAAAACCTTTGACCAAAAGCGAGAAGAGGCGCGTATTTTCCTCTAAGAGTCCGTCAAGTAACTCCTGTAACTGTATGATACCTCTTGATGCTACTTTTAGTGTCGCAGAGTTCAGCTCCGCTTCAGCTCCGGATTACCGAAATGATGATGGTTCAACGCCTCAAAAGACGCTTCCTTTTAACTTCTGTTTTTATGGAACTACCTATAACAGTGTTTTCATAAATAATAACGGGAATATATCATTTGGAAGCAGCATAACGGGCTACAGTGCAGGAGGTTTCCCTGCCGGGTCTAGCACAGTAAATGATACTGTAATGATCGCTCCTTTTTGGGCGGATGTTGATACACGAGACAATGGGAGCGGTTTAGTTTATTATAAGATAACTCCTACTTATATGGTTATTAAATGGGATCATGTGGGCTATTATAGTAACCATTCGGATCTCGTAAATGATTTTCAGGTAATAATTACTGATGGTTTTGACCCTATACTTCCGGATAGTAATAATGTGGCATTGTGTTATGGGGATATGCAATGGACAACAGGTGATGTAGGAGGAACAAATGGTTTTGGCGGAAATGCAGCTAATGCCGGAATTAATAAGGGAGATGGTAGCAACTTTATTCAATTTGGGCGATTTGATCAGAGTGGAAGCGCTTATGATGGTCAATATAACAATAACGATGGAATAGATTATTTGGACAATAAAAGCTATTATTTATCTACCTGTTCTCCGGGAAATAATATACCACCTGTTTTAACTCCTTATATAAGCGCTTGTGATAGTTTTAAAATATGCAATCCAACTGATACACTTATCTACCTGCTGAATTTTACTTCTCCTGAAGAAGGTCAAAATGTTACATCCATTACTGCTTCTGCACCAAGCCTCGGTTCTGCATTTACGGTGCTTGATACAACTCTTGGTCAAGCCGGCAGTATATTGTTCCAGATCATTGCCAATCCAGGTTTAATAGGTAATCATGTCATTACGGTTAATGCCGTGGATGACGGATCTCCTTCTGCAAGTTCGACTATAACTTATGTAGTACCTATTCTTGCAGGAACGCAGCCAGACAACCCTATTGTTTCCGTTACACCTTCCATTATCTGCGCTAATTCCGGTTCTGCCACATTTTCATTAACCAACGCATCCGATTATGACGGATATACATGGAGTAATGGGGTTTCAGGAGCGCCAATAACAGTCACAGATGATAATGTATATTATGTTACTGTCAATAAAAACGGGTGTTTTAAATCAATTGCAGACAGTGTTGAATTTAATCCTTCTCCAACTCCTGAGATCCTTGGAACATTAGCACTTTGTGGAAGCAATACAACTGATCTGGTTGTTGATTCAGCCTCTTTGTACACTTCAATTTCCTGGTCAACTGGAGATACCAACGATTCGCTTAACGTCCCTGCCGGAACCTATTCTGTAACGGTGACTGCTGCAAACGGTTGTTCAGCTACATCACCCAGTGTTACAGTTTCCACATCGAATTTAAGCATTTCTGCAGGCTCAGCGACCTTTTGTGATGGTGATAGCACATTACTTACGGCAAATGCAATTCCATCCGGGGGAGCAGTATATGACTGGTTTGATTCATCAGGTTCTTCTTCCGTTTATGTTGATACTACCGGAACCTATTTTGTTACCGTTAGTTATGCCAACGGATGTTTTATTTCAGATACTATTAGCGTTGTTTCTATACCGGTTGGAGTTCCCATAACTACATTTTCTTATAATACACCGGTTTGTAAACTTGGTGAGAATCCCGTACCGATTATCGCTCCGGATCTTACACCAGGCGGAACTTATAGCTCGAGCCCGGGTCTTTCAATAAATCCTTCTACAGGTATTATTAATCTTACCGCAAGTTCTGCAGGCACTTACACTGTTACTTACACAGTTCCGGCTTCCACCTGCGGCCCACAGGGAACAACATCTACTGGTATCACAATACAACCAATTGCGAATTCAGTGCTTGGTTTTAATTACCAGGCTGTTTGTGCAAGCGATACAAATCAGCTTCCGTTGCTTGATCCAGGCTTTACTTCAGGTGGAGTATTTTCTGCGGCACCCGGATTGAGCATCAATGACTCTACTGGTGAGGTTGGAGTTTCTTCTAGTACCCCTGGAAGTTATTTAGTTACATACACCATAGCTGATGATACTACAGTCGGAGTATGCCGTGCCGGTGGTTTTGATACCGCGACAATAAAGATCAATCCTCTTCCTTCTATAGGTATAACATCTGATCAAACAATCTGGATAGGAAATTCGGTAACACTTACAGCAAGCGGAGGAATTGATTACAGCTGGTCACCTGCACTCGGCTTGAGCTGCGTCATCTGTGATACTGCAATAGCTGCACCTGTCAACACGACAAATTATTGCGTTACAGTAATTGATACAATGGGTTGTATCGACAGCAGTTGTGTCAGAATCAGTATTGAGATCCCTTGTGTATCAAACCATAATCTGGAAATGCCAAATGCTTTCACACCAAATGGTGATGGGTATAACGATGAGCTTTGCAATCATGGCTGGGATGAATGTGTGACAAGTTTTTCAATCTATATCTATGATCGTTGGGGAGAAAAAGTCTATGAATCTTCTGATCCGAATTTTTGCTGGAATGGGATTTATAAAGGAGAACTGCTTGATCCGGCTGTTTTTGTTTATTTTATAAGAGCTTCTTATGTTACATCAGGCGAAACACCTTCTTCTGACACAACTAAAATTGAAGTAAATAAAAAAGGAAATATTTCATTGGTACGTTAACATGAAAAAGATCTTATCCAGTGTTTTTTTTATCATTTATTCTGTGCTAGGCGCATTGTCTCAGGATATGCACTTTTCACAATTTTATGAAACACCATCTCTTGTGAATCCTGCTCTTACAGGTTCTACACATGTAATGCGCGCTTCGATAATCTATAAGGATCAGTGGGGAAGTGTTACTGTTCCATACCGAACATACGGGGCTGCTTATGAAATGAAATTTAAGGCAAGCAGTTGGGATAAAACAGATCCGTTTAAATCCAAATCTTATAAAAAGGCATTTAACAGACTTGCGGGAGGTCTTGCTTTTTTTAGTGATAAGGCAGGTGACGGAAACATGGGAACTAATATTGTAAATCTTTCTCTTGCAACATTCATTAAAACCGGAGAATTCAGTTCTCTTTCGGTTGGTCTTCAAGGCGGAATTATTCAGAAATCGGTTGATTATAATAAGTTTGTTTTTTCCAATCAATATAACGGAACAGGATATGACAAAACTCCTGCTGCGGGAGAAGATTACGGAACGCATACATTCATTACACCAGATGTTTCTGCAGGTGTTTTATGGAGATACGAAAAAGAAGAAGAAGTTATTGGAGAGAATAATCAATTAAACGCTGATGTCGGATTTGCGATGTATCATATTAATAAGCCTACACAGCGCTTCATCGCAGGTACCAGTGATCAGTTATTTTCTAAATACAATGCTCATGGCAGATTGCTGATAGGAATACCTCATTCAAGTATTGGTATCGCACCAAGTTTTCTTATGTCTTTCCAGGGAAAACAAAAGGAAATAGTAATCGGCTTAATGGCAAAATATTATCTGAAACATGAATCTAAATATACCGGATTTGTTAAGCGAACCTCAGTCGGCTTAGGAGTATATTACCGTAATATGGATGCTATGATCGTACAGCTGATGCTTGAAATGGGACAATATGCGGTAGGCTTCAGTTATGACCTTAACGTTTCAGGATTGACCACAGTAAGTACTTTACGTGGAGGTCCGGAAATAACTATCCGTTTTAATTCAGCAAACCGTTTTCTTTTTCAGAAGAAATAATTCCTATTCTTATTCTTTCCTTAAAAATTTCTGAGATAGATCATGATCCGCGAATTAGAAAGATTAAATTCTATCTTTGATAGCAGTAAAAATCAAATTCATTCACAATGAAATATAAATCAATCGATCCAAACCTTTTTATTGAAAACCGTAAGCGTTTTGCTGCCTCATTAAAGCCTAATTCAATAGCACTTTTTGTTAGTAATGATATTATGCCGACCAATGCAGATGGTTCAATGGGATTTGTGCAGAATTCAGATCTGTTCTATTTAACAGGGGTTGACCAGGAAGAAACTATTTTATTGATCTTTCCTGACGCAAAAGCGAATTCTCATAAAGAAGTTTTATTCGTTCGTGAAACAAATGAAACGATAGCTATCTGGGAAGGGGCTAAATTGAATATGTCTGAAGCAACAAAAGTTTCAGGGATCAAAACAGTAATGTGGAGCAGTAATTTCGAAACTTTTCTGAAATCATTGATCTTTCAGGCTGAGCATATTTACCTTAACAGTAATGAGCATTCAAGAAGACATATAGACACTGAGACAGCGGAGATGCGTTTTAATAAAAATATGATGTCTAAGTTTCCTTTACATAAATATGAACGCTCAGCACAAATCATGCATAAACTTCGTGCTATAAAATCTAAATATGAAGTGGACCTTATTCAGGAAGCATGCAACATCACTGAAAAAGGTTTCCGCAGATTATTAGGTTTTGTAAAGCCGGGTGTGATGGAATATGAGATAGAAGCAGAGTTGGTTCATGAGTTTGTTCGTAACCGCTCCCGCGGATTTGCATACGGACCTATCATAGCATCAGGTTTCAATGCATGTGTGCTGCATTATGTTGACAACAATAAAGAATGTAAAGCAGGCGATGTTATCCTGTTGGATGTTGCTGCTGAATACGGGAATTATGCAAGTGATCTTACACGTTGTTTACCCGTAAGCGGAAAATTTACGCCACGCCAGAAACAAGTATACAATGCAGTTCTAAGAGTTATGAAAGGCGCAACTGCAATGCTTACCGTTGGAAATACCATTCCTGAATATCATAAAGCAGTAGGTTCGATGATGGAGAAGGAGCTTGTTGATCTGGGATTAATTACAATGGATGATATCAAAAATCAAAGTCCGGAATGGCCTGCCTATAAAAAGTATTTCATGCATGGCACATCTCACTTCTTAGGATTGGATGTGCATGATGTTGGTGATTTTAACCGCAAGCTTGAACCTGGAATGGTGTTTACATGCGAACCGGGTATTTATATCCGAGAGGAAAACCTTGGTATTCGCTTAGAGAATGATATTCTTGTTTCTGCAAATGGTCCGGTTGATCTGATGAAAAATATTCCTTTGGAAGCCGATGAGATTGAAAGTCTGATGAATAAATAATATGGAAACTGAAAGATCGAAAGATCTGTTGTCTGAAAAGAATAATTTACATCCTAGAAATAAACATCGCTCCCGATATGATTTCAGGGAACTGATTGCTGCATGCAAACAGCTTGCACCTTTCGTATTCACCAATAAGTATAAGGTCGAGTCGATTGACTTTTCAAAGTCAGAGGCCGTTAAAATGCTTAACAAAGCATTGCTCAAACGATTCTATAATATTTCATATTGGGATGTTCCTCCGGGATATCTTTGTCCGCCCATTCCCGGTCGCGCTGACTATATTCATTATACAGCGGATCTTCTTGCTTCATGTAATGATGGTGTGATTCCTGTAGGAAAAGATATTCGCCTTCTTGATATTGGAGTTGGAGCTAATTGTGTATATCCGATAATCGGCCATCAGGAATATGGATGGAATTTTGTTGCTTCCGATATAGATGATATTGCAGTGAAGAATGCAAGAAAGATCGTTACCTCGAATCCTGATTTAAATAATGCAATTGATTGTCGCTTCCAGTCGGATGAATCTTTATTCTTTAAAGGAATTATTAAAGAAGATGAGGTGTTTGATCTCACGATTTGTAATCCACCTTTTCATACGTCTGAAAAGGCTGCTGCTGAAGGCACGCGAAGAAAAAATAAAAATCTTGGAACGAGAAGAGATGCTGATACCAATTTCGGTGGACAAAGCCACGAGCTTTATTATAAGGGTGGAGAAACTTCTTTTATTTATTTAATGATACTTCAGAGTGCAGAAATTCCAAAATCCTGCCTTTGGTACACCACACTTGTTTCGGATAAAGACAATCTTCCCGCAATATATAAGACACTGGAAAAGGTGGATGCAATAGAGGTTCGGACAATCAATATGTCGCAGGGGCAGAAGAAAAGCAGGATAGTGGCCTGGACATTTTTAAATAAAGATCAGCAGAAAGAATGGGCACAAAAAAGATTTCAGGTTTCAAACTACTAACAATACTAAGAAACCTTTATTTTATCCTCAACAATCTCTCTGAAAGAAACGCGTTTGATCTTGCTTTCCACCCATGAAACGAAGTCGAAATTTTCAAATACAACTCTTTCAAACGGATCTTTTTCAAGTTCTATCAGTTCTGTTTTAAGTTGTTTGTAATACTGGGTTTGTTCTTCACGGTTTTTCGTTTTAAGGATCTTACCTACGAAATCAAGAAAAACATTCTCAAATTTATAAACCCTGTTGCGTGTACTCAGGTAACGGTGAGTGGACTTAAAAGCATGAGGAATGAAGTCATCGTGCTTGAGTTCTATATGAATGATCAGACTTAAGATCTGTGCATAGCAATGCAGATCGCGGCTTTCTTCAATTGATACATCATTGAGTAATCTGTTTGTCCATTTTAAAGCCGCTGAATATTTTTCTACCCCAAAGTAAGCGGTTGCAATATTCAGACAAAAAGAAGCGATTCTAAGCTTAGTGAATTTGCCTGGATACTCAGCGAGTTTGGCTTCTATTTTCGGAGCCAGCTCTATTGCTTTTTCGAACTCTCCTGTCAGGCAATAAATACTCAACTCAATGCTCATTGCAGTTGAAAATAGCTTTACTTCCAGATCCTCATTCTTTCCGTTTTCAAGCTCCTGCCAGGTAGAACGAAGTTTTTTTAAATTTGAAAAAACTTCATCAAACTTTTTCAACTGGCTTCCGATGTAAATAGTATTAGTAAGCACGGAAAAATAAATGTTTGGCTCCTCCCGGAAAATATCAGGATTGTTTTCGATGAGTGCTACATTCTTCACTAGGTCCTGATAGCTGCTTTCATAATCACCAATTCCAAAATGATAAGCACTGTAAATGTGGTGGAAAAGATATTTTGTTTCCGTTGATAATGCTTTGTCTTCACCTTTTAAAAGTGTATTGTCAATGATCTTTTTAAAGCTTGCCAACTCAACATCATTCCTTACTTTTCCTTGTTTGTTAAGGATCATGAAGAAGCGGCTTTTGATATTCCAGTATTCATTAAAATTTTTGATCTTCTCATTTGTAAGCTGATCTTCTTTGAGAATGGTGACTATATCCTCGTCAGACTTACCGGCATAATTCTCTGTTTCGATGAGTCGTTTTTCCCACAAGTTGATCTCAAGGAGGGATGAATGACGCTCAAAACGAATTGCGGTTTTTTTGGCGCTTAGTAAAAGTTTCGCGCACTGATCATAAAGTGTTTTCTTGTAGAGGATTTCAGCACAATGAAGGTCTTTTTTCAATTGGGCATCAATCGAACTGTTTGAGTGGAAAGCATCCAGGCTGTCCAGAATCGTATCATACAAACGGGCTTTTGCAATAGAGAATTTCTTAACAAAAGCTTCTTTACGGAAGTGATGAGTTATCTCCTCTTCATTATACTCATCCTGTTTATCAATCGCTTCAAAAAGTTTGAGGTAATTATTCTTTTCACCCAGCGTGTGTCTGGATGCATACAAGCTAAAATATCTTTTTTCGGACTTACTAAGAGATTTTATAAGACGGTGCAATTGTTCAGAAACCTTGTTAGACATGTATATTTTTTTGGAAAGATTTTAGGGATGAATTACGAAATTGGCTTAAAAATAACTAACTAATTTACATCCTTGCATATAACATTTTGTTGTTGAACTGTCAATAAACACGGTGCGTCTATTTCTATGACCCCAGTACTATAATTTAAAGATACTCATAAAATAGTTGAATCCTGAATGTAGACGAATTTCATTGGATATGTAAAAGTGATTTTAGACATGTATATTTTATTAAACCTTTGTTTTGAGGCTTGAGATGTTACAATTTATGACCAGATTTTAAGTATCAATAGGGCGTTCAGCTATTAATGCGTTTGGTTTTACCTCTTTGACGTGTATAATTTGACTGGAATTTGGAAAAAAAAGGGTTAGTTTCTGAAATACATTTGATTCAGATTAATGCTAAAGTCCACCTGCCGGAGGCTAAACATGGGGATGTTGAAATCCGGCAGGTGACTGAAGCAAATTTAAATCATCCCTTAATATATAAGAAAGAGTTATGAAAAAAATATTTATCCTCCTGGCTTTAATGATACTGCCATATCTTTCAGAAGCTCAGACAGTCACTATTCCTGATACTCATTTTGCAAATTGGCTGCGTGTTAATATTCCTGCTGCTATGTCGGGAAATCAACTAGATACCGGAAATATACAGGTTAAAACACTTGATACAATAAATGTTTCTTCTGATACCATCTGCAGCCTTGAAGGAATTCAGTATTTCACCTCTTTGAAATATTTAGATTGCAGCAATAACAGACTTGATACTCTTCTCAATTTACCTGATTCACTGAAAGCCTTAAATTGCTCATTGAACAGACTAATATATATAATGGAGATTCCCGATTCAGTTACTTTTTTTGATTGTCGTGAGAATGAGCTGGATAGTCTTCCGGCATTACCTGTTCACCTGGTATATTTTTCTTGCAATGGAAACTCTTTAAGGAGAATTGCAAGTTTACCTGCTACAATAACTTATTTTGATTGTACCGCAAACAGATTGGATAGTTTGCCATCTCTACCTGCAAATTTACCGGAATTGAAATGTGCTGAAAATCAGCTTACCGGTCTTCCTTCATTACCTTCTTCACTTATAACAATTGATTGCAAACATAATTTATTATCAGGATTGCCTTCTTTGCCTTTAATGCTTAGAACAATGGATTGCAGTTCTAATCAGCTGACAAGCTTGCCATCATTGCCTGATTCTTTGTCTGATCTGAATTGTTCAATGAATCAACTTTCTGCATTGCCGGTCTTGCCAAATGCATTGATAACTCTTACATGTGGGACAAATCTGCTGAATTCACTTCCTGCATTACCATCAACTCTTATAACTCTTGTTTGCTATGGTAATACTTTATCAAATCTACCAGTCTTACCGGTATCGCTTTACCATTTAGATTGCGGCTATAATAATATTACTGTTCTTCCGTCTCTTGGCCCCTCGCTTCATTATTTAGATTGTCAGAGGAACCGGTTGAATGTCCTGCCTGCCTTTACCAATATGCTATGTACAGTGAACTGTTCAGGAAACTTACTTGCCAATCTTCCTTCTTTGCCTGGTTCATTAAGAAACTTTATATGTTCTTTCAATCCTTTAAGTGGTTTGCCCTCTTTAGCATCCCTTTATACGCTGGATTGCAGCAACTGCACTTTGGATAGCTTGCCTTCATTACCATCTTCTCTCTCCAGTCTGGATTGTTCTTTCAATTCTCTGACTGTTCTGCCATCTGTAATATCAGTTAGTAATCTGATGTGTAATAACAATCAGCTTTCTGCTTTGCCTGTACTATCATCTTCATTGTATTTATTGATGTGCAGTAATAATAATATTAATTGTTTTGAAGAATTTCCATCTACAGTTCAGTGGATCGATATTGATAATAATCCATATTTCTGTCTGCCGAATTACCTTCCTGTAATGCCAGCTTCTGCACTTTCTCATCCTTTATGTATTGCCGGTGATACTCTTAATAATCCTTACAGCTGCACTGGAGCTGAAGGAATTGTAGGATTTACCTATATCGATAATAACAGCACGTGTTTGAGAGACAGCCTGGATGTTGATCTGATGAATATTGCACTTGACTTATACGATAGCAATGGACAGTTTATAGGTCAAACTTATACAGCTCTTAATGGGATATATCATTTTCCAGAATCTGCAGGTGTGTATGAAGTAAGGGTTGATACTACAGGGATGCCGATCAGTCCCCAGTGTTCAAATACGGGTATTGATTCTGTAGTTACTCTTACTGTCAGCGATCCGTTGATTTCAAATGTGAATTTTGGTTTTGATTGCAAACCTGGATTTGATGTAGGTGTCCGCTCTGTTGTTAATAATGGTTTAGTTTTTCCGGGGCAGATCCATCAGCTGAAAATTGATGCGGGTGACATGACTCAATGGTATAATATGGCTTGTGCTGCAGGTATTAGTGGTCAGGTTCAGCTAACGGTAAACGGTCCTGTTAATTTTAGCGGTATTACAACGGGAGCATTAACTCCTTCAGTGAACGGGAATGTTTTTACGTATTCTATTCCTGATTTCGGTGGAATAATAAATACACAGGCATTTGGACTGGAGCTGATGGTTGATTCTACTGCAGGGGATGGTGATAATATTTGCGTGATAGTAAATGTAACTCCATTAGGAACTGACCGTGATACAACAAATAATTCTTATAACTTCTGCTATAAGGTTGTGAACTCTCATGATCCGAATATCAAAGAAACATATCCTGAAAGTGTATCGATGAATTATGATGGTTGGTTAACATATACAGTTCATTTTCAGAATACAGGTAGCGCACCGGCAATTAACATCACTCTGAAAGACACGCTTGATACTCAGCTTGATCTTACTACGTTTGAGGCAATCGCTTACAGTCATCACAATCAGATCATTTTAAGCGGTAATGCTTTAATGATACGTTTTCCTAATATTTATTTATCCGACAGCACATCAGATGCCGACAGTTCAAAAGGTTATTTTCAGTATCGTATAAAACCTTTGTCAAATCTTTCATGCGGAAGCACAATACATAACACGGCTTCAATATATTTTGATTTCAATGAAGCTGTTGTCACCAATACAACTGTGAATTCATATCCAATTTCACCAGATGATCTCATATTATCTGATACTACAATTTGTTATGGAAGCTCACTGACATTGAATGTACAGTCGGATGGAAATGCAGTTAACTGGATGAATTCAAACAATGAGTTGTTAGGCTCCGGAAATTCAATTAATATTCAAAATGTAAATACTTCTTCAGCGCTTTATGTTCAGTCAATATCCCCCGCAGGATGTGCAAGTAATATCGGAAATATTAATGTAGCAGTTCTGCCTCCTGTATCTTCCCCTCTTTTATCAGGCACTGATACTATTTGTTACAGCGACACATTAAAATTATCAGCTGCATCTATAAATGGTTGGGATTATCACTGGAGCGGCCCGGCCGGTTTTATTTCTTCAGTTGAAGATCCTCATGTAAGTCCATTATCAGATACACATAGTGGGTTTTATGAACTTTATGTATCAAAAGGCAGCTGCCTGAGCGATACAGCAGGTGTTTATATAAAAATTTATTCCCAGCCTTATATTGCGGTTACGAGTAATCCTGATATATGTTTTGGTGATAGTGTTGATCTGTATGCTTATGGAAATTTAAATTATATTTTATGGAGTACAGGGAATACAACTCATACAATAAATGTTTCACCATTAGAAACAACATTGTATTTGGTTAATGGAGGAAATGTATGCGGCACTGTAAATCAGAATATTTTGGTTACCGTGAATACACCTCCGGTGGCAATTGCCCTGGACGCAATTCTTATCAATGGTGAAAGCACTTCTATTCATGCTGAAGGCGGAAGCAGTTATTTGTGGTTTCCTTTGAACGGACTTAGCTGTTCGGATTGCCAGGATCCAGATGTTTCAATTACAAATGGCCAATCGTATTCGGTGATAGTTACTGACGATCGTGGATGTAAGGATACAACTGACATGTTTGTACACGTGAAGGAAGAAAACAATACTGTTTATGTTCCCAATTCATTTACGCCAAATGGTGACGGTTTGAATGATGAATTCAAAGTTCAGGGAAAAAATATCGCAGAGATTCAGATGAATATTTATCAACGTTCAGGTGAAATGATCTTCGAATCAAGCGACATGAGTAAAGGCTGGAATGGTATTTATAAAACAAACTTAATGAACCGGGAAACGTATGTTTATACTGTAAGAGTAGTATTCGAGGACGGCACAGATAAAAGCTTAAAAGGATACGTAACATTGGTTAGATAAAATGCTTAATCATCCCCTGATACAAAATTGATTTATTATGAAAAATTTACTTATTCTTATTTTAGTATTGTGCATGCAGTTAGTTATTAATGCGCAATCTTCTGCATATTTGGATATCAATAATGTTAAAGCCCGTGTTAATACATGTGGTGATCTTTTTTGGGATTTGTATAGCGGTGACTACGAAGTTCCGAAAGGAAGCGGAATAGGTACCATCTTCGCGGATAATTTATGGATTGGTGGATATGATACAGGTGGCCAGCTTAAAATTGCAGCACAAACATATCGCCAAACAGGGACCGATTTCTGGCCGGGGCCTCTTGATTCAAATGCAACTACTAATAGCACAGTGATGGCTGATATGAATAGGGTGTGGAAATTAAACAAGTGTGACATTGATGCATATCATACGTGGGTTACAAATGGTATTCAAGGGCCTTTCACTGTAGATTCTCTGGCTGTAGCAACAATGATTAGCTGGCCAGCCTTTAGCCCATTTGGAGATCGGCTTGCACCTTTTGTTGATTTTGATAATGATGGAACTTATAATATTAACGCAGGGGATTATCCTTTGATCAAAGGTGATCAGGCAATTTATTTTATTTATAATGATAAAGGAGGAGTCCATACAGAAACCGGTGGAGTATCTATTGGAGTTGAGATCCATGCAATGGTATATGGTTATAGCTGTCCTGATTCGGCACTTCAGAATTCTGTCTTTGTAAATTATAAGATTATTAATAAGAGCTCCTTTGATCTTAACAATGCATTCATCGGAAAATGGACTGACTTTGATATGGGAGGATACAACGATGATTATGTAGGATGTGATGTTACACGTGGAGCCTATTATGCATATAATGGTGACAGTATAGACGAGGGTGGGTACGGGATTTATCCTGGTGCTCAAGGCGTTGTTTTTCTTAAAGGAGCTAAGGTAGATGATAATGGAATTGATGATCCTTCAAATAATACTGCAAACGGACAAGGATATGGGGATGGAATTGTTGATAACGAAGAACTGGGAGTGACGAGGTTCATGTCCTATTACAATTCATCACATTCTGTTACCGGAAATCCAAATACAGCTCAAGAGTTTTTTAATTATTTATCCGGACAATGGTTAAACGGGACACTATGGAATTATGGCGGAGTTGGGACCGGTACAGGAAACTCCTGTGATTTCATGTATCCCGGAGATTCCGACCCAACAGGATTTGGAGTGCATGGAAGCATTCCGCTGACACCATGGGATGAAACAATCGTTGGAAATCCTCCTGGCGACAGAAGAGGATTAGCATCCACCGGCCCTTTTACTTTTCAGCCTGGGGATATACAGGAATTTGAGGTTGCGTATGTATTTGGGCGCGACTATACAAATCTGGGAGCAGCAGCCGGAGTGCAGGTAATGAAAAACCGTATTGACAGTATTCGCTCAAGATTTGCAAATGGTTTTGGAATTGAAAGTTGTGGTTGTACTGCTAATGCATTAGGCATTGAAGATGGTATGAACACTGAATATACTTTCTCTTTATATCCAAATCCTTCAAGTGATGTTGTTTATATTGATTACCAAGCTTCATCAAAAGATATAACAATTGAAATTTATGATGTGCGCGGACAATTACTTAAGAGTCTTAAAATTAATTCTCAATCCAAACAAGCTATTTCTGTTGCTGATCTTTCTTCAGGAAAAGGTTCAGCGTTTTGTAAAACAATAATCATAAATTTAGAGTAAATCTAATATCTATGAAATACGCTGAATTCAAAAAAATAAAAGTCGCATATACTGATTCGGGTAAAGGCCGTGTTATTGTTTTATTACACGGTTTTTTAGGCTCTCATGAGATTTGGACCGAATTCAGCAAAAAGCTTTCAAAACGTTTCCGTGTTGTTACCATTGATCTTCCCGGCCACGGAAAAACTCCAAGCATCGGTTATTATCACAGCACAGAATTGATGGCCCAATGTGTAAAGTCGGTTTTAGATCAGATCGGTGTAAGACGGTATGTGATAGCGGGTCATTCAATGGGTGGTTATGCAGCACTCGCCTTTGCAGAACTTTATCCTGAGAATGTAAGCGGACTTTGCCTTTTTAATTCTTCTTCGTATGCCGATTCGGAAGAAAAGAAGAAGGATCGGGATCGGGTTATAAGATTAGTTAAAAAAGAGCATAAGCATTATGTTGGTGAAGTAGTTGTTTCTTTATTCAATCCTGATAATGTACCAAAGCTTACTGAAGAAGTAAAAAAAGTAAAACGTATTGCTGCCGAAGTTTCAAAACAGGCCATTATAAATAGCCTTGAAGGAATGAAAGAACGCAAAAGCCGTGATATGATTCTGAAGTTTGCAGAGTATCCCGTGCTTTTTATTATTGGGAAAAAGGATAGTGTTATTAATTATGAAACAATGTATCCACAGATGGGATTGTGTAAGTATCCTTCTGTATTGATGCTGGAGGAAGGCGGACACATGTGTTTTTATGAAGCTCCTAAAGAAACCTTAAATGAATTAGCGAAATTTTCCGACAGGTGTTTCCGGAAAAATTATTGATCGATCTTGATTCTGCTTGTGATAAGCTGATCTCCATCCACAATGCAAAGAGTATATAACCCTGATCTTAAATCCCGGATTGGGATTTTGTTTTCTTCCAAACATCGGAAATCTCCCCTGATAAGCACATTTCCTCCAAAGTCGGCCACACTGTATGTTACATGTGAGGTCCGGCAGGAATAATTGAAAACAAGGTATTCCTTGTCTTCAATAAAACAAATGTCATTTATGGCTGTTTGCATCCAAAGTAATCAAACGTTAAAACAGTATATAAGGTTCGATATTTAGTAAGAAATTTGACTTTTGTCAATAAAATACTTGAGAAAGGACCGCATATAAAAAAGAAAAAAGCGATACTTTTTGGGTATCGCCTTTCGCTAAACTAAAACTAAACAAAACAAACTATTTTAAACTATTCGATTACAAGGTGCTATAGATGCTGTAGAATATAATAGCTACAGTAATAATTGCAAGCATGATTGTCATTGTTCCGATACCTTCTTCGTGGTAAGTGTGTCCGTGTTGACGAACATTTGTTTTTCTGTTCATGGCTGTGTAAATTAAATTGTTAGACCTAAAATGTAAAGTTGCCATACGTGAAATATATTGAGAGGTAGAATATTAAAGAGTGAAACAAGTAAGGTGCGGGTTTTCGCTATTAATTTAAACAACATCCCCATGTGCCAATTAATTTCTAGTGCAATCCCCCGCTACCTGCTCTTGTTTAATATTTATTGTTTGTTTGAAAGAACTACACAATATTACGCATGAAATGCATGGAAGGAAACCCATAATGAGCAGGTGGCGGGGTTAATTATTTAACGGTGGTAATTTGGAGGTAAGCGGTCAGGGATTTTTCCCTGCCAGTTTATTCGAGTTCGTAAAATACTCCTTTAAGGGGTTCTGTTTTTCTTGAAAGCCCTTCTAATAAAGCAATTGAGTGGTTTTTATTGATGAGAGAGCTTTTCAAGGAATTCATTCTTATTTCTTCTGGAAACCTCCACCTGGGAGTTATCCGACATGATCACATATCCCCCTTCACCTTTTATATATTTCTTAACATGTTCCAGATTGATCAGATGAGAGCGGTGTACCCGGAAGAAATTATCATCCATAAACATTTGTTCATATTCACCCAGAGTGCGGGATACAATAATCTTTTTGCCTGAGGTAAGAATGAAATAAGTGTAATTACCATCCGAATCGCAGCGGATTATGTCTGCCAGATTAATAAAGATCAATCCGTCACCATCAGGAATACCGACCTTTTTTAATTTATTTTCCGGTTTAACGTTCGAAAGGAGGGTTTTGAATTTTTTATCAAGCGATTGTTTGTTTTCATGCTGGCTTTCAAACCGTGAAACCGCATTTACAAGTTCTTCAGGATCTACAGGCTTTAGAATGTAATCTATAGCACTGAACTTAATTGCTTTAATAGCATAATGATCGTAAGCTGTAACAAAAATAATATTGAAGTTGATCTCTTTGAATCTTTCTAAAAGGTCGAATGCGTTTCCATTGGGCATTTCTATATCAAGAAATACAAGATCAGGTTTATGATTGGTGATCTCAATGAAAGCATTCATCATGTTATCCGCTTTCGCAACAACTTCAATGTTCTTACAATATTTTTCAAGCATTTTAGAGAGTGATTCACGTGCTCCTAATTCATCATCAACAATGATGGCTTTTTTTATCGTAGCATTTTCTTTCATAGTAATATGTATTATTCTGATATGTTAATCTTCACTTGTATCCAACGGAATAATTATCTGGACCCTTGTTCCGGCTGGTTTGCCATTCTCAAAAAGATCAATGATCTGAGCATTCAGGTTATGATTCAGACTCGAATTTAAAATATCAAGCCTTTCCTGTGTGATGCTCATTCCCATCGATTTATGTTGCATTACGCGGTTCTTTTTGAACTCATTGGAACGTTCCCTGCCGATACCGTTATCTTCAATAGTGCAAAGTATTGAATCTGTTTGTTTTTGTAAATGAATCGAAATTTTTCCATGACCCTGTTTCGGCAAAAGCCCATGAATAATGGCATTTTCCACATAAGGCTGAATAAGCATTGATGGTATTCTGTCATAATTTGCATCTATCTGTTTATCCACTACAATCGAATACTCAAACTTATCAGTAAAACGCATTATTTCAAGTTCAAGATACAAATTTAAGGCATGCAATTCCTCTGCAATAGGTATCATTTGTTGTTTCGAA
>JAJTCJ010000062.1 GCA_021323165.1 Bacteroidota bacterium | reverse complement strand
ATAAAGGCAGAACAACAGCCAATGTTCCGTATTTTAGTGTTAGAGGTAAATTTACCTGTAGAATGGTTGATTGTAATAATGCGGGGAATATAAAGATCGTGAATGTCTCTTACCGCGTTGCCGTGCAAGTCAAGAGTGAATAATGATTTTAACAAAATTTAGTCATCCAACCCTTTTCCCTCAAGAATTTTATCAAGATACTTTTCAATTCTGGCTTCACGTGTTTTTGATTGTTTCGCCTGTGAAAAGTATAGCAGATATCCTCTTTGTCTTCCGGGGGGGAGTGCTTTAAAAGCTTTTTTAAGTTCTGGCATATCATCCAATACATTTTGAAATTCTTTCGGAACATTATATTCAGATGTTTTCTTCAATTTTACTTTCAAACCTGCTTTATCCAGTTCAATCGCTTTTTTAATATATGCCTTAATGATCTTTTTGTTCCTGAGTATTTCCTGAACGCTGGTAAATCGAATCTGTCGTGCCGATTGTACATTCTTTGTCTGCTGAATTAAAATTTTCTCCGGATCTTTTAATAAAGCTCCCCGTATAAAAAGCAATGCGCAGTAGTCTTTGAATCCATGGATCAAAACAATATTATTTTCGTTGCGGGTATAACAAGGAACACCCCATTTTAACTCTTCAGTTAGTCCGCAGCTAAGAACGATGGCTCTTAATTCCTCGTATGCTTCTTCCCATTTGGAAGTTTTATTAAAGAAGAAGTCAACTTTAGGATTTAGTTTGCTCATAAGAATTTTGTAAAAAATAATTTATTCCGCTCTTAAGATCTTATCTATTTTTCTGCCTTTGGCCAATTCATCTACCAGTTTATCAAGATACCTTACCTGTTTGGTCAAAGGATTTTCAATTTCTTCTATGCGGTATCCGCAGATCATTCCGGTAATTAGAGAAGCATTTGGATGTAATCTGGCATTTTGGAAGAAGGTTTCGAATGTTACTTTTTCATCAATTAGTTTTTTCAGCTTTTTCTTATCAAAGCCAGTTAACCATTCAATAACCTGCTGCAGTTCATCTTCCGTTCTTCCTTTCTTTTCCACTTTGGCAACATACATTGGATACACAGAAGCAAATGTCATTTTTGCGAAACGTTCATCGTGTGAGTGTGTGGTCTTCATGATTAAGCTTTTAATATTAATTTTTCAACTGTTTCAACCTTTCTAATTTTCCTTTTCTTTTCACTATGTTTTTATAGTCCCATTGAATTTCTCTGGACTTTTTTAACCAGCGTTTAAGATCTTTTAAATTGATCTGTTCAGCTGAAGTGTAAACAATAGAAGCATCTTTGAATTTTTTACCGGTAAGATTCAATGCATCTTCTTCAAAACTACCACCGCTCCAGAACATCAATCTAAGTCCTGCTTTCTGCTTACTATATCCAACGATGGGATTGCCTTCTAAAAACCAAACAGGATGCGCATGCCATATTTTGCTTTCCGCTTCAGCTAATTCCTTATCTATTGTTTCTGCAAGCAGATCGCAGATTTTTTTGTCAACCGCCTGATTGTCGTTATAAGCTTTAATCCCAGGGTTCATTCTTAAATAATTTAATTGTTTTATTTCGTGGTCGGGCTGTTCATCTGGATACCCAGCTGTTCATAAACCACATCATTCGGTTCCCACAGTTCTATTTTGTTTCCTTCAGGATCCATGATGTGAACAAATTTTCCGTAATCAAATGATTCTATGGTATCCGTTATTGTAACACCTTCTTTTTTCAATTCCGCAACAAGTGCTGTTAGATCAGCTACGCGATAATTGATCATAAATTCCTTGGTTGAAGGTTCGAAATATTTTGTGGTTTCTTTAAACGGACTCCATTGAGTGAATCCTTTTTTTGCAGTATCAGCACCTTGTCGCCATTCGAATACAGACCCATACTGATTCGTATTTAGGCCTAAGTGAACCTGGTACCATTCTTTCAATTTCTTTGGATCCTTGCATTTGAAAAAGATCCCGCCAATCCCTGTCACTCTTTTTAATGTTGGTGGGTTTGGTTGTTTTGAAATTATGTTGTTAAAAGCATAGCCAAAAGCGAAGGATGCTGCAAGTGCTAAAATTATTAAAGTTGTTTTTTTCATTTGTTTAATGCTGTTGTATTCAGTTTATTTTAGATTAATATTCATTCCTGCGACCTGGCGTTTTTTATCACTTTCTATAACAATCACATCTTTTATTATTATTGTAAATATTTCTGATTTGTTAATCGTTTCATCAATTTTTTCTTTGGCTGTTTTAGTGAGAATATTATCAGTAATTGTGTGAGTTACAAACACGGTATCAATGTTTCCTTGCTGTTTTTCAACGATGCCTATTGAAAGGGAATATGAATTTATCTTCAGGTTTTTATCAACTATAGTAAGTTCTTTCTTGCATTTTTTTAATTCCTCTAAAGTCATTGTATAATCTGCCCCGCCAGGTTTACCACAAAAAGTATAAATTGGTTTTTCATTCTGTTTTTGAGCTATAGCATTTATCGTTGTTAAAAAAATAGCAAGTGAAATAATAATTATTTTCTTCATTTTATTTAGGTTTTAGTTTTTATCTACTCATAAGGATTTCTGTTTCGGCCCTTTTTTAAAATACAAATTTGAAGTGTAATACAAAGCATTTCATGCTTCTCATCCCTAATTAACAAATGAAATTTAAAGCTGATACCTATATGTTGTCTATTTGTATTTACTCTCTTCTAAAATTTTATCCGAACCAAGGTTCGTCCAGTTATCCTCTTTTAATTTCTTGTTATTGGTCAATGCTGATAGCACAATGTCGTACCCTACAGAATAACCACCCCAAACAGGATAATTTCTTGATCCAAACATAACTTCCATTTGATAGCTGATGTCTTCGCTTTGCAGGTTTGGTTTAATTTTATTCCATAGATCCAATTTCTGATTTTCAGTCAAAGCCTTTGTCCAGGGAGCGATTACATTTGGGTAAAGCAGGTGAGCGAAGTAGTCGCCTCTTCCTTCAAAAACCAGATAGTCAAGAAGTGTCCATCTGGAGGATTTTGCGAAGTTTACTTTTGTCCAAAAGGCGTGATTAAATTCGTGAGCAACAGCATACTCAAGCATATTCTCCCAACCTGGTATCTCCGGCTCGATGGTCAGAATGATCTGTTTTGAACCGGCTGTCAAACCCATTATTCCTATCATTTTTTCTATGATCATTCTACTGTCAGGGTTTGCAGGTAATATATAAATGGTTAAACTATCATTTGATAATTTTTGTCTGCAGTTTTTTAATGCTCCGGTTATTTTGGTCTTTATTATTTCCTGGTTTGACGTAATTCTATTAATCGATTTGGTTAGATCAGAAGTGTTTCTAATTGGTGAGGCAAAAACATCCTTTACAATGTATGCATATTCACTTTTTTGAAAGTGTTTGTCATAAATTGAGTTCTGGATGTCTTCTGCATAAATTCTGTCGGCATCTGTGTTGTCAGCTTTTACTTTCTCTATGAAGCTTGTATAAAAGTCTGTTAAAAAAATTATTTTATCTGCGGTTGTTTGTCCTACGGTGCCAAGGTTTGCAGATAACATAACTGCCAATAAAGCTATTTTAATATTTATGTTCATTATTACTTTTTGTTAGGTATCAAGGTTAACTTTCTGTTAGTAATAAACTATTCTTTAATTATTTTCTGACGAATGGTTTTTTGTTCAGCTGTTATTTCAATTATATAAAGGCCTGGAGTTAGATCAGATATGTCGTTTTCATTTTCACCAGGCTGCAAAAAGATCTGACGAATGCTTTGACCTAAAGAATTACTAATGGTGATCAAAGTTGTATTTGATGTTTTAGTATCAAAAGTTAAAAAACCGCTTGTAGGGTTCGGATAAATATGAAGTTGTTCAAAGCTTTTTTCTGAAATCCCTGTTGGATTTTGAAGGATAATTGTAACAGGATAAAGACAGTCTGCTGCGGTATCATTAATGTCATATCTCAGGAGATGAAAATAACCGTTTACAATAGTATTATTCGGATAGGATGTAGATTTAAAACGTATCGGATACTCAAAGTATACCGTGTCATCCTCAGAAGATGGTGCTGATGATAAACCTGTAAAAATGTTACAACCATCTGAAGACCCGATCCGGGTTGAAATAATTGTCGTGTCCGATAATAATAAGCAATGAGTCGGATAGGCAATATCCAAGGTGTCATTGTAATAAATACTATCAGTCACCAGATTATTCCCCGGTGAAATATAAAGTGTGTCTGTGAAATATGTCACATTACTGCAATTTACTTTCGGAGCTTGATTTGTCGCCAAACTTATGGTTACTGTTTCTTCTGAAATACAGCCATTATTATCAGTAATAGTAAGTGAGTATGTATTTGCACAAAGATTTGTTATTGTATCATTAGTATTTCCGCCTGGAGCCCATGAATAACTATAGCCTGGTGTGCCTCCGCTTGCAGCAACAAATGCTGATCCATTACAGGAGCCATTATCATTTATAAGACTAATCGTCTGGGTAATAGGGGGTGGTTCTGTTATCGTAGCAAAATAATCTTGTTGCACACCCATAGCATCTGTGACGGTGCATTTATAATATCCAGCCACCAAATTGCTGCCTCCACACCACAATAAACTCCATCCTGTTCCATTCCAACTATAGGTTTCATAAGTATATGGAGGAACACCTCCTGAAGGGCTTGGAGAAAAATAGCCATTTGAACCGCCATTGCAACTTACGTTAAGTGTACCGGTACCCCCTACAGAACCATAACAAGGCTGGATCCATGAAAGTTCTTCAACTGTAAAACCAAAAGTAGTTGCCCATTCGTTTATTTCGGAATAACATGAATTAAGTTCTGAGATATAAGCATTGTTATTATCCTCCATAACTTTTTTTGCAAACTCACCATAACCGGTAGAAATGATTAACTGACCTACCGCACAGGCTGTTCCGAACTTGTCTATGAAATATGGAGTTCGTGTTGTGTGGTAAAGATTTTTTGGAAAAACTCCTTTCATCCAATAGTTGTGAAGAATGTCCAGGCATTTTAGTCTGTTTAGCCTTTGCTCTGCCGAAAGCTCATTGGTGGTCTTGTTACGTAATGTTTTTTCAACCAGGGAGAGATGCATTTGAATTAATGAGATATCATCTGTCAAAGGAATTTGTTCTTTAAGAACTTTATATTCAAGGTTTTTCCCTTTCCAGTTTTTGTTTAGGTTTTCTAACTGCTCTTGGACTGTAGGGAAGTTATCCGGGTTAGCAAACGTGGTTCGTAACGCGAGAAGTGTCACGATACTAAGTAAACTGTAGATTTTTTTCATGTCTATATTTTATGGTACAGTGCTAAATGGAAAGTAAGGTTTTAGAATCTATTGAGCTTTGAATTAAAAGTAATAAACTGTTTTTATCGATAACGTTATTAAATGTACAAAAGTAAATTAGCAAATGCCAGAAATTTCGTGAAGCACCTTAATTTGCATTTGCGAACTTGCAGAATGTCGCAATTGTGCTTAGCCGGTGTTATAGGTAATGTGCCGCACACAGTTTATGCTTTTGTGTCTACCGGGTAAATTATCGCGTCTTTGTCTGCAGTAGAATATTCAATGTCTTTTTCTCTACCGTCACTTTTGCTTATTTTACCGGAATCGTAGGAGTCAGGATATATGGTATATATATTCTGCACGGCAAGTTTCAAACTTTGTTCATGTATTGTGTCGGAAATGAAAAACTCTGCAAAGCCGTAATCGTAGTCTGTTTTACCGTAGTAAATGTTTTCAATATTGTCTGTTCCAACATTTTGATTAATCCACTTGTGTAAGTTATCAAACTCTAGGTGTCCTCCCTCAACAATAACTGAATACTTGTATTTCGTTAGTAATCTATTTCTTTCTTTGAGGATAAACAGTCTGCATATATTCGAATGATTGTACTTTCATGCTTTTTGTCTACTGAATTTTTTTGTCGAGTCGTTGTCAGGGCACATTACCTATAACGTTTTGCCGCCTTGCGTTGGCGGACTTTCGAGGCGAGATCATGTCGCCACGATAATTAAATATTTGAAAAGTAATGTACAACTTACTCGTCTGCCCGCTAACGCAAGACGGCTGTTATAGGCTTTAAGTGCCACACAGCTTAGCTATTTAATTTTTTTATTTTGTCTTGATTCCATTTGTCGAAACACTGTCTTTCCTGTTGTTAAAATTAATGGAAGTAATTTCTCCATTCTCAAGCTTGTCGTTAATTACTCCTAAGTATTTTTGATTTATGTAATCTTGAATATCTGATTCGGTACAATTATCTCTCGTTGCTTGGTCAATAACATCCAGTATTTCTTTTCTTTTAAAGTTTATTTCATTCCTCAGGTCGGCAGATTCTGATTCAAGAATAACTTGTACATCGAAGTCATAATTACAATAATATTTGAAATTTTTATCCTGTCCATTGGATTCAAATGAAACATGACCTAAGTTTTCGTAAACAAGTTCTTTTCTTGGATGTGGTCGTGATACCCAGAACCCATATAAAAGTAGAACAAAACTTAAGGTCCCAGTAATCCAAGATTGGATTGTTTTTCTGTCTTTTCGAATTTCAATTAATGCAATAATGATTATGGCAAGAGGTGTAAATTTTAAATAATAATAAAGAAGTCGGGATAATACATAATACTCGGTCTTAAAATTTACATAATTATTACTAGGGATTAACCATAGTGTCAGGAGGGACGCTAAATATAAAATAAATATGAGTAAGCTAATTTTTAACGTTTTCATTAAGGTCGAGTTGTCGTTCCACACGTCTGTGCACTTATTGCCTATAACTAGTATATAGGCGATATAAACCTTCACTTATCTGTCCAATTTGGCTAGATTGGCGAATGTTTGTATCGCTTTTTTATTTCTCAAATTTAACCTTTTTAGTCTAAAATTATACTTTTCTTAGAATCTCATGGTATTCCTCTTCTTCAATTTTATCCCAGTTATTCTCATAATCAAAGGTCATATCATAAATAAAATTTCGGTCAGGAAGTATCTTTACGGTAAACGTATGAAGAATGAATTTTGAACCTAATACCTGAATCTCTTCCCATTCCTTTTCAGAAATGATTTTGAAATAAGCTTTGTGGTTTTTATACTTGCGGTATTGAGGATAGTTCACTGTTTTCACTTTGCAAAGATACAAATCCCTGTTGACGAAATGATAACACACACAATCACAATCATAATTTGATAAAATAGCTTCGTAGACAGAAGATCCCTCCAGCAAGGTCGGGATGACAAACGGTAAGCATCAATAATTTCATTAAAATCTGTGAATCTGCGGCAAAAAAGACACACAGAATCATAATTTGATCATAATCGCGTAGCGATCATAAACACAGCTATCCGTGTTAATCATAAAAATCCGCTACATCTGTGTTCCATAATTCACAGCTTTCACACAGAGTAAGATCCCTCGGGCAAGCTCGGGATGACAAAAACACACAAAATGAATTTGCGGGTAAATAGCTATCCTTAATGTTTCTCCTTCTTCTTAGGGCCTTCGTGGTATAATAAAATGGGAAATAATATTTATCTTCGTAAGATGCAATCCTTCCTGGAGAAAACAGTTCAATATCTTTATAAAAAATACGGTGATGACATAAGTGATCTCTGTATTGTTTTGCCCAACAGAAGAGCAGGATTGTTTCTTAAAACGCATCTCTCCAATAATCTTAAAAAAACATTCTGGAGTCCGCAGATCCTGGCTACCGAAGATTTTGTCGCCCTGTTGTCTGAACTGCAGCCAGCCGATTCTACTACTTTACTTTTCGATCTTTATGAAACTGTAAAAAAATGTAATTCCCAGAATGCAGAAACATTCGATGAATTCAGTAAATGGGGACAAATCCTTCTAAGCGACTTTAATGAGATCGACCGTTACCTGATAGATGCTAAACAGTTATTTGGAAACTTAAAGAACATCAAAGAGCTGGAAAGCTGGAGCCTGAACACAGATGAAGAGCTCACCGATTTTCAAAAGCAATACCTTGTTTTCTGGGAATCGCTTGGTGCATACTATTCGGATTTTGTTGAACGCTCATTAAAGAAGAAGCAAGCGTATCAGGGACTCGCATATCGTATTGTTGCAAAAGATCCGGTTGAGCGCGCTGCGAAATATCCCTGGAAAAAAATAATCTTTGCCGGATTTAATGCATTAAACCTCGCGGAAGAGATCATGATAGAAAAGCTGGTGGATGCCGACAAAGCGGAGATCATCTGGGATACCGACAGCTATTATGTGAATGATCCTAACCAGGAAGCCGGACGCTTTATCAGGAAGTACAATGAATACGGAAGATTCAAAAAGATCAAGGAAAGAAACATTGTATTCGAGGAAACGCTTCTCAGCAATGAAAAGAAAACAATAACTATAATCGGTGCTGCTAAAAATGTTGCACAGGCTAAAGTTGCCGGTAGTCTGGTTACAAGTATTGACAAGGAACAGGGACATCTCCAGAATACGGCTCTTGTTCTTGCCGATGAGAATTTACTATTTCCTGTTCTTCACTCTTTACCAAAAGGATTGGAAGATATAAATGTTACAATGGGTTATCCTTTAAAGAATACGCCCGTTGCCGGATATTTCGACATCGTATTTAATCTGCATGAAAATGCAAAAAAGATCGCAGCAGGAAAAGAGAATTACAGTTACTATCACACCGATCTTATAAAACTACTCAGTCATCCTTATACAGCTATTGCGCTTGCAGATAAAGAGCTACAGCTTTCAGTAAAGCCAATCGTTCAGACCATACAGGGAAGAAATATTGTTTTCGCTGCGATCTCAACGCTTGATAAATTATTCATTGATCATCCTGATGAATACACGTTGCTTCGTCCGCTTTTTACTCACTGGAAAACTGCGGCTGATGGAATCGCTTGTGTTCAGTATCTGATAGAGATCTTAAAGAATGGCATCATAGCACAACTGGATACAAACGCTGAAAACAAAGCAAGTCTTGAGCTGGAATATTTATTTGCTTTTACAAAGATCGTAAAGCGTATCCAGGTTTTAATGACGGATTATCCTGATTCGATTGATGATGTGAAGACACTCAGAAGCATCATCAATCAGATCGTTCGTGCGAGTACCTTGCCTTTTTATGGTGAACCGCTTATGGGTTTACAGGTAATGGGAATGCTGGAAACGCGAACACTGGATTTCGAGAATGTGATCCTCCTTTCATGTAATGAAGATATTCTTCCTTCAGGGAAAGCAGTGAATTCATTTATCCCTTTTGAATTAAAGCGTCATTTCGGGTTGCCTACATACAGTGATAAAGACGCGATCTTTGCTTACCACTTTTATAGATTATTACAGAGGGCAACTAATATTTATCTTTTATACAATACTGAAAGTGATGCATTGGGAAGTGGTGAAAGAAGCCGTTTCTTAACACAGCTTGCTTATGAGCTTCCGAAAATAAATCCCAATGTTACAATCACCGAACAATTGCTCAGTATTCCTGTTAAGCCGGAAAGCGATGGAATAGGGATACGCATTTCGAAGACGGATCACATTCTCGAAAAACTTCAGGCAAGAGCTGATTTTGGGTTCTCTCCATCGTTGCTGAATAAATACAGAAGCTGCGGAGTGCAGTTTTATTTTCACGGTATTGCCGGATTAAAAGAAGCGGATGAAGTGGCGGAAACGATAGGTGCGGATGTTCTTGGAAATGTGATACACAGCGTACTTGAAACATTGTACAAACCTTTTGTTGGGAAAAATCTGAAAAGTGAAGATGTAAAGGATATGAAACCTCAGGTGGAGGAGTTAACACTCAAAGCTTTTGAGGAGTATTATAACCGCTCAGAGCTCAGCTTTGGGAAAAATTTACTGACCATTAAAGTTGCACTGAAGTTCATTTCTAATTTCCTTGATGCGGAGATCGCTTCAATAAATGCAGCAGCTAAAAATCATGAACCATATATCATTAAATCATTAGAGCAGGAGCTGGGTTCCGAACTTGAAGTGAACGGGAAAGTTATTAAGCTAAAAGGTAAAGCCGATAGGATCGACAGTGTTGGTCGGGTTACAAGAATTGTAGATTACAAAACGGGATTAGCAAACAATAATGAATTGAAGTTCGATGACTGGGATCTAATCAGGACAGAGAACGGGCTTTCTAAAAGCTTTCAATTATTAATGTATGCTTATTTGTACCAGCGAATGAATCCGGCCGTGACCGAAAATATTCAATCCGGCATTATCACTTTCCGCGAATTAAGCGCTGGCTTAAAATCAGTAAAAGCAAATGGGGTGGAATTTCTGAATGAAGGAATATTAAAGGAGTTTGAAGAGCAGCTGCAGATCCTTCTGACTGAGATCCTTGATCCTTCCGTTGATTTTGTCCAGACTCTTGATCTTGATAACTGTATTTATTGTAGCTTTAAAGGTGTATGCAACCGATAATTTAAAAATGTAAAATCTCACATCATGAAATATTTAATAGCTTCTCTTTTATTATTATCTGTTCTTTGTTCAACAGCTCAAACGCTTGAACCAACTGAAACTGATGCATTGATCAATGTTATTGTAGTAGATAAATCACAAAAATTCCTGGAAGGGGAGAAGGTGACCTTTGTATCTCAAACAACTAAGAAAGCCTATTCCGGGGTAACAAAAGCTGATGGAAAATTTGATGTGCTGGGGCCTGAAGGGGAAAGCTATAATGTGCTTTTCAGTGCCTTCGGAGAAAATAAAGATTACAATGTGCTGAAGGTTCCGGCAATGGAAGGTACAGTTACATTCGAATACAAGCTCATCATTAATCCTCCGAAAATGTACACACTCGACAATGTATTTTTTGACACAGGAAAATCAACTTTAAAAACAGAATCTTTTAAAGAGCTGAATGAACTAGCGGAATATATGCTGCTGAAAAAGTCATTGAAAGTTGAGATAGCTGGCCACACTGATAATGTTGGAAATAAAGATGCGAATCAGAAACTGTCGGAAGACCGCGCCAAATCTGTTAAAGCGTATTTGGTAAAAAAAGGAATTCAAGCTGATCGGGTTGTAGCCAAAGGTTATGGCGACACTCAGCCGGTTTCGGATAATGATTCAGATGCTGGTAAGCAGAAGAACAGAAGAACAGAAGTACGGAGTATGGAATAGCGAAAGCACAGCAGATCAAATAAGCCTTTCAGAAATGGAAGGCTTTTTTATTATTGACCGAAAATGTTTTAATAAACTTTGCTTTTTTCTTTTCGCATATATTCCGCCACCTTTTCGGTAGAAATTCTCACAGCATTTCTTGCCTGAAGTAATTCTTCTTTCGGGCAATTGAACTTTCCTGTCCAGTGATTGAATTCAGCATTACCGCTTCCCTGGGAATTAATGCTATGGATCTTATTTTCTGACATATTTGTAGCTTTTTCAGGAGTATTTAAATAATCGTGCCAGCCCCAAAGTTATTCCTGAAGCCTCAAAAAAGATCTTATTTGTTTACGTACATTTGCGCGGGTAGATTGCATGTTGGGTATAATTATTTATCAATAATGACAGTGGTTTATTTGTGAAACAATACTGATCAATGAAAAAAAATACTTTTCTTTTCTTTTTTTCTTTTCTGAGTTCTATAATACCTGCTTTTTCACAATTCACGAATGTGTTGATCAGTGATCAGAACAGTCCACAGGAGATCTCTATCCGTATCAATCCGAAAAATCCTTCCCAGGTTGTTGCGGGCGCCAATCTTAATAATGTTTACAATTCTAACGATGGCGGGATAACCTGGAACATAGGTATTCTTACGGAACCAACTTATGGTGTCTGGGGCGATCCGATCATTTTTACCGACACTGCCGGTGCATATTATTATTCCCATCTTTCCAATCCTGCTTCAGGAAACTGGATCGATCGTATCGTGTTTCAAAAATCCCTTGATGGAGGAGCAACATGGTCAAGCGGGACATATACAGGCTTGAATGGAAGCAAGGCACAGGATAAAGAAGCTGTGATTGTAAATTCTGTCACGAATGAAATTTACGTTACCTGGACACAATTCGATAATTATGGTTCATCATCTCCCTTGGATAGTTCGGTGATCCTGTTTTCTAAATCTGCCGATGCAGGGGCAACATGGAGCACACCTGTCAGGATTAACGCAGAAGCAGGTAACTGTGTTGATAGCGATAGTACAATGGAAGGTGCAATTCCTATGATAGGGCCTACAGGAGAGATCTATGTCATCTGGACCGGACCGAACGGATTAGTATTTAATAAAAGTCTTGATAACGGTATAACCTGGCTTCCACATGAACTTCCCATTATTTCTACTCCCGGTGGATGGGATTATAATATCTCGGGATTGCAGCGCTGTAACGGATTACCTCAGGCAATCTGTGATCTTAGTCCCGGTCCTAACTATGGAACTATTTATATTAACTGGACAGATCAGCGGAATGGCACTACGGATACGGATGTCTGGTTACTAAAATCAACTGATGGCGGTACAACCTGGAGCAGTCCTGTTCGTGTAAATGATGATATGCCCGGTAAACAACAATTTTTAACATGGATGGATATTGATCCGACCAACGGTTATATCTATTGTGTATTTTACGACAGGAGAAATTATCCTGTGACAAGTCAACAAACGGATGTCTATTTAGCCCGTTCTGTTGATGGCGGTAATAGTTTTACAAATTTTAAGATCAATGATAATTCATTTGTTCCGAGCCCTTCAATCTTTTTTGGTGATTACATCGGCATTTCTGCTTACAACAATATGGTGCGTCCTGCATGGATGCAGTATGCGGGCGGTCTGAGTGTATGGACAGCTCTTGTTGACGGAGTGACATTAAGCATGGACGAGCCAATGCGTAATAATTATTCACCGGTGCTACAACAGAATTCTCCTAATCCTTTCCAGGAAAATACCTGGATCAAATTCGATCTTAAAAAGACGGGAACTGTTGATCTCATTGTTTATGATATCCTGGGAAACAAAGTGGCGACACTCTATGAAAATGAAAAATTCCCGGAAGGGAATTTCGATTATATATTTAATGCCTCTGCTTACAATCTAAATCAGGGTATCTATTATTATTCTCTTCGTTGTGATGAGTACAGGGTGACTAAAAAAATGATCGTTTATTAATGAAAAGAATTCTTCTTGCAGCATTTTATTTAATTTCCGTTTTCTCGTCAGCTTGTGAGTGTCCTCCTTTAGAACCGCTTACTAAAAAAATATCTGAGCAGTATGATGTGATATTTTATGGTAAAGTTGATTCTGTTGTTCCATGTAAAACAGATGGAATAGGAAGAGTTTATTTTACTATTAATTCTTTATACAAAGGATCTGCTCAACAGCAAGTTTTTGTTGATTATGATTGTGTGAGTTCCTGCATGATGAGCTTTGCAAAAAACGATGAATGGATCATTTACTCAATGTTTCAGCATTTTGATCTCTTAACAGTGAACATCTGCGGACATTCAAGAAAAAAAATAACGGATGGGAGTCCAGACTATTATCAGGCTGCTTCACAGCGATCCTTTGAAGAGGAAAAAAATTTCCTGGAAAGTACATTCGGTACGCAGGCTTTTGCTTCTCACAATAAGCTGAATGATGATCAGAAAGAAATGCAGCCCCATAATACTCAGCCCGGTGCTTTGAATAAACTCTGGCTTTTGCTTATCTCTCTTGGAGTGATGGTACTTATATACTTTGTAACAAAAAAGTTTTTTAAGAATGATAAATAAATTTAAAGCGCATCCATGGCATGGAGTGGAGCTTGGAGATCATGCTCCGGAAATTGTAACTGCATTCATTGAAATTGTTCCTACCGATACAGTTAAATATGAGATCGATAAGGAGAGCGGTTATCTTAAGATCGATCGTCCTCAGAGGTTCTCGAATGTTGTTCCGGCTCTGTATGGTTTTCTCCCTCAGACTTATTGCGATACACTCATCGCTGCATATGCTGCTGAAAAGTCAGGCAAAAATGTTGAGAAAGGTGATGGTGATCCTTTGGATATTTTAGTGTTGAGCGAACATACGATTCCTCATGGAGATGTGATCCTGCAAGCCATCCCGATCGGTGGTCTCCGACTGATCGATAAAGGCGAAGCGGATGATAAGATCATTGCTGTAATGAAATCGGATGCTGTTTACAGCGAATGGAAGGACATTACCGATGTTCCAGAAGCTATCATCAACAGGTTAAAACACTATTTTCTTACATATAAAGACCTTCCGGGTGAGCATTCAACCTGTGAAATTGCCGGAATATATGGCAGGGCAGAAGCGCAGGATGTGATCAATAAAAGCAGAGAAGACTATAACAATAAATTCAGGAAATAATGCTGAATGTGTATTGTATCTCAGGCATGGGTGTGGATGCACGGATGTTCAAGAATATAAAACTTCATGATTGCAATATTCTGCACATAAAATGGAATACTCCTTTAAAGGATGAATCATTGCCTGATTATGCAATGCGTTTAGCCGTACAGATAGATACTTCCAAACCATTTGCATTGATTGGTGTTTCCTTCGGAGGAATGTGTTGCGTGGAGATTACAAAGAAACTCAATCCTGTTAAAACATTTGTCGTTTCAAGCTGTACGGTTAGTTCTCAGCTGCCATTGAAAATTACCTTATGGCGATATCTTTCTGTTTACAGGTATCTGAAAGATAAAAGATACATTATGGGTGCAATGCTGGTAAGCAAGCAGTTTGGTGTTACAACAAAAGAGCAGAAGAAAAAATTTCTCGATATGCTTCGTTCTGCTCCGCCAAATTATTTCAGCGGTGCTGTTCATTGTATCATGACATGGAGAAATGATATTGTCCCTCCTCAGGTTGTTCAGATCCATGGAACCAAAGATCAGATCCTGCCTCATAAAAAAATTGATTGCGAGTATAAGATCAAAGGCGGCAGCCATTTTATGATCGTTACAAGGGCCAAGGAAATAAACGAGATAATCAATAAAGAGCTGGAAGGTTTAACTTGATACTTGTGTGTAATCTACCACTAAGACACTAAGAATGGAGAGGAACACTAAGAAGGGTTGTTTCTCAATCATTAGGTTAATCCACTCTTCGTTATAATGTCATCCCGTGCTCCGACACGGGATCTTCATCAGGCTGGCAGAATGAAACAGAATTTTATCTTAATTCTATTCTTCCCACGAAACGTCATCCCGTGCTTGACACGGGATCTTCATTAATGATAGCAGAATCATATTATTTGTAAAAGCTCCATGCTTTTTAGTGTGCTGTCAGTTCGAGTGTTTTTCTTTTCATGAAAAATGTATCGAGAACGTGTGATGGTTTAACAAATGTTATTTTACCGCTAAGACACTAAGAATGGAAAGGAACCCTAAGAAGGGTTTTCAGGAGGCAAGAGGGAAAAGATGAGGAAAGCTCTTTTAAAATAAATTTATGCTAACGAAGACGCGCGAGAGGTATGGCTGGACGCGATGTCGTGTTGCGGTGAACAATATTTTACGAGAAAATCTTAGAAAGAGCTTTAGTTCTCTTTCTTTAGATTTCAGTAAAATATTGAGAGGAGCGGAGAAATCGTCAGGCCTTGTCCTTTTGTTTCTTTTCTGACAAGAGAAAAGAAAAGAAAAAATCTTTTGCTATATTAATAAGATCCCGTGTCAAGCACGGGATGACACTCCGTAGGCAATTGATATTATCACTTCTTCACCACATTCTCACCACCCATCAAAACGTATTGAATTATATTAGCGCCCATCTTAAGCGCTTTCTGACGTGCTTCCTGTGAATCTTTATGAACTTCAAAACTTTCCCAGCCATCACCAAGATCACATTCAAAATCATAAAAGCAAACTAAACGGCCTTTGTAAATAAGTCCGAATCCTTGCGGTGCTTTCCCCTCATGTTCGTGAACTTTTGGTAAACCATTTGGGAAATCGAATTTTTGATGATAGATAGCATGAGAAAAAGGGAGCTCAACAAAATCGAGTTCAGGAAAAATTTTTTTCATTTGAGGGCGAATGAATTTATCCATTCCGTAATTATCAGAGATGTGCAGGAATCCACCGCCAATCATGTAGTTTCTAAGGTTCTCCGCTTCCTGAGCGCTGAAAACAACATTTCCATGGCCGGTCACGTGAACGAAGGGGTAATTGAAAATATCCGGACTGCCTGCATCAACAGTTCCCTGCTCAGGATTGATATTTGTTTTCAGATTTTCGTTGCAGAATTTAATAAGATTTGGTACCGAAGTTTCAAGATTTGCATACCAGTCGCCACCGCCATTATATTTCAACACCGCTATCTTATAGGTAGGTGGAATTGTGAATCCAATTACAATGATTACTGCTGCTAAAATTATACTTAGTTTTTTGATCATCATTCTTTTATAATATGTTTCACTATTTCAGGTTTTTGAAGTTCTGTGTTTTTGGGTTTCTGCTAAAACTTGAAACTTCTTAAATCCGGTTAATCAACTTGAAACTCGATTTTGTGCTTCCTTAAATGAAAGAAACATCTCGTTAAATCTATCCATAATTTTTTTCATGAACTCATCATCAAGCATTTTTTTTATTCCTTCCACACCGTCAATATCTGTATGTGAAATTTTAAATGTTTGTTCCATTGGTCCTGCAATAAACTGGATCTGATATTTATCGTTCATCGAAAAAATACTGATGGATAGTTTAGGATGTGGTATGATAGCTATTACACGCATATGCTAGATAACGAATTTAAAAAACGAATTTACGAATCTGTGTTTGATATAGAAATTATTGAAGTTTGCAAAATTATAAATGTGAACCGTCTACGAACTACGAACTAAAAACTCCTAACTCCTGACTCCGCTCTCCCAACTACATTTTAAAAGGCCCGCTGTTAAAGAAATTAGTTCCTGCATCTCCTTCCTTTCTGATCTTTGCCTGAATCTTGAATCCTAGTTCCGCGTAATGTTCAAGATTATTCTTCTTTAGAAACAGGGCTGCTTTATCATCTCCGTTAATATAATTCGCCACGGCAGCCCAGTGAAACTGTTTCTGATCCATAAGAAGTTTAAATGCTGAAGTATCATCCCAGATAGCATTTACAAAGGCTGCCAGCACAATAAATTTATTAACGAGTAAATATTCAAGTGGCTTTGAGTGTCGACTGGATGCATCTTTCAGCTGTACCAGTTCTTCATAGTTATTTTCCTGTAACCATAGCTTGGCATTCGTGCTGCCATCGATCCAGGCATTTAAATGTAAAATAGCTTCTTTTGGGTACAACATGGTGATGTAAAATTAATCAGCTTTTTATATTTTCTTTTTCTTTGGGCTTTTTGCTTTCGGGATCTTTCCAATTCTCGGATCATTTTTTGAAATAAGATCGCAGGCCAGGTTTACTTTTTCTTCAAAATCATTGTCTTCTTTGTATAAAACCTGCCAGCTGCTTACTCCCGGTCCGAAAACCTTTATTGAACGCATGTTCGGAAAATCTTTCTGAAGGCTCTTGTGATGTTCAACTGTTGTGGCCAGCCATACACCGCTGTCAACATCATCTTTATCACGAAGTATCAATACGATCTTATTACCAACATAGATTCCATGTGCTCCGAACATTGGTTTAACAATAGGATCAAGTGAATGCAGATTTTCTATTACAAAATCAAACGGTATTTTTTTTATTGTTTTAGCCATTAATGAATAAATGATCTGTTTACAACTCTTTAAGCTTGCGCCTCTTTTACACTTTAGGAATAAACCCTCCGTGCTTCTCAGTGTTCTCCGTGCCTCCGTGGTAAAAGAATATTTGTTCTCATTAAACCTGCGCCTCTTTTTTTTTCTCTGTAAAGCTTAGTGGTTCTCAGTGTTCTCCGTGCCTCCGTGGTGAAAAAATCTTTAAAGAACTCTAAAACTTAATGATCAGCCTAGCATTCAACTGTCTTCTCGTCAGATAATTCGGAACAGCATATTGTCTGTTCGTTACATCTTCAACCCAGATATATGAAACTGTATTGTTTGTGCCTAAAAGGTTAAATACTTCAAGACTGAACCAAACCGATCTAAGATGTCTGCCAAAGCCTTTTTCTTTTAATTTTCTGTTCTCTCTCAATATCTGATAAGAGAATCCAATATCTACCCTGCGGTAAGGCGGCATTCTTAAAACCTGTTTGTAACGCTCAGATCCGGGAGGCCCGAAAGGAACACCGCTTCCGAATAATAAATTCAAATGCATTTTAAGATCGGGAACACCCGGCATCTGATCCTGGAAAAATAAACCGAAGCTTACACGCTGATCAGTCGGCCTTGGAATATATCCGGGCTCTGTTCTTGTACTGTCCGTTGCAATATTATTTGCGGTATATCCCGGGACGATAGTATCTCCATCGCTGTTATAATAGGTGTAGAAAAAATCATCTTTGATATCTTCCTGCGTCTGCATGATGGAAAGCGAAGCCCAGGATTCCAAACCTTTAACGAAATCTCCGTTGATCTTCATATCTATACCGGTAGCATATCCTTGTGCATTGTTTTTGGCCGAATAACGTATGCGGACATTATCAACTTCATAAGGAATAATATTATCAAGGTATTTATAATATGCTTCTACAATAAATTTAAAAGGGCGCTTCCATGCTTTAAAATTATAATCACTTGTAAGTACAAAATGTATGGATGTCTGAGCCTTCAGATCATAGTTGATATTACCCTGTCTGTCACGAAGCTCACGATAAAAAGGAGGCTGGTAATAATAACCGCTTGAGAATTTAAAAAGGAAATCCCGTTTCCAATGAGGTTTGTAACCTAAAGTTGCACGTGGGCCGAACAAGGCTTGTTTATTAAGGTCCCAGTAGTTAGCTCTGACTCCCGCAGTGATTGAAACGATAGATGTGTCCTTTAATTCTTTGCTTAAAATTCCTTCAAGAAATCCTGAAACTCTGTTCGAGTTAATAAGGATCTTTTGTTTTACAACGTCCTGTAGAATGATCTCAGCTTGCGGATCATAAGGCACTGAGGTCGGACTGGAAAAACCGGCACTGTCAACATATTTCCATTCACTTAAATTGTCAGCAATACTTTCCATGGAATATTTTGTCCCCCAGAGTATTTGCTTATTGCGCGTAATGTTATATTGGCCTTTATGTTCTGCACTATAAACATAAGCAGTTAAGCTTGTGCGTCCATGCTGTAAAAATGTTCCGACACCGCGTTCACCAACTTCCTCTCCGAAAGTCGGTTTTCCAAAATCTGTTTCAAGATCAGCAATGTAATATTGTCCCTGAAGATCGAATGATTCACTTTCCTTACTTTTAAATCCTGAAAAGATAAATTTCAGATTTGTCTTTTCATTATTTGAACGATAAATAGCTGATATAGCACCAAGCATTGTGGTAAACTTATCAACTTCCTGGCCGTCAAAATAGATCTTTAATCTCAATGCCTGGTTCAGTGTTCCGAAATCTGTTTCTCTGCTTTCAGGAATGATATTGTATTTATTGTTTGCATAATTTCCTAAAAAATTCAGTTCCCAGTTGGTTGTAAGATCGTATGTTGCGAAAGCCTGAACATCAATGAATGAAGGTTTGTACTGTCCTTTTACATCAATATTTCCTAAGATATATTGAGTGCTTTTGTAACGGCTTCCTATCATCCAGGTGAAACGATGACTTTTCGAAATACCTTCTAACTCTAGGTTTCCGCCAAGCAAACTTCCTGAGACCACTCCGGCAAATTTTCTTGGTTTACGGTATTGAACATCCAGAACTGATGACATTTTATCACCATACTTTGCTTCGAATCCGCCTGCAGAGAAAAGAACAGAAGCAACCATATCAGGGTTAATAAAGCTTAATCCTTCCTGTTGTCCGGAACGAACTAGAAAAGGACGATAAACTTCAATCCCGTTCACATAAACAAGATTTTCATCAAAATTTCCACCGCGCACAGAGTAGGCAGAACTTAATTCGTTCCTGTTCGATACTCCTGGAAGAGTAAATAAAATGGCATTGAAATCCTGGCTGGCAGTTGGAATATGTGTAATAAGTATCGGGTCGATCCGGCTGATCTCTTGGAATCTATTCTCATCTGTAACCACAACATCAACGAGCGTGTTCTTAAATTTCATTGCAGGGTTGATCTCGCGTTTTTCTCCGGCTGCAAGATTTATGGTACGCTGTTCCTGAGTATGACTAAGGCTGCTGAAAACAATTATTACATCCTGCTCTGCAGGGATAGTATAGGAATATTCTCCGTTTTTGTTTGTGATGGTGCCTGCCTGTGGTGATCCAAGAATTGAAATGCTGATATCTTCCAGCGGTTCATTATCGGAGTATGTCTTAATGTATTCTTCACAAATGAATATTTCAGGTTTTTCTTCCGGGAATCTTCCGATGGACTTTATTTCTTTTTTTTGTTTTTGAAATCTCCGTTCTTCCAGGCTTTAATAAATTTAGACCATGCGATCGGATTTAACAGGTTGTTTGGAGGTAATTGACCGGCATAATATAATTTACTCTGATACTGCTGCTGAGAGTATTTGTAATTCATTGTAGCATCATTCGCCATTCCGGTCATACGTTCTTTCATATCCGCGCGGTCCATATTCTTCTGCGCTCTTGCAAGTTCATCATCCTGCACGTTAAGCTGTAAAAAAGCATGTTTAAATTGCTCTTTGCTTGGCCAGGCGTAGACTTCAGTTGTTTTAAGAAAGACTGTATCAGTTGACAATACCTGGATCAGGGAATATTTATTGGTAGTTAATGTATCAGGAATAACATAGGCCGCATCTCTGTAACCGATAGCAGAAAATTCAAGTGTATCGCCTTTTTGTGCAACAAAAGAAAAGTATCCGAAATAATCACTCACCGTTCCGCGATAGCTGTCTTTGATCATGATACTGGCGTAAGGTACGGGCCTTAAACTGTCTCCTTCAACCACAACCCCGGAAAACTGAATAAGATTATTCTTATTCGGAGGTGATTTCTTAGTTTGTGCAATTGTTTGCTGAACAAGGATGGCAGTAAATGCAAACAGTATGTATTTTAAAATATTTTTCATTTGTAAATAATTTGATATTTAAATATCATAGAAATACACATTGTTTCTTACGGCTTTTCTCCGGATGAAAATAACAATTTTATATGCCTAAGCTTTCTCAAAAATACATAATAAATGCCTGCGCATGCAATTATAAAAGGCTAATTTAAAAATGAGTAAATATTATGCCGCCTCAGATGAAAAGATTAACTCTTTCAGAAAGATTAAATTGTGCATCCTGAATTTACCTTTTTAAATCTCTTGTCCATTTATAGATAAATCGTAAATTCGCAGCCTTAAACAGAACAGGAAAAATGTCAAGATTCAATTCTTTAAAAGTTATCGATGTAATTCGCGAAACAGCTGATGCAGTTTCCATTGCATTTGAAGTGCCTTCATCGCTGAAACAGGATTACAAATATAAACAGGGCCAGTATCTTACCCTTAAATTCAATGTTAAAGGAGAAGAATTAAGACGTTCTTATTCTATCTGCAGCAGCCCTCTTGATGAAAATGAGTTACGTGTTGCAATTAAGAAAGTGAAGGATGGCCGGGTTTCTACTTATATCAATGATAATCTAAAAGTAGGAGATGTTGTAGAAGTAATGCAGCCGATGGGTAACTTCTTTACAGAAATGAATGCTGCAAACAAGAAGAATTATATCCTTTTCGGTGGAGGAAGCGGTATCACACCAATGCTTTCTATTTTGAAAACTGTTTTAAGATCCGAGCCAAATAGTCGCGTTACATTATTATATGGAAATAACGATGAGTCTTCTATTATTTTTAAGAAACAGATAGAAGAACTTGCAATTAAAAATTCAGATCGACTGAACGTGATCCATGTATTGAATACTCCTCCTGCAGGTCACCCTGAAATGCTGAAAGGGATGATGACAAAAGAGAAGAACATAGAGCTGGTAAAGAATTATGTTGATGTTTCTGCAGATAACGAGTATTTCATCTGCGGTCCCGGCCCGATGATGGAAAATGTTGTTAATGCCTTGAAGGAATTAAAGATCCCTGAAGCAAAAGTTCACATCGAATACTTTACAACTCCCGTAAATGCAGATGATGTGAAGCCTTCAGAAGATGTTGTATCTGGAGCAAAAGCAACAATTATCCTTGATGGTGATGAGCGTGAAGTTGTTCTTCAGGAAGATGAAACAATCCTGGAGGCTGCTATGCGAATAGGCCTTGATGCTCCTTATGCCTGCCAGGGAGGTTCTTGCTGTACCTGCAGAGCATTGCTGCAAAAAGGGGAAGTTGATATGGCTGTTAATTATGCCTTGTCTGCTTCAGAAGTAAAACAAGGATTTATTTTAACCTGCCAGAGCCGCCCGAAAACGGATCATGTGGTGGTGAATTACGATAAAGGGTTATAGAAAAATAACCGCAGAGGAAACAGAGGAATTCGCGGAGAACGCGAAGAAAGGATGTAATATTGTGTCCTTTCTTATTTAATGTTCTATGTGTTAGATCAAAACCTCTTTCACCTTAACTATGTGAAATTAATTTTCTCTGTTGTTTCAGCGACTTCTTTGCGTTCTCTGCGGTTAAAAAAACCTTTGGCCTCTTATTTTCCTCAACAAATCAGGCCAAAAAACTATTAATTATTCGTGAAAAATCCCGACCTTTGCACCTGCTGACGAATGTCATATCTTTATGACTATATTTAAGCTAATATTGCAAAAGAATCACAGACATGGAAGACGAAAAACAATTAGCTGCATTTGAAGCTAAAATAGCAGCCGGAAATAAGATCGAACCTAAGGACTGGATGCCTGAAGCATACCGCAAACAGCTGATTCGTATGATGAGCCAGCATGCTCATTCTGAAATAGTAGGAATGCTGCCTGAAGGTAACTGGATCACCCGTGCTCCGAACTTAAGAAGAAAAGCTATCTTATTGGCTAAGGTACAGGATGAAGCTGGACATGGCTTATACTTATACAGCGCAACTGAAACGCTTGGTGTTGACCGTTCAGAATTACTGGAACAATTACACACAGGTAAAGCAAAATATTCAAGTATTTTTAATTATCCGACTCTTACCTGGGCTGATATCGGAGCAATCGGCTGGTTGGTTGATGGTGCAGCTATTATGAACCAGACCGCTCTTGCACGCGGATCTTACGGTCCATATTGCCGTGCAATGATCCGTATCTGTAAAGAAGAAAGTTTTCATAACCGCCAGGGATATGAGATCATGATGCATTTGGCTCAGGGAACTCCTGAACAAAAAGCAATGGCTCAGGATGCTCTGAACCGCTGGTGGTGGCCATCTATTATGATGCTTGGCCCAAGCGATGATCAATCTCCAAACTCAGAGCAATTAATGCGCTGGAAAGTAAAGATGGAAAGCAATGATGCGATCCGTCAGCGTTTTATCGACAGAACAGTACCTCAGGCTGATTTTATCGGCTTAAGTATTCCTGATAAGGATCTTAAATTTGATGAAAAAACCGGACATTATACTCACGGACCGATAAACTGGGATGAGTTCTTTGAAGTGATCAAAGGAAACGGTCCCTGCAATGCAAAACGTTTGAAAGCGCGTAATGATGCTGATAAAAAAGGACGTTGGGTTAGAGATGCAGCACTTGCTTACGCAGAAAAGAAAAAATTAAAAGCAGCCTGATTCAATTAGAGAAGTAGAGATTTAGAGAAATAGAGAATTAAATAGATATAGTTTAAGAAGTATTATTTAACGGAGTGTAGATATCGGTAATAATTTACCTTCTCTATCTCTCCAATTCACCAAATCAAAAATTCGTTATGACAGACACACAATGGCCGGTATGGGAAGTATTTGTGCAGGCAAATCCGGGAATTCCTCACAAGCATGTAGGTAATGTTCACGCTGCTGATGCAGAGATGGCAATTCAGAATGCACGTGATGTGTATACGAGAAGAAGTGAAGGGATCAGTATCTGGGTAGTTCCGGCAAACGCTATTTCTGCTTCGAGTCCGGAAGATCAGGGATCATTCTTTGAACCTTCCAATGATAAGCCTTATCGTCATCCGACTTTTTATAAGATCCCGGAAGGCGTTAAATATCTTTAATTTAAATTTCAGATTTCAAATTAATCTGAAATCTGTAACATGTAATTTGAAATGACTACACAAGAAGCAAAATTTCAATATTTATTACGTTTAGGTGACAGTAACCTGATCATTGGTCATCGTTTGTCGGAGTGGTGTGGAGCCGGTCCTATTCTTGAAGAAGATATCGCACTTATTAATATCGCTCTTGATTTCGTTGGAAATGCAACTGCTCTTTTAGGTTATGCTGCAACTGTTGAAGGGAACGGGAGAACAGAAGATGACCTTGCTTACCTTCGCAACGAAAGAGAATTTCGTAATCTACTGATCACTGAACAGCCTAACGGAGATTATGCATCAACAATAACACGCCAGTTTCTTTACGATGTTTATACATTCTATTTGTATGAAGCATTAAAATCAAGTAAAGATGAAACCATTGCTGCTCTTGCAGTTAAATCGCATAAAGAAGTTACGTATCATCTTCGCCATACAACTGAATGGATGTACCGTTTAGGAGATGGTACTGCAGAAAGCCATGAGAGAATGCAGAATGCAATCAATGATCTTTGGATGTTCACAGGTGAGATGTTTGATATGGATGAAGTTGACCAGATCCTTATCAAAGAAGGAATAGCACCTGATTTGAACAATATAAAATCACAATGGGAAACCCATGTGAAACGTGTGATCGCTGAAGCTACATTACAGATCCCAACTTATAACTTCAAACAAAAAGGCAGCAAAGAAGGAAAGCACTCTGAGCATTTAGGCTTTTTACTTGCTGAGATGCAGAGCGTTCACCGCGCATTTCCAGGTGCTAAGTGGTAAGCTGCGTATTACATATAAAAATTGAAATTTCGAATCTGTTGACAATGTTAAAGTTTAACTAGATGTCATCCCGACCGCAGCGGAGGGATCTTCTATCGGTTACTGAAATTTCCAATAAAATGCCAAACATCACTGCCGATCAAATCTTCCAACTCCTTTCCCAAATTCCCGATCCGGAGATCCCGGTTATTAATATAAACGAACTGGGAATTCTCAGAGATGTTAAATGGGATGGAGAGTTATGTACTGTCGTTATAACCCCTACTTACAGCGGTTGTCCGGCTATGAAGGTAATAGAAGATGATATTAAAATTTTGCTCAAAGAAAAAGGAATTGAAAATGTAAAAGTAGATCTTGTTTATTCACCTGCCTGGACCACCGACTGGATAAATGATGAAGCAAAAGAAAAATTGAGAGCTTACGGTATCGCTCCGCCTGAAGTTACCAGTATTGATAAAGGTTTGTTGCTTGGCAAAGCAAGACATTTAAAATGCCCGCAGTGTAATTCCGAAAATGTTACAATGATCTCTCAGTTCGGCTCAACAGCCTGCAAAGCATTATACCGCTGCAACGACTGTAAAGAGCCTTTCGATTATTTTAAGTGTATCTAATTGACTTTGTGTTAAATAGGTTGTATGTTTACTATGAATATGTAAATTTCTCCGACCAATATGCCATTTTTCACATCAAAGAATATTTCTTCCCAACAGCTCATTGATCATTTCAGCGAAGGCATTATTGTACTCGATTCAGAGTATAAGATACTTTTTGCAAGTAATGTTTTTTTAACAATGAGTGGATTTACAAGTGATGATGTTTCGGGTAAACCAGTCGATATAATTTTTCCGGAAAATTCTGATATTGTTAAATTCGTATTTGAGAGTGAGAACAGGAGGTCCTCAGATAAGTTACATACTACCATCCAAAGCAAGGATAAAAAAAAGATCCCGGTAAGGATCAGCATGACAAGGGATAAAGGTAAAGATGGTAATGAGCAGTATTTTGTTTTTATTAAAGATGGCAGCCAGTATTATAAGATCAGGAAAGACATTTTACGGAAGGCTGTTGCAATAGAACATCTTTCGAAATCACGCAGGATCAGGGATGGTAAATTATACGAAGCAATTTTTGAAATTTTGCAGATGGCGTCAAGATCAGTTAACTCCGAGCGTGTAAATGTCTGGCTCTTTAATGAAGATCATTCTGAAATAGAATGTATAGGTAATTTTGATGCTGCCGAAAATATGATGGTGGATCAGAAGAATCTTACAAGGATTACTGCTCCGAAATATTTCAATTTGTTTGAGAGGGAAATGATAATCACTACCAGCGATGCTTATAATGATCCCGTAACAAAAGAACTTCTTGAATCTTATCTTAAACCTAACCGAATTCATTCTTTGATGGATATTCCGGTTCGTATAGAAGGTGTGATTATTGGTGTGCTTTGCTTTGAACACAGGGATACTATCCGTGTATGGAATCTGCAGGAACAGAAATTCGCATTGGTAATGGCTCAGATGATATCATTGGCGCTGGAAACAAGCGCCAAGCAAAAAGCCCGTCATGAGCTCGAAGGTGCATTGAATGAACAAAAGGTGCTTTTAAAAGAAGTGCATCATAGAGTGAAAAATAATCTTGCTATAGTTTCAAGTCTTCTCAATTTACAAGCGAACAAAGCAAAGGATGAATATCATAAAAATCTTTTTTATGAATCGCGCAACCGTCTGGATTCAATTGCTTCTGTTCATGAGCTTTTATATCTTTCGAAATCATATTCAAGTATTAACTTCAAAGATCATATTGAAGTGATATTAAAGAATCTTCATGACTCCTTTTCTGCTTCCGAAAATATCGTTACAATTAAAAAAGATATTGAATCGGTAGAACTTGACGTTTCAACTGCCATACCACTGGCTCTTATTGTTAATGAACTTGTGACGAATTCATATAAGCATGCATTTAAAGGAGAAAAGAAAGGTACGATAGAAGTTAAGCTTTCCGAAAAGAATAATATCATTACTCTTGTGCTTAAAGATTCTGGTCCCGGTTACGACCCTTCCACTGTTCAGGAAGCATCTATTGGCCTTGATATTATTGATGGACTTGTCAAGCAGATCGATGCAAAGATTAGTTACAGCAACAAAGGCGCATCGACTCATGAAATAACTTTTTCCAGGCCCTGAATTTCTTTTTTTATATCTGAATTGCCGTTATATTTGATTTCATTAAATTTTTAAGCAATGACATCATTTATTAAAACAGACTCTGAAGGAAGTGTACTAAAGATCACTTTAAATCGTCCTGATAAATTTAACAGCTTCAACCGTGAAATGGCCTTACAGCTCCAGGCTGCATTAGATAATGCCGGCAGCGATAAAAATATTCGTGCAATTTATCTTACTGGTGAGGGGAAAGCATTTTGTGCCGGACAGGATCTTTCTGAAGCAATGGATAAAAGTGGTCCTGGAATAGAACGCATTGTACGAGAACATTACAATCCTATCATATTAAAGATCAGAAGCATTGAAAAGCCTGTCATCTGCGCTGTAAATGGTGTTGCAGCGGGAGCAGGTGCCAACATTGCACTTGCATGTGATGTGGTTGTCGCAGCTTCATCAGTATCATTTATTCAGGCATTCAGTAAGATCGGACTAATTCCTGACAGTGGCGGCACATTTTTTTTACCACGACTGATAGGTTTTGGAAAAGCTTCCGCACTTATGATGTTGGGTGATAAGATCTCCGCTTCAGATGCAGAAAGAATGGGAATGATCTATAAAGTTTCTGAAGATAGCAATTTACAAGCGGAGGCAATGTCAATTGCAAAAACGCTAGCAGATATGCCAACATTCGGGATCGGCTTAACAAAAAAGTTAATGAATCAGTCTATGACAAATTCATTGGAACAGCAATTAAAAGCGGAAGGCGATGAGCAGGTTAAAGCAGCTCAAAGCTATGATTACAATGAGGGTGTAAATGCTTTTCTTGAAAAAAGAAAACCTGTTTTTAAAGGGGAATAATAATATTAACTCTGCGATCCTCTGTGAAATCTCAGCGGACTCAGCGGTAAATTTTTAATTTATGCAGATAGGAATAATAGGATCAGGTGCGATGGGAGCCGGAATTGCCCAGGTTGCGGCAACTGCCGGACATACAGTATTAGTTTTTGACAATAATCAGGCTGCGCTTGAGAAAGCAAGATCTACGCTGGAAAGCACTTTGAAAAAAATTGTAGAAAAGCATAAGCTCACTGATCAGGTTGCCATCGATATTATTGGCCGGACAAAGTATGTAAACAGCTTATCAGATTTTAAAGATTGTGGCCTTGTGATCGAAGCGATCATTGAAGACATTGAAATAAAACAAAGAGTTTTTATTGAACTGGAAAGTATTGTTTCCGAAAACTGTATTCTGGCAAGCAACACTTCTTCTTTGTCCATCGCTTCAATTGCAGCATCCTGCAAAAATGCGGAAAGAGTGATCGGAATACATTTCTTTAATCCCGCACCATTAATGCCTCTTGTTGAAATTATTCCCGGCATTCTCACAAAGGAAAATATTGTTAAAACTTCAAGAGACCTTATCGATACATGGGGTAAAGTTACTGTGCTTGCAAAAGATACTCCCGGCTTTATCGTGAATCGTGTTGCTCGTTCATTTTATAGTGAATCTATCAGAATCTATGAAGAAGGTATCGCTGACTTTGCAACGATTGATTGGGCAATGAAAACAGTCGGTGGTTTTAAAATGGGTCCTTTCGAATTAATGGATTTTATTGGTAATGATGTAAATTATAAAGTGACGGAAAGTGTGTGGACTCAATTCTTTTTTGAGCCAAGATTCAAACCTTCACTTACTCAGAAAAGATTGTTCGAAGCAAAGCTATATGGACGTAAATCCGGAAGAGGTTACTATAATTATACGAATGGTGCAGAAATGCCTAAGCCTGTTGAGGTGGAAGAATTGGGAAAATCCATTTTTTATCGTGTGATCTCTATGCTTATCAATGAAGCGATCGATTCCTTGCATCTGCAATTAGCTACAGCAAAAGATCTCGATCTTGCAATGACCAAAGGAGTGAATTATCCAAAGGGTTTATTGAAATGGGCGGATGAGATCGGTTTGCAGATAGTTCTTAATATATTAAGCGGGTTATATGATGAATACCAGGAAGACCGATATCGTCCTTCTGTGCTTTTAAAGCGTATGGCTAAAGAAGGAAAAACATTTTATTAAACATCTTTTATTTAAGTGAAAGCCCGTTCAGGAAGAGCGGGCTTTTTTGTTGTTCTCAGGTATGTTTGGGCCTAAATCTGCATCCGGATTTCGTTTAAAACTCATTTCTTTTAATAACTTTGTAAGGCATTTTTACGTGCTTTCTCTGCCACTTTAAATCAATATAATGGAAAACAATACTGCTCTTAAAATTGTTGATAAGATGCTGGCTGAAGATAAATTCAGTCAGTGGCTAGGAATCGAAAAAATTTTAGTTGAGAAAGGGCGCTGTATCCTGAAAATGAAGATCCGTAATGAGATGGTAAATGGATTCGGGATCGCACATGGTGGAATAGCGTTTTCTTTTGCAGACAGCGCACTAGCTTTTGCATCCAATGCTTATGGAAGATTAAGCGTTGCATTGGAATGTTCGATTTCATTTGCAATTGCGGTGAATGTGAATGATGAATTAATCTGTGAAGCCCGCGAACTTAGCTTAACAAACAAAACAGGCACCTATCACATGGAGATCTCAAATCAAAAAGGTGAGAAGGTTGCTTTCTTTAAAGGAACAGTTTATAGGACTTCTAAAGAATGGGAGATCAATAAATAAAATTTACAAAGAGAAACGGAGAAAAAGAGAAACACAGAAACTCTGTGAAACTCTGATATCTCAGTTCCTCCGTGTTAAAAACAACAAATATGAAATCAGCTTTTATTATAAACGGTATCCGGACTCCGATTGGAAATTTCGGAGGAACATTATCAACTGTTCGTACAGATGATCTTGCTGCCATCGTTCTTAAAGAACTTATGAAACGTAATCCATCCATCGATCAGAAACAAATTGCTGATGTGATCATGGGATGTGCAAATCAGTCAGGTGAAGATAACCGCAATGTTGCGCGTATGGCCGTATTGTTATCCGGTATGCCTCATGAGGTTCCGGGCGAAACAGTGAACCGTTTATGTGCTTCGGGATTATCCGCAAGTATGGCTGCTGCAAGAGCGATCATGACTGGTGAAGGTGATCTGATGATCTCCGGAGGTGTTGAAAACATGACACGTGGTCCCTGGGTAATGTCGAAAGCTTCTTCAGCATTCGGGCGTGATCAGCAAATGTATGATTCAAGCTTCGGCTGGAGATTCATCAATCCGAAAATGAAAGAGGTTTATGGTGTTGATGCCATGGGTGAAACAGCTGAAAATCTTGTTGACAAATATAAGATCAGCAGAGAGGACCAGGATAAGTTTTCTTTATGGAGTCAGCAGAAGGCTGGAGCTGCCCAATCAAATGGAAGATTCGCTAAAGAAATTGTTGCTGTTGAAATTCCTCAAAAAAAGGGGGATCCGAAAATATTTGATAAGGATGAATTCATGCGTCCCGATACAACTCTTGAAGGATTATCAAAATTAAAAGGTGCATTTAAAAAAGATGGAGGTTCAGTGACTGCAGGGAATGCATCTGGGCTTAATGACGGGGCTGCAGCAATTTTAATGGCGTCTGAAGAGGGAATTAAAAAATATAACTTAACCCCGAAAGCAAGAATTATTTCAAGCGGAGTTGTTGGAGTAGAGCCGAGAATTATGGGAATAGGTCCTGTTGAAGCAAGCAACATGGCATTGAAACGTGCCGGCCTTACAATGAAAGATATTGATATTATTGAATTGAATGAAGCATTTGCAGCGCAGGCATTAGCTTGCACGCGCGCATGGGGGTTAGCGGATAATGATCCTCGTATCAATCCTAATGGTGGTGCTATCGCGCTCGGGCATCCTTTGGGTGTAAGCGGTGCACGTTTATTAAATACTGCTGCTATCGAATTGCAGGAGCAGAACAAACGTTATGCATTAGTGACTATGTGTATCGGTGTTGGCCAGGGGTATGCGGTGATTATTGAAAAGTGTTGAGAAATGATGGAATTCCAAAAGCAACTTTTTTATTTTTTAGGATTAGGACTGAGTATTAGTTCTTGTTCTACTTCTTATACATTGACAAATAGTTTTGATGCGAATAAGATAAAAAAAGTAAGTTATGTTGATCCTTTTTGCAGCATTCTCGGATTTAATGACAGCACACAAAAGTATTACTCTGATACAAATACGGTCTTTGTTTCTCAAAATGTTGAAAATTTACTGGCGGAAAACAGACGAGCATATCATTTAAGTGAAAAAATTCAAATTAAGGATTCTACATTGATGTTAAATTTCTATGCGGATGCTCTTTCTTTGGCTTCCTCCATAGATAAAGAGTATAAGCTCAAAAATAAATCAATTACTTTGAATATTTCTCAGGTTTTAAATGATCAGAAAGAAGATTATCTGAGCCTAATTATTTACAACCGTTACATACCTTCAAAACGGCAGAAACAACAGAAGGTTGATAAAATTATAGTTACTGCTGCGATGGCTACAGCCCTGGGGGTGGTTGGAGGAGGAGCTGTTTCGTTATTGTATCCCGAACCTGTTAACCCTTTACGTCAGGGCGGTTTTTATTTGTTGATCTTTGATAAATCATCACAGAAGACTTGTTATTATAAAAAAGTTATTTTTTCGCAGAATGATTATAAGAATAAAAAAATATTAAAAAATAAATTAGATATGCTTTTTAAAATGTTTATCGTTCCTCAATAATTCAAAATGATATACGAATTTAATAACTACAAACCTGTCATTCACGAAAGTGCTTTCATTCATCCCAATGCCACTGTTACAGGAAATGTGATAATCGGGAAAGATGTTTATATCGGTCCGGGTGCCGCAATTCGTGGCGATTGGGGACAGATCATCATAGAAGATGGATGCAATGTGCAGGAGAATTGTACGATACATATGTTTCCGGGAACAACAGTAACGTTAAAAGAGGCTGCTCACATCGGACATGGTGCAATTATTCACGGTGCAACTATTGGCAAGAATGTGCTGATTGGAATGAATTCAGTGGTTATGGATGATGTGGAAATAGGTGATAATTGTATAGTTGGTGCTTTATGTTTTATTCCTGCAAATACAATTGTTCCAGAGAGAAGTGTGATCGTTGGGAATCCCGGAAAAGTTGTGAAGACCGTTACAGATGAAATGATCGCCTGGAAAACACAGGGAACCAAATTATACCAGCAGCTGCCGGCTGATTGTAAAGCAACTTTAAAACAATGCGAACCATTGCGCGAAGTAGAAGCAAACCGGCCTAAGCAACAAGATATTTATAAGACATGGAAAGAAACTAAGAGTAATAAATAAACTAATTATGGAGCGTCATCGCGAGGAAGGACGACCGACCGCGTGTCGCCTTAGCTTTAGCGGTGGCGCAAGCAATCTCATAAAAGAACATAAACTGGAAAATGAAAATATTTCAATTATTCACATTAATAATCACGTTGATGATCTCATCTGTCATCACCGCACAGGAAAAAGCATCCGAAAAAAAATATGAAATGAAAACCTATTATTTGGTTTTCTTAAAAAAGGGTCCGAATCGTTCTCAGGATTCTACCACAGTACACAAGTTACAGGAGCAGCACATGTCGCACCTCAATAAAATGGCTGACGAAGGAAAAATGGATATTTGCGGACCTCTTATGGATAATACTGACATCAGAGGGATATGTGTGTATAATGTTGCAACAAAAGAAGAGGCAGAGAAATTAGCGAATGATGACCCAATGGTGAAAGCAGGAAGATTAATGGTTGAGATACATCCTTTTTATTCAGCAAAAGGTGCAACCTTAAAGTAACAGTCAGTTATAGATAACTTAGATAAACAAAGAATATAAATTTTGCGCCTTAGCGCCTTACGGTAAAAAAATGAATTTGTACCTACACTTTATACTGATCAACTCTGAATTCAGTCAGGGTTTTGCTGACGATCTCCATGAAGGAGAAGAGTCGGAAGACAATATCAAATGCCTTTGGGAAGATGAATTTAAAGTGGCAGGAGATGTGAAAGAGTTTAAGATCAAAAACAATTCTACTTACACACTTGCAGGTTATTATCCGGATAATACCGAATTCAGTTTCGAAATCCCGGATATGACTGTTTGCGACTGTTTGATGGAGAATGGTGAACGTTCAGTTTTTGCGGTATCAAAAAAGTTGATCAAGAAAACAGAAAAGTTTATTAAAGAAGCAGAGAATGAAACCCATATGTATTTTCATTTAAAAGATTCTTTACCGATGGAAAATCCAATGAATGGTGTTTATATTTTAAAAACTGATTTTCCAAAAGAACTTAGAAAGAAAAATCCTTCTGAAGACAACTAAAAGTATTTAATCTTTTACAGAATAATATGGATAAACTAGAATTTTTAAAAAGCGAGTTCCCTAAATTATTAAGAACTCTTTCTCCCGAAGTCAAAGGTGCCTGGGGCGTAATGAACGGACAGCAGATGGTTGAACACATGGCTGAATCAATTAGTTTTGCTACAGGAAAAAACAATCAGTCTTTGCATACTCCTGCAGAACATGTTGGTAAATACAAAGAATTCGCAATGAGTGATAAGGAATTTAAACCTAACACCAAAAATGCATTAATGGCTGAAGAACCATTGCCTGTTCAGAAAAAAAATATGCAGGAGGCTATTGCAGATCTTGAAAAGGAGATTAATAATTTTATATCTTATTTCGAAAATAATAAAGGTGCGACATTGACAAATTCTTTCTTTGGTGATCTCAACTTTGAAGAATGGACGCATTTATTGCACAAGCATGCTGTTCATCATTGCAAGCAATTCGGATTGTTATAAAAAATAAACTTATCCTAAAGAATTCAAAAGCCTCTGTAATTCTGCACTCTTATCAGGGTAACCAAGCTTTTCATAAGATGAAACCAGGTTTCTTAAAAGTCTTTTTATTATCTCCAGATTTGAACATGGCTCATAAAAGATCGGTAATGATTCCAGTTTAAGCTGTTTCAGGAAAGCATCAATTTCTTTTCTCCCGAAAACCGCGCCCTTACTGAATGGATTAATATAGAACAGAACATTACTGTTGCTGTCATCTATCATCTCAGGTAGAACCTCATGATCAGCATTTGTATAGCAGAGTATAAAATGCTCCGGAAGATTCACTCCGTAAATTGGTATATCCAGTGATTGTGCAAGAATAGTATAGACTACTGAAAGTAATAATGGATTACCCTTTTTGCTTTCAAGTACATTGTTGATATAGGAATTCTGCGGAGCGTGATAATTAGTTGTGTTTCCGCTGAAATTATGAACATCAAACAAAATGTGGTTGATGATCTTCACTTTTTCAAGAGCGGTCAGCTCATCATTTAGTTCCAGCCAGATATCCTGCCTGATCTGATGGATCTGTTTTTTAACCTTTTCGAAATCAAGATCGGGATACTGATACCGCGCAATTAGAAGTGCTCCGTCCAGGAGATTCTGATTGTCGGGAGCCGACCATTTCTTTAACTCATTGGCGATCAGGTCAAACTGTATCTTGTGGATGATATTTTCGATCCTGTTCTGGATCAGTGTATCAAAACAATGTTCCCAGGCTTCCTCGAGTTCAGGAATTACCATTGGTCCCATAGATAAGAGCTTA
>JAJTCJ010000061.1 GCA_021323165.1 Bacteroidota bacterium | reverse complement strand
CTTATTTGATCCTGAAGCAGGGGTTTTTAAGATAGAAGGCAAATCATTTCCCGAAGACAGCAAGGAATTTTACAGAGTATTAATTCAATGGTTGGAAGAATATAAAAAGAATTTACCTGCCTCATTCCGATTGGATTTTAATTTATTTTATTTAAGCTCATCTTCTATAATTTCTGTTAAACAGATCCTTCTTAAGCTTATTGAATTTCAAAGTATGGGTACTAAGGTTATCGTTACATGGTATTATGATGAAGATGATGAGGATATTAAGAAAACGGGCGAAGATTATATGAAAATAACTAAACTTCCTTTCGAATTCAAGATAAACGACTGATCTGTTTTTTAACTGATATTTAAGTGCCTGTATTTTTACAGGCTTTTTTTTTGGGGAAAATTATCCATTTTCAGAAATCTGATCAAACACTGGCATGTTTATTTACTTAAACAAGCTGCCTATGAACTGCATTATAGTTGATGATAACACAATGGCCCGTACAGCCATCAAGCAAATGATCACTCAGGTTGATTTCCTGAATCTGAAGCATGAGTGTGAAAGTCCGATAGAGGCTTTCAATTATCTGAAGAAAGAAAACATAGACCTTGTTTTCCTGGATGTGGAAATGCCTGAAATGACGGGCATTGAACTAATAAAGAATCTTAGTACAAGGCCCATTATTATTTTAATAACGACCAAAAAAGAATATGCAGTAGAAGCGTTTGAATTAAATGTAGCGGATTATCTCATAAAGCCTGTGAGTATGCAGCGTTTTATGGTCGCAGTAGACAGAGCAAAGGAACTTTTTGAGAAAAAAGATAATAAAGTTGAAGTTGGTGATAAAGACAAGGACAGGGAATATATTTTCGTACGTTCAAATTCTGTTCTAACTAAAATTAAGATCAAAGAGATCATTTACATTCAGGCGCTTGGTGATTACGTTAATATTTTCACATCAGATAACAAACGTCATACTGTCCATATTACGTTGAAAGGAATGGAAGAAAAGCTTCATAATTCTAAATTTTTCAGGCTGCATCGCTCATATCTGGTAGCCCTAGACCATATTGATAATGTGGAAGAAAATACAGCATATATCGGGAAACATCCGCTTTCTATTGGCGAGCAATATAAAAAGGAGCTTCTTAAAAAGCTGAATCTTATTTAAAAGCTTTTTCGGATTCACCGGATCAGCTATTGCGTACATTAATAAAACCAAATCAGCTGATGAATAGCGGGATGAGTTTTTCTTCAATCAATATACTTTTCAAAAATAATCTTAATGTGGTGATGGATGGTGAAGAAGCTTTATTGTTCCTTACAAAAAAAGGCAAATACCAAAGTGTTTTTACACCTGATATTATTTTACTTGATCTTAATCTGCCAAAAAAGGATGGAAGAGAAGTGTTGAGTGAGATAAAAAAAGATGACACTTTGAAATTGATCCCTGTAATAGTTTTAACAACTTCTGATGCAGAGCTGGATATAAAAAGGGTTTATGAGCATCATGCCAATTGTTATATTACAAAACCTGTGGATTTTAATCAGTTCATAAATGTTATCAGATCAATTGAAAATTTCTGGTTAACCATTGTGAAACTTCCCGGAAACGGTGACAAAAAATTTAAGAACTGTTAATAAATACCTCCTCAATACTTAAGGGTTCTGTATTCCGAAAAATGATAGCGCTTGTTTTTCAATTTTAACATCAGACATATCCTGCAACAAGTTTTTAAGCAAGTTGAATAAGATATCAAACGCTTTTATCGGACTTGCAAAAAACTCTTCATTTCCCTTTATTATTAGGAGAAAAACGGCATTGGCATATACTTTTAATATATAAGAGCAAGTATTCTTACCGCCAACATTATGATTAAAAAGGTATCCTCCTATTTTCGTATAAGTAACCTGGGCTTATCGCTTGTGGTGGCGCTAAGCTATTATATTCTGGTAAGAACGGGAATGTTGTTTTCATTTCAAAACAGCAGTCTAACTCCTGTATGGCCCATCTCAGGGATTGCCTTTGCTGTAGTTCTGATCTATGGTGTGAGAATTATTCCGGGTATTATCCTGGGTGCTTTGGCAACAGATATAATAGTTTTTACCGGTGCAGGTGTTGCAGATATTTATACCGCATTATGGGTTTCGGTCTTAAAAACTATTGGCATCACAATGGAACTTCTTATCGGTTGTGCATTGTTAAAAAGAGTTCCTGAGAGAATAATAGGTTTTGAAAGAGTAAAAGCAGTTTTTGAATTTGGTTTAGCTGTGCTATTTATGTGTCTGGCAAGCGCTACTGCAGGGCCAACAGCTTTATGTCTTTCAGGTATAGCACAATGGACTGCTTTTCCTTCTTTATGGTTAGGATGGTGGTTAGGTAATATTGCAGGGATCTTAACAATAACACCATTGATTGTTACCGCTCATAAATATTTAAGAGGTAAATGGCAGCCGAGGCGAAAAGTTGAAATGGTATTGGTTCTGGTTATTATTTTCATAATGGGGGGCTGTATTTTTGGTGATTGGATTGACTCTGATCCTACATTTCTTAAACCGTATTTAATGCTGCCGCCCTTATTGTGGGCGGCTTTCCGTTTTGGCCAATTTGAAACGCTTGTTGCCATAGCATTTGCCGCAGGAGTGGCACTCTGGCAAACTATGAATGGTCATGGACCTTTTGCGGGGCCAGGTTTGAATGAATCATTGACTTCTTCAGAGGTCTATGTTTCGATAATCAGCCTCACAGTACTTGCTATGAGAGCTTCCATCAATGAACGAGAAGAATCGGAAGCGGCCTTGCAGCTTGCACATAATGAGCTGGCGTCAATAGTAAATAAAAGAACAGAAAAATTAGAGGATTATCAGCACCGTATTGAAAATATCTTTTCAGCGATCTTAAAATATACAGTTCTTGATTTTTCTCAGAAAGTACCCGTAAGCAATAAAGGAGATGAAATAGATGCAATTGCTGCTGGTATGAATACGCTGAGTGAAGAGCTAAAGATCAGGATCCAAAAACTGCAGGAGAGCGAAGAGCGTTTCAGGCTGCTCGTTGAAAGTGTTAAAGATTATGCAATTTTCAGAGTGAGTGCTACGGGGCATATTGCGAGCTGGAATGCGGGAGCTCAGAATATTAAAGGTTACTCTGCCGATGAAATTATAGGAAAACATATTTCTGTTTTTTACAATCCGGAAGAAGTTGAACGTGGTGAACCTGAACAGAACCTTCAGATGGCCAGAGAAAATGGTCGTTATGAAAGGGAAGGATTAAGAGTGAAGAAGGGTGGAAAAAAATTCTGGGCAGAACTTGTTCTTACTGCACTTTATGATAATAATAAGAATGTTGTTGGTTTTGTTGAAGTAGCAAGAGATATTACCTCAAGAAAGCTAGCGGCAGATCAGTTAAGGGAAAGTGAACAACAGTTGCAATCAATAATTAAGAATGCTCCTGATGCTGTAATTGTAATGGATTCAAAAAGCAGGATCCTGAAATGGAATCCCAAAGCGGAAGAGATATTTGGCTGGAGCGCTGAAGAGGTCATAGATAAGCCATTTCATGAGTTTATCATCCCGGAAAGGTATCGTGAAAAGCATAAGCAAGGAATACAACATTTTATTGAAACAGGTGAAGGCCCGTTACTCAACAGAACAATCGAAATTCAGGCTTTGAATAAGCAAGGCAAAGAGTTTAGTGTTTCATTGAGTATCTCTTCCCCTATTCTTGTAAACGGTGATTATATTTTTATAGCATTTATTAAAGATATCACTGAAAGGAAACGTGCCGAATCACGATTAAAAGCATCTGAAAATTTTCTTGATTCAGTGGTTGAAAATCTCCCCAATATGCTTTTTGTAAAGGATGCAGAAACATTAAGGTTTGTCAAGGTAAACAGAGCAGGAGAAGAGTTGTTGGGATATTCTCAGGAAGATCTGGTTGGTAAAAATGATTATGATTTTTTTCCAAAAAAGCAGGCAGATTTTTTTATACAGAAGGATAGGCTGGTTCTCGAAAGCGGTAAACTGGAAGATGTTTCCGAAGAGCTTGTAAATACAAAGTATAAAGGAGTGAGGACACTTGAAACTAAAAAGATTCCGATCTATGATGAGAACGGAAAACCAAAATATTTGCTCGGGATCTCAAATGATATTACAGATCGTAAGCGTACTGAAACGGAGCTTAAATTGAAATCGGAGGAACTTACAAGATCAAACGCTGAACTTGAACAATTCGCTTACGTAGCATCTCACGATTTACAAGAGCCTTTACGAATGGTGACAAGTTATGTACAGTTATTGGAAAAAAGGTATAAAGGAAAGCTTGATGAGGATGCAAACGAATTTATAGCATTTGCAGTTGATGGAAGTAACAGGATGAGAACACTTATTCAAAGTTTACTTGAGTATTCGAGGGTGAACAGGATCAAGCCTTTTGAGAAGATTGATCTGAATAACCTGATGGAAATTGTTCTTCATGATATGAGAGATTCAATAAAATCAACAAATGCAATAGTTAAAGTGAATGAGCTTCCGGAAATAGTAGGTGATCATATCCTTATAGGTCAATTGTTTCAGAACCTTATTTCAAATGCATTAAAATTCAAAGGAGAAAAAGATCCTGAGATCATTATTTCAGGAGAGCGTAAGGATAATGAATTTCTTTTTTCAGTCAAGGATAACGGGATCGGTATAAATAAGGAATACTCACAAAAGATCTTTGTTATTTTTCAGCGATTACATACAAAAGACAAATACCCGGGTACAGGAATTGGTCTTGCAATATGTAAGAAGATTGTTGAACGGCACGGTGGTGAGATCTGGATGGATTCTGAGCCGGGTGAAGGAAGTACTTTTTATTTTACTATAAAAACAAATTTAAAAGCATTGAATGCATAGAGAATAAACCTATTAAAAATGGAAGAGAAAATAAGTATATTATTAATTGAAGATAATCCCGGTGATGCGCGTTTGATTGACATTTATCTGAAAGAATCATTTGAGGGGATATTCACTCTGATGACTGCAGATTATTTGTCAAAAGGTTTGTTGCTGCTTGAAGAGCATTCTTTCAATATTATAATCCTGGATCTTTCATTGCCGGATAGTGATGGATTAAATACATTCAAACAAATTCATGAGCGTGCGCCTGAAACTCCGATAATTGTTCTTACCGGGATGGAAGATGAAGCGATGGGAATCAATGCAATGAAACTTGGTGCCCAGGACTTCCTTGTTAAAGGCCGTTTAGAGATAAATAATTTAAAACGTTCTATTAAATACAGTATCGAACGTTACCGCCTCCTAAATGAGCTTTCTGAAAAAACAAAAAAACTTGAAGAACAAACTCTTGACCTTAACAGAGAAAAATTAAGGTTAGCTGAAGCTCAAAAGCTCGCTCATATTGGTAACTGGGAGTTGAATATTGATACAAATATTTTCACATGGTCAGAAGAGCTTTATAGAATTTACAGGATAGATCCGCAGGAAATTATTACTTATGATCGTTTGATGGAGCTAACTCATAAAGCGGATCAGGAGTATGTTAGGAACATGATGGAAGAATCCATACGTGACAAGAAACCATTTAATTTTTATTACAGGATCGTCCGATCCGATAAAAGTATTCGGACGCTTGATGCAAAAGGGGAAGTGATCACTAATGAAACAGGTAAGGTGGTTCGTGTAATCGGAACCTTACAGGATGTTTCAGAACGTGTCAATGAAGAGGAAATGGAGAAGTTGGCTGTCGCAGCTACTAAATCCAATAACTCTGTTGTGATTGCCGATATGGATGGTCGGATCAAGTGGATCAACGAAGGATTTACAAGGCTTACAGGATACACTCTTGATGAAGTAAAAGATACGCACGGTGAAGTATTGAGAAAAGGAAGTGATACAGGCCTTTCGGAGAATGCAAGTTTTTATCGTTCAGTGATTGCGGAAAGAAAGCCTGTGATTTATGAAAGTAAAAATTATGCTAAGGATGGCCGTGAATATTGGGTGATCACTACGCTGACCCCGGTGTTAAGTAAAGATGGAAAAGTTGAGCGAATTCTGGCAATAGAGTCGGATATAACGTTAAGAAAGAAAATAGAAGAGGAGTTAAGACAGGCAAATAAGGTAGCTGAGCAGTCATTAAAAGAGGCAACTGATGCTGTTGCTGAATTGATGAAAGCAAGAAAGGAACTTGAAGAGTTAATGAAGGTGAAAGAACAGTTCCTTGCTAATATGAGTCATGAGATCCGCACTCCAATGAACGCTATTGTAGGATTTACAAGTCTGCTGCTTAAGACCGACCTGACTCCGGAGCAGCAACAGTATATCAATGCTGTTAAAACCTCCGGTGAAAATCTTCTTGTGATCATTAATGATATTCTTGATTTCTCAAAGATCCAGTCAGGAAAACTTGCATTTGAAAAGATCGAGTTTCGTTTATCACAGGTCTTCTCTACATTCACTGAACTCATGCTGCCTAAGTCCATAGAGAAGAATATTCAGCTGTTAACAAAAATTGACAAAAAAATTCCTGATCATCTTATCGGAGATCCAACACGGTTAAGTCAGATCTTTCTGAATCTTCTTGGGAATGCAATTAAGTTTACAGAAATGGGTGAAGTGAAAGTTACTGCTGATCTTATTTCAGAGAAAGATGATACTGTTAATATACAATTCCAGGTGATAGATTCCGGTATTGGAATTCCGCAAGATAAACTCGCAAGTGTGTTTGAAGGGTTCACACAGGCAAGCAATGAAACTACACGTAAATACGGAGGTACAGGCCTTGGTTTGACCATTGTAAAACAATTAGTAGAGCTACAGGGAGGAAGAATCTCAGTTGAGAGTGAGGTTGGTATGGGATCGGTATTTACTTTTAATGTCTTGTTTAAGAAAAATCTGAATCCAAGTGAAGAGAAGAAAGCTGTTAAAGAAAGTGAACCTACGATCACAGCCGAACTGAGCATTTTGCTTGTGGAAGACAACACACTAAATCAGATCCTGGCTAAGAAAGTATTAACAGACTGGAACTGGAAAGTTGATGTTGCTGACAATGGATTGATTGCAATTGATAAGCTTCAGAAAAACAATTATGATGTTGTTCTGATGGATATTCAGATGCCTGAAATGGATGGCTATGAAACCACCCGAAGGGTGAGGAAAACATTTGATGAGCCAAAGTGTAACATTCCGATTATTGCAATGACAGCACACGCATTAGCAGGGGAGGCAGAAAAATGTATTAATGTAGGAATGGACGACTATATATCAAAGCCTTTCGATAAGAAAGTTCTTTATTCGAAAATACTGTCAGTTATTAATAAGAATTATGTACAATAAAAAAATAAAACAAATGCAAAAAGCCAATAAACATATCGACCTTGAATATTTGAAACAGATCTCTAACGGAAGCAACGAATTTGTATTTCAGATGATCACAGTTTTTACGGATGAAATTCCGGGAGAAGTAGAAAATCTTGAAAAACATCTTAAAAATAAAGATTGGAAATCATTACGGGCAACAGCTCATAAAATGAAACCATCTTTTTCATTTATGGGCGTAAAGCAGCTTGAAGAAATGGTTCATTCTGTTGAAGAGTTTGCTGAAGGAAAACAGGATCAGCTGCCTTCAGTTATTGAGAATATTCGTACTATTACAGCAGAGGTTGTAACGGAACTTCAGGAGGAAAAGAAAAAATTTATGTGATGACAGATTTTTTACAGGGAAATAATATTCAGGGAACTGAGCTTGCAGATGATCATTCAATTGAATCACCCGTGAAAATATTACTGGTGGATGACAGAAAAGAAAATCTTCTGTCGTTATCATTAACGCTTACTAATCTTAATTACACTCTTGTTGAAGCAAATTCGGGCCGTGAAGCTCTTAAAATACTTTTAAAAGAGCAGGATTTTGCTATTATATTAATGGATGTTCAGATGCCAATTCTAAATGGATTTGAAACAGCTGAACTTATTCGTCAAAGCGAAAAGCTTAAGTATATTCCCATCATATTTCTTACCGCTGATAATAAAGCATCCGATAACATATTTAAAGGATATAAGGCCGGGGCGGTGGATTATATGCTTAAGCCTTATATCCCTGAAGTGTTGAAAGCCAAAGTTGAGGTTTTCGTGGAACTATATAAAAAGAATAAGGAGCTTCGTATCCAGGGTGAACATCTAAGAGTTCTCAACCTGAAATTGGAACAAAGATCAAATGATCTGATGCGTAATGTTCAGGAGCTGGAGAAATTCGCGTATGTAGCTTCTCATGACTTGCAGGAGCCTTTGAGAACAATTACTAGTTATATTCAGCTCCTTCAAAAAAAGTTCAGTAATAAACTCGATCCTGAGGCTATTGAGTTTATGGAATTCGTGGTGAATGGTAGTAAGCGGATGAAAACTCTGATCAACGACCTTCTTGAATATTCAAGAATAAACAGTGCTGAAAGTAAATTTGAAAAGGTAGATTGCAATGATATTCTGTTTGAGGTAAGTCAGAATCTCCAAAACAGTATTAAAGACAGTGACGCAAAAATTGAAATAGAGAACCTTCCTGTAATCAAAGCAAACAAGATGCATATGGTGCAATTGTTTCAGAACCTCATAGGTAATTCCCTGAAGTTTAAAAGTGAAAGACAACCGGTAATTAAAGTAAAAGCGAAGAAAATAGAAGGATATTATCTTTTTTCTGTGGAAGATAATGGCATAGGAATCAAGAAAGAATATTCCACTAAAATATTTGAGATCTTTCAACGCCTACATTCAATGCAGCATTACCCGGGAACCGGAATAGGGTTAGCTATTTGTATGAAGATCGTACAGAAACTTGGAGGTGAAATATGGATGGAATCAGAATATGGTAAGGGTACAACATTTCTCTTCACAGTTCGCGCTGATTAGGTGTTACTGATCTAAAAAACTTCCATATTGATCAAGTTCTTATCAGTTTTTTTGCACGATAGATATCATTGCACAGGCGAAGAATAAATTCAAGCTGAGCTTTTAGATCCGGTTTTTCTTTCCGTTCTAATTCAGTGGTTAAAAACGTATCATCCGGAGCATTCATACCCGATCGGGAATTTAAACAATCAAACAAAACAAGCTGTATCTGATTCAGTAGAACAAGTTCCTCTTCCGAACATTCCTTAAGAGTTTCCCCGTTTGTATCAGCCGTTAATCCCGCTATATTGGAGGAAAGAACATGATTCAGAACAACAAATTCATATACTTTATCACTGTTCTTTTGTTTTTTCCGAGGTTCAGAAAGCATTCGCTGAAAAGCTGCGGAGAGATTAGCTGAACTGACAAAAACTTCTTTCCGGGCAAGTTTATAATCAACCACATTAGGAGAATTGCCGGATAATAGCAATGCAAAATTTCGCAGGTAATTCAAATTTGATTTGATCACATGCTGAAGATGGTCCTCCAGTTCATCGGCTTCCCATTTAGGGAAGAGCAGATAACCTGCCGCCAGTGCAATTGTACATCCGATACCTGTATCAACCAACCTTTCCTGTATAACAGACATATATCCGGACCCAAGAAGTTTTAGCATGATAAGCACATAGGGAGTTGTAAATATTACCATAACCACATAATTGATCCGCATAAAAGTATATGTTCCTATCATTAGAAATAACAGACATGCAAATTGAACTTTGGGGTCAGGAAAAAAATATAAGATGGCTAATCCAATTATACCTCCGCCTGCGGTTCCGATCAGTCTTTCAAGATTTCTTTTTTTTGTAAGACTGAATGCCGGTTTCATGATAAACACAATAGTTATAAGTATCCAATAACTGTGATGGCCGTAATTCATGAGCTGAGCGGTAATAAATCCTACTAAACAAGCGATTGTAACCCTTATGGCATGTCGGAAAGCGGAAGACTGAAAAGTTAGATTGTCTTTAAATAGTTCTACGCTGTATTCCTGAGTGTCAACAAAAGGTTTGTGAAGAATTTTCCGAAAAGGTGATTCAGCTTTTTCTGATTCAAAATAATTTCCAAGTTCCTGAATACGATTATAGATGTCTTCGAGATTATCGGTTATCCGTTTAAGAACTATTTCATCCTCTTTGTTTTCTATATGTACAATATTAGAGGTGTAGTGCTTAAAATCCAGGATCCATGCATAAAGCAGGTGGTCTTTCTTGTAGGTGCTGTTGGACTGGATCGCGAAGCCCATGGCATTGAGTTCATATGATAACCGTTTTATGAGATATGCTATTTTCTTAAGAACTCCGGTGTTTGAATACTTTTTTCGTATAGAATCATAGTCGTAATAGGATGCAGTTATTTTTTCATAAAGATCAATCGTGTCTACAAATGTAAGCATAAGCGAACGGCCTGTTCCGCTCGTGTCCTTAACAATCTGTCGTGTCTTGTAAAGCAGCTCACGCACTTCATGCTGTTTCTCATTTACAATGATCTGCTGCGCAAGAAGCTTCTTGTAATTTTTTTTCAGTTTGGTTTTAGGATCATAAAAGGCTCCCTTTAAAGAAAGATATTTTGAGGTTTCTCTGAGGCATTCGCCTAAAGCGCGCTGTGCCATTCTGTATGGACGCATAGTGGTGAGGAGCAAGCTAATGCCGGAATACCATAATGCACCGATAAAGATCAGTGAGCTGCGAAAAAGAACCTCACTAAATGGAGTTGAATCACTGCTCAATGATAAAATAAGAACGAGGAGTCCTGCGCTGCCAATGGTTGCTACCCTCACACCATAAATTGCGCACATAGAACAGATAAATGTTGCCACGCAGACAATAATTCCCGTAATTATCAGATGAATGTGGAAAAGGCCCGAAAGTAAAGATGCCAGAAATACGACCACACATGCAGCAATGAGTCCATTCCGCTTATGCCTGATCGGTCCCGGAATATCTGTAATATTAACACATACAGCACCAAGTGAAATGGCAAGCCCGGTTTCGAAATAACCAATATGCCTGAAAAATAATATTGGTGCAAGTATCGAAAAGGTGATCCTTAAACCATCCGCTAAAGCCTGGCTGAAAAAAAAATAAGGGATAACGTACGATTTATAGCGCATAAAATTGTTTGGTTCGTTAAAAAAGAACTAAAAAAATACGCCAGTAAATTGTTGGGTAAGATTAGAGATTTCTCAGTAAAACTGCCTATCGGGATAGGTTATCCTTGTTGTAATGATTGGTCAGATGAAAGTAAGGCGCTAATCTCATCTGAAAATTGTGAGTTCTTTGACAGGGAATTAAGACGTTCTGTTATTTCGGCAAACTTCATAAGGTTGAAAATAGGACTGCCAAGACTAAGATCAACTCTCATATATTTTATTTTTTTCATGTCAATTCTCATATTTTGTTCCTGAATATATCGTGTCGCGATACTTTGCTCCGGAAGAATCTGCTGAATATTAGTTGACCAGTTTTTTCCTGTTCGTGAGAAGTTACCTGTTGAAACCGATAATAAAACGATGTCTTCTTCTTTAAGTTCAGGATGCAAATAATAGGACCTGTGCTTCCAGGCTTCAGCTAATACTGCAATTGCAGGATTCCTTAGGTGATGGGCGCTGTCAACACATTCTAATTGCCTGCCATGGTATTCTACCTGATAAGTTGGAAAGACCGGGGGCAGAGCAGAGGTTGCACGGCAGACATCAAACAATTTAATATTCTTGCCTGGTTCCTGCAAAGCAGAACGTGTTTTGAATACAATTATCCTTTTTTCATTGAGATCAAAAGTAGGCACGAAGATCGGTAATAGTGTTTCCGCGATCCTCTTTTCTTCGAATGTTTGATGGAGTAAATCATTAAGATGATCAGTTTCTTTACCGCTTAGTTGAAAACTGTCATTCTTAAAAACAGCTTGTCCCGCATCAAGGTACATGTTCTCTATTTGTTCAAGATTGAGTTTGGGCTGATTGTTTTGACCTTTAACTGTAAGTGCCGCAGCTATAAGTCCACCTGTGGATGTTCCACCGATAAGATCAAACGTTTCGGTTATCTTTTTGCCTGTTATTTCTTCAATGATCTTAAGAATCCTGATCGCAATAAGGCCTTTTAATCCGCCACCGTCAATTGATAATATGTATAGCTTTTTACTCATGGGAAGAGCATTATAAAATAGGCTATGATATATTTGTGCCAGAGAAATGCGAGATATACTGACTAAATCCAGTTGAACTTTTTTACTATGAAAATCAAAAGTTTTATTTATGATTTGCATGGTTAAAATTTGGGTAAATCGTTCTTGTTAAAGTCCGATAGATAATATTAATTTTTAATAATCTTGGTTGGTGTTCTTCATATTTTTAGCATAGTTGAACGCTTGTATTAAAAAATAATACAACTTGTATTTCAAAGAAATACACATGCTGAATAATTAAGGGTTTAAAACATAGACTTTTGTTCAATGGCGCATATTCACATTGGCAAAAAGATCAAAGAAGTACTGGGAGAGTCAGGGTTATCTGTGATTGAATTTGCGGCTAAGATCAATCGCACAAGAGATGTTGTCTATAAGATCTTTGGAAAAGAGAATATTGATACCGCGCTTCTTCAAAAAATAAGCATTGTTTTGGAACACGATTTTTTCAATTATTATAGTCAGCAATTCCCTATAGTGAAAGAGTCAGGGAAGACAGGATATGTTAAGAAAGATGATCTGGTGACTTCAATGGGTAAGGATATGCAGGCCATGAAAAAGAAGATGGCTGAGATGGAAGAGAAATATGAAATGCTTCAGAAACTTTCAAGGTTTCAGGAAGAAAAGATAAAGCGTCTCGAGAAGAAGGATAAAAAATAACAACACCCATTTGAATCAACAAATGGGTGTTTGTTTTATATAACCTAAAATTCCTTTCATAACTAGACAGGTTGGAAAGTTGTCCTACTTTGGAAAATCAGCATTAATAGAAGAGTCCTTCCATTTATCAAAGTTAACTTCCATTTCCTGTAATTTCTTTTTAGCATTGTTATATGCTGCTGTACCAAGTAATAAATATAAAGGCGGTTCAGCTGATTCACTCATCGCAATAATTTCTTTGGCAGCTCTTACAGGATCACCTGCTTGTTTCCCGCTATAACCTCTGATGTTACTGGCATTTGCACCTGCTGTTTCTTTGTAGTCATCAATCATAACTGCATTTTCATTAGCGGATCGTCCTGCCCAGTCGGTGCGGAATCCGCTCGGACAAACAATTGTGACCTTTATTCCAAGATGCGCTGTTTCTTTTGCAAGCGCTTCTGAAAGTCCGGCAACAGCGAATTTGGTTGCATTGTAAAAGCTGACTGCAGGATATCCGACAATTCCTCCTATTGAAGAAACATTGATTATATGTCCGCTTTTTTGTTTCCTCATCTGAGGCAGTACTAATTGTGTAAGTTTTGTTAAGCCGAAAAAATTCACTTCAAACATTCTGCGGACTTCTTCCTCATCACTTTCTTCCATAGAAGCAAAATATCCGATGCCTGCATTATTCACAAGAAGATCAATACGGCCAAAAGCTTCAATTACTTTTTTAACCGATGATTCGATCTCCGCTGGATTGGACATGTCGAGCTTAATTGCAACAGCCTTCTCTTTATATTTTGATATGATATCTTTAACATCATCAACATTACGTGCAGCCACTGCAACGCTATAGCCATGTTCAAGAGCCATCAAGGATAATTCTCTTCCAAATCCGGTCGAACAGCCGGTAATGAACCATACTTTATCTTTCATATTCATTGTTTTTAGGTAAGTGAAAATTTTATGTTTTGATCTTCCAAAGCTGTAAATAGCCCAGGTTAATTTGATCTGGAGTTTCAGCTTCGGAAGTCTTTAACAAGCTAATACGATATTTTGTTTTAAAAACCGGATCTAAGATATCTTCTACGGGATAAATATCATCTACATCCAGCGTGTATTTATCATCAACATGGGATGCCGCACCTTTGAACCCATTCTCTTTATAGAACACTGTTTTTTTTGCCTGCTTTATTGCTTCGGAAGAATCTTTAGCAGAAACGATCATTTTGAAATGCTGTTCTTCAAATTCATCTTTTCGGTATCCGCCAAGATTAAGAAAAAATAATTTAACATCTTCTTCGGTTTCTATTTCTGATTCCTTCAAATCGACATTCACCTTATATCCATCCACGTGAGTAATTTCTCTCCAGGCATCAATATGGAGATTGCCTTTTGCTTCGGGCCAGAACTCATTGATCTGCGGTATGAGATCTTTTAAAGTATTGCTGATACCAAAAAAAATATCGTGCTGTTCAATAAATCTGCCTGAAGGTTTACAGCCAACAAGGATCATATAAAGTTTTAGATTATTCAAACGAAACTTTTTTTATTTAAAAATAAAAAATCAGTAATTAAAAAGCCGCTGCATTTCTGAAGCGGCTGGAGTTTTTTAAGCTCTATTATTTTTTTCTCATAAAGATCTGGATCGGAACTCCTGAAAAGTCGAAGTTCTCGCGTAACCTGTTCTCAAGAAAACGAATATAAGCTTCTGTTACATATTGAGGAAGATTACAATAGAAAGCAAATGAAGGAGCATGAGTTGGTAACTGAGTTATGAATTTTACTTTTACATGTTTTCCTTTGATTGCTGCAGGAGGATGCTGTTCGATAATCGCAAGCATAACATCATTTAACTGACGGGTCTTAATCTCACGTGTACGGTTCTCATTAACTTTTTCAGCTACCTCAATCGCTTTTAAAACACGTTGCTTTGTTAATGCAGAAGTGAATACTATTGGAACATCCTTAAATGGAGCCAGTTTTTCACGGATCTTTTCTTCGTATTCTTTAGTAGAATTTGTATCCTTTTCATAAAGATCCCATTTGTTAACTACTACTACTACACCTTTCCTGTTTTTTTCCGCAAGGTGAAATATATTTATATCCTGTGCTTCAAGTCCAAGTGTCGCATCTATTAATAGTAAACAAACATCACAATCTTCAATCGCACGGATGGAACGCATCACTGAATAAAATTCAATGTCTTCTTCCACCTTTGATTTTTTACGAATACCTGCAGTGTCTATCAATAAAAAGTCATGACCAAAAGCAGTATAACGGGTATTTATACTATCACGGGTTGTGCCAGCAATAGGAGTTACTATATTTTGATCTTTACCAAGTAAAGCATTTATAAATGATGACTTTCCAACATTAGGACGGCCAACAATCGCGAATTTCGGAATATCCAATTCAACCAATTCTGAATCTTTATCCAGAACTTTTACAACTGCGTCCAGCAGCTCACCTGTGCCACTGCCGCTTATTGCTGAAATATTAAAAACCTCGCCAAGCCCGAAGCTGTAAAACTCTGCGGATAATTGCTGGCGATCACCGTTATCTACTTTATTAGAAACTAAAAAGACATTTTTTTTGCTTTTACGAAGCATATTGGCCACAGTCTTGTCATCATCAGTTATGCCATCCGTAACATCAACGACAAAAAGAATAACGTTTGCTTCATCAATAGCCAGCTGAACCTGTTTACGGATCTCACCTTCAAATATATCATCCGAGCCTTTGATATAACCACCTGTATCAATAACAGAGAACTCCATTCCGTTCCAATCTGATTTTCCGTAATGACGATCACGTGTTACGCCTGCTACAGCATCAACGATAGCTTTTCTGCTATCAGTTAAACGATTAAAGAGTGTTGATTTCCCAACATTTGGTCGTCCTACAATTGCTACTATGTTTGCCATCTTTGAATTTGTTGATTTTTTGTTGACCCTTATCTTCCGATAGCGATCGGAACTGAGATAAAAAATGATCTCATGCATCAACCAGGTAAATATTACCTACCGGGTATAAAAATACAGCTATTTTATAAATAAAAAAGGCGACACATTTCTGTATCGCCTAAAAGTAGCGGGGGCCCGACTCGAACGGACGACCTTTGGGTTATGAGCCCAACGAGCTACCAACT
>JAJTCJ010000157.1 GCA_021323165.1 Bacteroidota bacterium | reverse complement strand
GAGTCCTTGAACATATCCTCCAAATTCTTTTTCTTCATGATCTATTCCCTGTCTATAGGTATAATTTTTTGCAAGTGCGACTTCGCCCTTGAGTATTGTGATTTGGAAGTTCCTTCCGAGATTCCCAGCATTTCACCTATTTCTTTATGGGAGTACCCCTCAATAGCATAAAGATTAAATACTGTTCTGAATCCGGTTGGCAGTGTTTGTATGATTTTTAAAAGGTCCTTTGCGGCAAAGCTTTCGCTCATATAATTGCTTGAAGGAAGCATAAATTCAACACTATCCAGATCTATGTTTTGTTTCAGTTTCTTGTTTTTTCTGATCTCGGTCAAGGCTGTATTGACCATGATCTTTCTAATCCATCCTTCCAGAGAGCCTGAACCTTTAAAAGATTCCATATTCTGAAAGACCTTGAAAAGCGTTCGTATAAGTGCCTTTGAGCAATGGCATCTTTTTTAATGCAACCTTGTACTATTTGCTCATCGGTCATAATGATATCCTGATAGATCAGACGCAAAGTTGCAACATTTGGTTGCACAGCAAATAAAATTTTTACTTTTTATTAACAAATGTATTTTTAACCAAATAACAATAGCATTTTTGAAAAATGGGAAAGAAATTTAAAAGCCAGAAGCCGGGTAAAAAGAAGAGTTATTTTTTTGAAGAAGTATTAAATGTTCTTACCAGACATCCCTCTAAAAGCTTTAATTATAAACAGATAGCTGCTGAACTGAATGTGACTGATCATTCTCAGCGTTTACTCATAAACTCCATTCTTGACGAGCTTGAAACCAACGATGCGGTCTCTCAGGTTGAACGCGGAAAATTCAAGTTAAAAAGTACCGAAAGATATATTTCAGGAAAGGTCGACATGACCGCTTCAGGCACCGCTTACATTATTTCCGAAGAGATGGAAGATGATGTTCTGGTAAACCCTAAAAAAACATTGAATGCCCTCCATGGTGACATTGTTCGGGTATTATTATACCCGAAACGTAAAGGAAAGCAAGAAGGAGAGATCGTTGAGATTACTCAACGCGCTAAAACAGATTTTGTCGGGACTATACAGCTTTCACCAAAGTTTGCATTTCTTGTTCCGAGCAACAACAAAATGCATGTAGATATTTACATTCCTATTGAAAAACTTAATGGCGCAAAGGATGGGCAAAAAGCAATCGCCAAGATTATAGAATGGCCTAAAAATGGAGTCAATCCCATTGGAGAAGTAATTGAAGTTCTCGGTGATGTTGGTGACAATAACACTGAAATGCATGCTATCCTTGCAGAGTATGGCCTGCCTTACCATTTTCCAAAAGATGTGGAACGTGCTGCTGATCTGATTCCTATTGAAATAACGGCAGAAGAGATCTCTAAAAGACGTGACTTCAGGGATGTTACCACATTCACGATCGATCCTGTTGATGCCAAAGACTTTGATGACGCTTTATCCATACAAAAATTACAAAATGGTAATTGGGAGATAGGAGTTCATATTGCGGATGTGAGCCATTATGTGAAACCAGGATCCATGATCGATAAAGAAGCGATCAGCCGTGCTACTTCGGTTTACCTTGTTGACAGGGTTGTTCCTATGCTTCCAGAAATACTTTCCAATAATGTTTGTTCTCTTCGCCCGAATGAAGAAAAACTGTGCTTTTCCGCAGTATTTGAAATAACTGAAGATGCAGAAGTACTTAAAGAGTGGTTTGGAAGAACGGTTATTAATTCTAACAAGCGTTTTACGTACGAGGAAGCTCAGGAGATTATTGAAACCGGAGAAGGAGAATTTTCGGATGAAATCCTTACGCTTGATAAACTGGCGAAGATCTTAAGAGAAAACAGGTTTAAAAAAGGAAGTATCGCATTCGAAAAAATGGAAGTTAAATTTCATTTGAATGAAGCGGGAGATCCTACAGGTGTATATTTTAAGATAGCTAAGGATTCCAATCAGCTCATTGAAGATTTTATGCTGCTTGCCAACCGAAAAGTTGCAGAATTTGTTGGCCGTCAAACCGACAGCAAAGAACAAACGCAGGTTCTGAGAGAAAGAGGTCAACGTCCTTTCGTTTACCGTGTTCACGATAAACCTAATCCGGATAAACTCCAGAGCTTTGCGGAATTTGTTGGAAAGTTTGGTTATAAGCTGAATGTTCAAAACGAAAAAACAGTTGCCGATTCTATGAATAAACTTCTTAAAGAAGTGAATGAAAAAAAAGAATCAGGTGTAATAGAATTGCTCGCGATCCGCACTATGGCGAAAGCAATATATACTACTAAAAACATTGGGCATTATGGCCTGGGCTTCGAATACTATACTCATTTCACATCTCCTATCAGAAGATACCCGGATGTAATGGTGCATCGCTTGCTGCAGCATTATCTTGACGGAGGTAAGAGTCCTGATGTAGAAAAAATGGAAGAGGATTGCAAACATTCCTCCGAAATGGAAAAATTGGCTGCCGATGCGGAGCGTTCATCAATAAAATACAAGCAGGTACAGTATCTTAAAGACAAAATTGGTCAGGAGTTTGATGGTAAAATATCCGGTGTTACTGAATGGGGGATATTTGTGGAGATAATTGAGAATCATTGTGAAGGGATGATCAGGCAGAGAGATCTAACGGATGACAGTTACTTTTTTGATGAAGATAACTACTGCATGCGGGGCAAAAAATACGGGAAGGTACTAACACTTGGAGATGAAGTAAGAATAGAAGTTAAGCGAGCCGACCTCGTTAAAAAACAGCTTGATTTTGCATTGGTTGAAGTGCTCGGCAAAAATGAAAATGCTGAAAGCAGAGGTGATAGAGGCAACAATAGACAAAAAGGAAACGAGGGAAAGGTGAGTCGTAACAAAAAGAATCATTATAGTAACAAGGGAAGCAAAGGCAATACGACTGATGCTCAGGAAAAGCCATATCAAGAAACAAAAGAAGATACCAGGCCCAGAAATGAAAGATTTCAGAAAAAAACTGAACCCGGAAAAAGGACTCCGGGAAAAGAATTCAATGATGAGTGGGGTTTTGAAATCTAATAAAGAGCTTTTTATTTTTAAACATGTTTTGTAATTTTACTTCGTGAAAAAACTTTTTTTAATACCTTTTTTATTAACCTTTTTCGTGTTTGCAGGCAAAAGCAGCACGGAACAGGTTCCTGTTTTTTCCAAAACGAATTTCGAAAAAAGTAAGAATTTTGATACTGATCTAAACTCCAAAATAGATCAGAAGACAATAGGTTATCCTAAAGGAAAAAAGAAAAGAGGCATTTCATCTTCCATTGCTTTTGTAGCTAATCCATCCTTTACAATTTATAATTTTAACATTACCCAGGTTTCTTACAAACCTCAACAAGATCGTATCAATATCCGTTTTTCGGGTAATGGCAAGCGCGGCCCCCCTGTTTTGATCTAACCTTATTTGAATTTAACAGGGATTAATCTTGACATGCTCTTTTTTGAGAGCAGCCTATCGCGTAAAATGAAAAACTGGAAAGTAAAAATTGAATATAAAAACAAAGCGCTTGAAATTGTACTCAAAGCAACTTCTTATGCAGAAGCATACATTGCGGCTGAAATAAAACATCCGGGATGTGTGGTGAAAAGCGTTTCTGAGATCAGGGAAATAAAAAAATGATATATAAAAAACGCCTCTGTTATTCAGAGGCGTTTTGTGATTAAACCATATTAAGTCTTTTGGCAAGATCGTCTTTATAGGATCCGCCTATAGGAATAAGCTTTTTATCTTCTTCAAGAATCAAATTTGGCTGTTCGATAGCAACGATCTTATCGATGCGTACTATAAAAGAACGATGAACACGGATAAAATCGCTTGTCGGTAATTTCTTTTCAATGTCCTTCATTGTAGAGTGTATGGTGTATCGTGCTGATGCAGTATTTATAACTACATAATCCTTCAACGCTTCAACAAAATAAATATCACTGGTCTTTACTTTTACCAAACGGGAATTCGATTTAACAAAAATAATGTCCTTTGATTCCTTATTTTCTACGATAGAATATAAAAAGTCACGCTCTTTTTTCACATCTGTTTCCTTTTCATGCTTATAGATCGCCATTTCAATTGATGTGTGAAGATCAATCTCTTTGAAAGGCTTAATGATATAACCATAAGGTTCAGAAACTTTTGCTTTGCTCAATGTACTTTCATCTGCATAAGCTGTTAGATAAATAACCGGAATATTGAATTTTTCCCTGATCTGTCCCGCTGCTTCGATCCCGCTCATATCTCCTTTAAGCATAATGTCCATTAATACCAGATCAGGCTTCATTTCTTCTGCTGTTCTTATAGCATCTTCCCCGGTAGAACACATACCAACAACGGTATATCCCAATTTTTTTAAGCTGTGTTGAATATCTTTTGCTACAATGCTTTCATCTTCAACGATTAAAATATTTGTTTTTGACATAATTATATCCGGTTTTTTACTTGATTCTGTTTAAATA
>JAJTCJ010000060.1 GCA_021323165.1 Bacteroidota bacterium | reverse complement strand
CGTCTTTAACAAATCCGAAACCTTTCGCGTTGTTAAAGAATTTTACTGTTCCTGTGTTCATTTTTTATTATTTATTAAATTAATTTACACAAAGATACGGTTAAAATTCAAACAAAGGCAAATTATTAATTAAATAAGTATAAAAAAAGCTGAAAATATCAGGGTTTTAGGAACGTAGTGGCTTAAAGGTCAACTATATACCATTTTCCTTCCTCATTTACAGCATAAGTGAGTCCATCGTTCATTTCATGGACTTGCCGGTCATGATCCTTACTGAAATAACTTTTTTTCTCATAGATCCTGACACCTCCGTTTTCCTTGGTTAGAAAATGTATAAGTGCATCCATAGTGGGCTGGATCTCATGCAGCCATTGATCATCTCCTTCTTTAACAAATGCGTGACTCATTTTTTAATGTTTTTTAGTTTGTACAATTCAAGCCACAAAATATTCGCCAAAACAGCTATGAGGAAAGGAGAAATTGGGCAGGCATGAAAATAGTGTTATGCATATTGTCGCGGTAATAGTGATTTGTATCACAATCGTATGAATAAAATTTATGCTCATGAAACACTTATACATTTATTCAATTTTCTTTTTTTTATCCCTGGCTTTAAATGCTCAGGTGGTTATTAATGAAGTTTCTTATACAAACACTTCTATTAACAATGACGAACATGGGGCGCCCGAGGACTGGATAGAGTTATATAATACCGGAAGTTCCTCAGTGAATCTTCAGAATTATTCACTGATAAAGAACAATTCCAAACAATGGTTCTTCCCGGCAATGACGATCCCAGCTTATGGTTTCATTAAGTTATTAGCTTCCGGGAAAGACACAATTATAAGCGGATCATTCAGACATATGTCGTTTAAGATATCTAATGATGATTACAAGATCATTCTTAAAAATTCGATAGGTGCTGAAATTGACGAGTTTTATATTCAGCCTTCCCTACAGACCAATCATTCCTACGGCAGAAATCCGGATGGATCAGCAAACTGGTGCTTTTTCAATGTGCCGAGTTTTGGAGGAAGCAATAACCCTTCGGTTTGTTATCCGGGATATGAGCCTGCGCCTGTAATGTCAAACAATGGAGGATTTTTTAACAGTCCACAAACTGTAAGTGTGAGTTCTACTTCAGGACAGATACGTTACACCGAAGATGGATCTATTCCGACAGCAACATCTCCTGTTTATTCAGGAACAATAAGTGTCAATAACACAAAGATCGTGGCCGCAAGAACATTCAGCACAACCGGTAAGCTGCCGAGTCCTGTTGTGAAAAAAACATTTTTTATAAATGAGACCAATATAGAAATGCCTGTTTTTTCAGTTACAATAGATCCTGTTGACCTCTTTGACTCAACAACCGGTATGTATGTAACCGGACCAAATGCTGATACGGCTTTTCCTCATTTTGGTGCTAACTACTGGCAGGATATTGAAAAGCAATGTTATGTAGAATATTTTGATGTTAATAATATCAAACGTTTTGAAACATCAGCCGGACTTAAAATATTCGGTGGTTACTCACGGACATTTCCTCAAAAGAGTTTTAAAATAAAATGCCGTGCGCATTATGGTTTACCTGAATTGACTCAACCTCTTATTCCGGAAAAAAAATACATCGGTTCCTACCGTGATATAATACTTAGAAACGGTGGAACTGATAATGAAGGAACACATTTCAGAGATGCTTTCATGCAACGCATTATGAAAAGTCAGTTTGTAGATTACATGGCCTATCAGCCGGCAGTAGTTTATCTGAATGGAAATTTCTGGGGTTTTTATGAGATCAGGGAACGCCAGGACGAAGTCTATATAGAAAAGAATCACGGTTACGAAGCTGATAAGATCGACTTTCTTGAACACTCCGGAATTATCTATACCATTGCAGGATCAGATACAGGATTTTATAATATGCATAATTACATAACTACCGCTGATGCTGCCTCGTCCAGCTATTATACAAGGGTAAGTAAGATGCTTGATGTTGAAAATTTTACAGATTATTTTATTGCTGAAACATATTATGGTAATACCGACTGGGTTGGAGATTGGGTTAACAATATAAAATTATGGAGGCCGAAAGAGCAGGGGGGCAAATGGCGTTATATCCTTTGGGACCTGGATTGGGGAATGGGATTATACAGTGCAGCGTACAAAAATTATTTGAACAGGGCGAGGTTCCCGTTTGTGACGAATGAGCATTCCGAAATGTTTGATGCTCTGCTTATGAATACCCAATTCAAAAATTATTTTGTGAACAGGTATGCCGATCTTATTAATACTAAATACGCGGAGTCCAATGTTCAGAAAACTTTATTTCAAATGAGAGATGAAATAAATGCAGTAATGAATCTTCATTTTAATAAATGGGGAGGAACCTATTCTGCCTGGACAACCGAAATAAATAATATAGTAGCATTTAACAGTGCCCGAAAAGGTTTTGCAAGAGATCATATCCAGGCTGAATTCGGTTTAACAAAACAGGTGGATGTGGAGCTTGATGTTATGCCTGCTGGAGCGGGAAAAATTAAAATAAGCACTGTGATTCCCGATTCATTACCTTGGAAAGGAGTATATTTTGATGGTGTACCGGTTAAAATAACTGCATTGCCGAATTCAGGTTATACGTTTTCTCACTGGACATCAAACACCGGTGAAGATAGAAATGAATCCTTTGAACGGAATATATCTTCCGATGATAAGTTCATTGCTCATTTTGAATCTAATGAGTTTAGTTTTGATGTATTCCCTAATCCTGTTTCCGATCAGCTGAGCATTAGCTATGAATTACCCGAAGATAAACAGGTATCTATAAAAGTATATTCTGTGATCGGCAAAAAGGTTATGGAAATTGTTCCGGAAAGTTTACAGAAAAGCGGAAAGCATTCTATTCCTTTCTCATTTGAAGATGCCAGCTTAGCAGATGGGATGTATATCTTAAAAATAGATGCAGAAGATTATTCAAAGAGTATAAAGGTCACTAAGAATAGTAAATAAAAAGAAACCTCCTTCGGGAGGTTTTTTTATGTCTTTTACTTTCAATACACTATTAGCCATTATTCTTTTTAAATAAAAAGTTCTTCTGATCAAATATCATGTTGAGATAAAAGAAATAATTGAGTGCATATTGACCAGCGATTTCCCCATTCCCCATAAAACATCATTTTGAAACTTCATTTCTTAGGTTAAACGTCAAACACATTTTCTGTTCATTTGGCATCCCGAAAAGTTATCTTAAACACAGATATCGCTCTTTTGTACATTTGATAAGGGGTTTGGAGATTTACGGCATTTCGTTTTCTATAGCACATGTAGAAACAATTAAATACTATATAAAAATGAAAAAATTTATTTTAATCACCTCCCTGATCTTAGGTTTATCAGGACTGGTAACAGCTCAGACAGCATCACACCTTGGAAATGAAAAACAAAGTATGTTTAAAGGTAAAGTGAAAGTTAGAAAACAGGTTCAGCATTTTGAAAAGCGCAAAAAGGATAAGAACATTGCGCACAATGGTACTTCTGTAAGAAGAGAACAGGTTGAGAACAGTCGTAGAAAAGTTGATGGTAACGGTTTTGCAAGCACAAAATGGTTTCCTTCAGACAAAAAGAAAAAAGCAAAAAAGGTTAGAAATAAAAATTTCAATACTTATACAATGAAATAAGTGTTGATTGTGGGGAGAGAAAAGTGATGTTATTTAAAATCTTCAACTCTGAATTCTTTGTTACAAAAAGTGTATTCATATTCCTGCTGATTGGATGCCACGATGATGAGCCTGCTTTTAGAATGTTCATCAATAAGTTTCTGATACCAATCGATTGCATTCTTGTCAAGATTGGATGTTGGTTCATCCAGCAGAAGGAGTGGTGTGTCAGCAAGTACAGCAAGAGCAAGTTTGACACGCTGTTTCATTCCTGAAGAATAAAACTTTAATTGTTTATCCTTTGATTTTCGGAGGCCGGTGATATTAATGATCTCATCGGTCTCCAGATCGGATCTGAAAGGCTTGAACTGTTTCTGAAATTCGATAGATTCAGTAAGAGTAAATTCTTCAAGCAGATCGAGGTAAGGGGCAGCAAAACTAATATGATGGTAGATCTCTTCCTGATCGATCTCTGTATTGTTTAAATTAAATTTTATTTGACCTTCGGAAGGAATCAGGTTTCCGGCAATTACCTGAAGGAGGGTTGATTTTCCTGAACCATTGGAGCCGAGCAGCACGTAATTGCTTTCCGAGGAGAATTGATGATCGATCTTTCGAAAGATCCATTCGTAATTGTAGCGTTTGCCTATGTTGCTGAGAGTGATGTTCATTTTAAAATGAAACTGAATGGAGCGTGATAATTGATATTACAGATTAAATAATGATAAAGAATTTAGAGCCCTCCACTGCGGTCGGGACGACATTCGGTTTTTATTAAAATTATCTGCTTCTTCGTTCTCCAGACTCCGATCTAAGATAAGCTAAGGCATTTGAAACATTAAGTCCTTTCACATAAAGTGTTCTGTAAATATCTTCGATCTGTAGAATGGTTTCGTTGCTGAAACCTCTTCTGCGTAAGCCAACAGAATTCACTCCAACATATTGAAGCGGTTCACGGGCTGCTTTGGTGAAAGGAGGAACATTTTTTCTTACACCTGTCAAACCGGACACAAATGCGTGTGCACCTATTCTTACGAACTGACCGACACCGGTCCCGCCTTCAATGATCACATAATCTTCAATATCAACGTGACCGGCAAGGTTAACACTATTTGCAATGATGATATTATCTCCAAGGATGCAGTCATGCGCTATATGCACGTAAGCCATTAGCAGGCAATTGTCACCAATCTTGGTTTTCATCTTGTCAACAGTTCCTCGGTTGATTGTTACACATTCACGAATGATAGTGTTATCACCGATCTCCACAACAGAATCTTCTCCTTTGTATTTCAAATCCTGCGGAACGGCTGCAATAACAGCTCCAGGGAATATTTTACAATTCTTTCCTATGCGTGCACCTGAAAAAATTGTAACGTTCGGACCGATCCAGGTTCCGTCTCCTATCTCCACATTTTCATAAACGCTTGAGAAGGCGGATACTGTTACGTTTTTACCGATCTTAGCTTCCGGATGAATATAGCTTAAATTGCTCATGCTGTTACAGCCGCTTTGGCATCTTTAGGTTGTTTGTCCTTAACCACTTGTGCAAGCATAACAGCTTCACAAACTTCTTTCCCGTTTACATATGCAATTCCTCTCATGTTTACTAATCCTCTGCGGATAGGACTTTCAAGAGCAAGTTTAAATACGATAGTGTCTCCCGGAAGGACTTTTTGCTTGAATTTTACACCATCTATTTTCATAAAATAAGTGCTGTAATATTCAGGGTCTTCTACCTGAGATAATGCAAATATTCCTCCTACCTGCGCCATTGCTTCTATCTGCATTACACCTGGAAAAACCGGGTTGTCAGGAAAATGGCCCTGGAAGAAAGGTTCATTCATTGTAACATTTTTCACTCCGACAATTCCCTGATTGTCCATTTCGATGATCTTGTCGACCATCAGGAAAGGATAACGATGTGGAAGCATCCGGGTGATATCATTGATATTATAAATTGGTTCTTTGGTAAGATCGAATTTTACAAGTCCTTTCTTTTTCGCTTTGATAAGCTCTTTGATCTTCTTTGCAAAAGCGATATTTCCGGCATGACCAGGTCTTGCAGCAAGAACGTGCACGTGCAGGTTCGTTAAAATAATGAAGAGTAGTATTGTTTAACACTCCTTTTCCTTTGATCTCAACATCTTCACGATGAAATACTTTTTGAAGATGCGCGATCTGTTCTTTAGAAACTTCTTTATCTACCAACACAATCGCATTATTCAGATCACCGCCTTTGATAAGGTTGTGGGCAAGAAGCGCTTCAAGTTCATGAAGGAAAACAAAGGTTCTGCACATTGCGATTTCGCTTTTGAACTCCCCGATATGATACATTGAAGCATGCTGAGTTCCCAATACATCTGAGTTATAATCCACCATAACAGTAGCTCTGTATTCATCCTGGGGAACAGCAAGCATTTCTACTTTCTTGATTGGATCTTCATAAGTAAGATTTTCTGTCAGTTCGAAATAGATTCGTTCCGCATTCTGATCCACGGCACCGGTTTCTTCCAGGATCTTTACAAAAGGCATTGAGCTGCCATCCATGATAGGCATTTCAGGGCCGTCAAGCTGAATCATTACATTATCTATTTCCAGGCCAACAAGAGCTGCAAGAACATGCTCTGTGGTATGCACTCTTGCTCCATTTTGCTCAAGTGTTGTCCCTCTCGAAGTATCAACTACATTATCAACATCCGCATTAATGATGGGGTTCCCCGGCAGATCTACACGCTGGAATTTATAGCCATGATTATCCGCAGCAGGAACAAAAGTCAGTGTTACCTGTTTCCCTGTATGTAATCCAACTCCGGAAATAGTTACCGCAGATTTTAAAGTTCTTTGTTTAACACTCATCTTTTTAATTTATTTCTTTTACCAATTACTATCTTGAATTTATTTCAGGCAAATTTTGAAGTACTGCCAACCAATCCTGTTTCCTTAAGCAATAAAATTCATGTAAATGCTCAGTTTTTCAGGTGAAAAATGAATCGGCAGAGTAAATCCCACAAAAAAATTCCAGCCTGAAATTTTAATGTCTCAAAATTATACAAATTATTGAATTAATAGCTGTTTGAGGGGAAATTTTGTGCACAAATGTTGAAGGGAAAAGGGTTTTACCTCGAAGGCACAAAGAAGCGAAGAAATAGTTTATAGCCCGAAAATTGTCTTGAAAAATTATATTAATCAGGTGAACCGTCTACAAACTCCGTTCTCCCGACTCATGACTATTTAGGATAACACAAATAATATTTTTTAACTGTCTTCGCAAGTACATCAACATTCAGCTGATCGGACGCTTCCGTGATATCACAATAGCTTCCGTCTTTCGACAAAATATTGATCCTGATCTTATCAGCACGATAAGCATCATTCGCCACAGTTCCTGTTAGAACAAAATATTCAGTTTCTTTGTCGGTCAATTTATAACGTTTCTTGATCTCCTTTCGGATGGGCTGGATCTTGTCTTCTTTGAAAGGGTTCTTTTGCAATTCTACTTTGAATAATTCTCTGTCAACCATTTGTCTGCAAAGCATTGAAAGGACCAGATCCGCATGATCCGTCCATACTTTAATGGAGGCCATGATGTCATAATCATCCAGCTTTGCAAAAGTTTCAAGAAGAGAACGGTCATTGATAAAATCCGCCTTGCTGTATTTATTATAGAGGAAGAGTCTCAGCTGAGGAGTGCAGAATAATTCCACATTTTTTTCTGCAAGATCTTTTGCCCTGGTTAGAATGTTCACTAATAAATTTTCAGCGCTCAATACTGTTTTATGAAGATATACCTGCCAATACATTAGTCTTCGGGCAATAATGAATTTTTCTATAGAATAAATGCCTTTTGCTTCTATGGCAAGCTCATCGTTTACAACGTTAAGCATTTTGATGATCCTGTCCGAACTCACAACTCCTTCGGAAACACCGGTAAAAAAGCTGTCTCTTTTCAGATAGTCTAGCCGGTCCATATCAAGCTGGCTGGAAACCAGCTGGTGTAGAAATTTTTTCTTGTATTTATTCTGAAAGATCCTTATGGCAAGGGAAAGCTCTCCGTTGAACTCTTCATTGAGCCTGCTCATAAGGAGTTCTGAGATGTCTTCATGATTAATGTTATTCACGATACTGTGTTCCAGGGCGTGAGAAAATGGGCCATGTCCTATATCATGCAGTAGGATAGCAATTGTAACTCCTTTTGCTTCTTCTTCGGTGATGGTATGATTTTTTGATCGCAGGACTTCGATTGCCTGTCCCATTAAGTGCATTGCACCCATAGCGTGATGAAATCGGGTATGAAGTGCTCCGGGATAAACAAGATTGGTAAGTCCCAGCTGCTTGATCCTTCGCAAGCGTTGAAACCATGGATGGTCGATCAGGTCGTAAATGATTTCATAAGGGATGGATACGAAACCGTAAATAGGATCGTTAAAGATCTTTAATTTGTTTGAAAATGAATTCATCAGGGCAAAGATATGAGATTCTTCATTACGCGGAGCTGCTCCTGATAGCTATCAGAAGATACATGATTGAATAGTTATGAGGAGTTCATCCGGGAGAAGCTAATGGATCTGAAAAAAGTAATAAAATTTAAATAAGCTCTATGATAAGAGTTTAAAACTTAACTTTATAAACTAAATAATTAAATAGATTTTTTATGGAAAGAATTAATGTTTTATGGGCTGATGATGAAATAGATCTTTTGAAACCGCATATCCTATTTTTGAAAGATAAAGGTTATGATGTTGATTCTGCTGCAAGTGGTGATGAAGCTTTGGAATTTGCTGAAAAGAAAGATTATTCCGTAGTGCTGCTCGATGAGAATATGCCTGGCTTATCCGGCCTTGAAACATTGAATCGTTTAAAATCAAAATATGCTGATCTACCGGTGATCATGATCACAAAAAGCGAGGAAGAACATTTGATGGAAGATGCGATCGGTTCAAAGATCTCGGATTACCTCATCAAACCTGTTAACCCGAATCAGATCTTACTCTCACTTAAAAAAACACTTGATAATAAACGTCTGATATCTGAAAAAACAACCTCTAATTATCAGCAGGAATTTCGTCAGATCGGTATGACAATGGGTGATAAGCTTGGCTGGCCTGAATGGCAGGAGGTTTATAAAAAATTAGTTTATTGGGAGCTTGAGCTTGAGAAAAGCAAGGATGAAAGTATGTCAGAGATCCTGAAAATGCAGAAGTCTGAAGCGAATAAGCTATACGGTAAGTTCATTGAGAATAATTACATCGGCTGGCTGAACGGAAAGAATGGAACTCCACCAATGTTCTCACATACGATTTTCAAGCAGCGTGTTGCTCCTATGCTTGATACAAAAGAAACAACATTTGTTGTTCTTATCGATAATCTTCGTTATGATCAGTGGAAAATGATCCAGCCAATCATATCTGAATATTTTAAAGTAGAATCAGAAGAGTTGTATTGCAGCATATTACCGACTGCTACTCAATATGCACGTAATGCTTTTTTCGCGGGATTGATGCCAAGTGAGATAGAAAAGAGATTCCCTAAATTATGGCTGAATGATGAAGAAGAGGGAGGAAAGAATCTTCACGAAGAAGAACTTCTTGCTGAGCAGTTGAAACGTTTGGGTAAAGATGTGAAAATGAGTTATCATAAGATCACGAATCATGCTGCAGGAAAAAAACTTTCTGAGAACATGAGTAACCTGATGCAGAATAAGCTCAATGTGATCGTTTATAATTTTGTTGATATGCTGTCGCATGCACGTACGGAAATGGAAGTGATCCGTGAGCTTGCAGATGATGAAAGCGCTTATCGTTCGATCACTGTATCCTGGTTTGAGCATTCACCTTTGCATGAGATCATTAAACAGATCGCGGCAAAGAAATGTAAGATGGTGATCACAACAGACCATGGAACTATTAAAGTTACTGAGCCGACAAAAGTGGTGGGAGATAAAAATGTAAATACCAATCTTCGTTATAAACAAGGAAAGAGCCTGGATTATGTGAAAAAGGATGTTTTTGAAGTTCGTAATCCCGGTGATGCATTTTTACCGAAGCAGCATGTTAGCCAGGCTTTTATTTTTGCGAAAGAAGATATGTTCTTCGCTTATCCGAACAATTACAATTATTATGTAGGTTATTATCGTAATACATTTCAGCATGGAGGTGTATCTCTTGAGGAAATGATCATACCATACATTACATTATCAGCAAAGTAAAATGAAACGCCTGTTGCTTTTTCTTTTAATTATGAATCACTGCTTGTTGTTTGCACAAAGGGGGTCAAAAAGATCGAATGGTGATCTTTTGACAGGAACCTGGAGATGTGTTAAATGCAAAGACTCGACTCTTACTACAATTGCTTTCCTGGATACAACATACAGGTGTACCGCAATAACACCTGAAGGAATAAAAGTGACTGAATGTGCATATAAAATAAAAGGAAGCAAGATCTTTATCAAAGGTGAAGACGGAAAGAAATGGCGACATAAAATCGTACTGATAGATCAGACTTCACTTGAATTAAAGAACTGGAAGCGGGGGAATGAAGAGTTCCGCAAAACAAGATAATGTTATGTCAAAGATCATCCTCAATAATATTTCAGAATTACCGGAAGCTGCAAAGACTCTGATCAAGTCTTTCGATGGCTCACGTGTTGTCGCTTTTTATGGTGAGATGGGAGCAGGCAAAACTACCCTAATCAAAGCGATCTGTGAAGAGCTTGGTGTTAAAGAAAACATTAGCAGTCCGACATATTCCATTGTAAATGAATATATGTCTGCTAAGGGAATTAAGATCTATCACTTTGATTTTTACAGGCTAAAGAATGTAGGAGAGGCATATGATCTTGGGTACGAAGATTATTTTTATTCCAAAGCATACTGTTTTATTGAATGGCCTGAAAAGATAGCGGAGCTTCTCCCTTTGGAATACGAAAAAGTAACCATTACTAAAGATGGTGAAAAGAGGGTGATTGCGTTTTAGTTTTCGTACGCAGATTTCACAGATCTTTTTATGATAAAAAATGATTATGATCGCCTTTGGCGATTATGATTTTATTATGATTGATACGATTTTCCTCAGTGTTTCTCTTTCCCTAAGTGTCTTAGTGGTAAAATCCGTGGTTCTTTGTTATTTCTTAGTGTTTCTCCGTGTTCTTAGTGCCTTAGTGGTGAGATACTTCTCTGTGGCTCTCTGTGCCCTCCGCTTCTCCGTGGTAAAGAATCCGCACTAATCAACAACCCTTCTTTAATAACTAATCTTTCCTTTTAAAAAACTTTAGGTAAGATTCCTTAAATTTGTTTTATTCTTATTTCGGCTCATGAAAACATCAAAGGAATTATTGGCTTCACTTACCCAAACAGCATTAATGCCACAGGAAGAAATGCTGGAAGTGGGACGCAAGAAAGGTAAACTGTTCATTGGAATTCCAAAAGAGATCTCTTTCCAGGAAAATCGTGTGGCATTGGTACCGGATGCTGTGGCATTGCTTACCAATAATGGTCACAGAATAGTAGTCGAGACAAATGCGGGGAAGATGGCTAATTTTCAGGATCATGATTACAGCGAAGCAGGAGCACAGATCGTTTACAGTCCCGAAGATGTTTACAAAGCAGATATTATTCTAAAAGTTGCACCTCCTTCTCCCCAGGAGATCGAGATGATGCAGCAGAAGCAAACGCTTATTTCGGCATTGCAGCTTACAGTTCAGCCTGAAGATTTTCTGAAACAATTAATGGCTAAAAAGATCACTGCAGTTGCTTTCGACTGGATCAAAGATCAGGATGGCATTTACAGCGTGATCCGTTCCATGGGTGAGATCGCGGGAGGAACATCTATTTTGATCGCAGCTGAATATTTAAGTAATGTGAATAATGGACAAGGTGCTTTGCTTGGAGGAATCTCCGGGATCTCTCCAACCGAAGTTGTGATCCTTGGTGCCGGTACTGTTGGTGAATTCGCTACACGTGCTGCATTGGGTTTAGGTGCTTCAGTAAAAGTATTTGATAATTCAATCTATAAATTAAGACGCTTACAAAGTGATATCGGAACGCGGATCTTCACTTCCGTGATCCAGCCTCGCGTACTTGCAAAACATTTAAGAACAGCTGATGTTGTGATCGGTGCTATCAGGGCGCAGAATGGAAGAACACCATGCGTTGTGACTGAAACGATGGTAAGTGAAATGAAAGTCGGCTCTGTGATCATTGATGTTAGCATCGACCAGGGAGGATGTTTTGAAACTTCTGAAGTTACCAATCATTCAAAGCCTGTTTTCCGCAAGCACGGTGTTATTCATTATTGCGTTCCTAATATTGCATCACGTGTTTCCCGCACTGCATCTTATGCATTGAGCACTATCTTCGCACCTATTCTTTTAAACATAGGAGAAGAAGGAGGAGTGGAAAATATGTTGAGAAGAGATGAAGGAGTACGTAACGGAATTTATGTTTATAACGGAGTCCTCACAAGTCATGTTCTTGGTGAAATGTTCAAGCTTCCTTACAAGGATATTAACCTCTTTATGGCCGGTATGTGATTTGGATTCCGATTTGTGGTTGTCAGTTCGAGTTGAGCGTTAGCGAAGTATCGAGAACCTGTGCGGCTAAAAAATGATTTCTTATATCGTTTAACCTTTAACTTTTAACCTTTAACATTTTCCTCTAATGAAATTGCCTTCCAAAAACGCTGACCTTTACAGACGATTACGATTTTATGGTTTTGGGTTTTTATTAGGCTGTTTAGCTGTAAGTATTCTTTTCAAAGGCCGTGGATGTAAAATGCCGGGTTCTGCAAAACTGGAAGAATTAAGTTACCAGAAACTGGAATTGACCCAGCATGGTGAATGCAGAATGAAGTGCAGGAACATTACAGAAGCCGAGATCAGGGATGTTTTAAAAACAGGAAAGGTCAACTACGACAAAAGTGAGGTACATGACAAGCCTTGCGGAACATATGCAGTAGAAGGGAAAACAACAGACGGGCAACAGGTAAGAATTGTTATTGCAGATTGTGATACTATTTCAAGAGTAGTGACTGCAATAGATCTGAATTTTGAGAAGGATACGTGTGAGTGTAAGTAAATTTATCTAATCAACTGCACAAAACCACTTTCATTATATATTTTATCATCAGTTCCTTCAGCAGAAAGTAAAAAATAATAAATGCCCTCACTGCATTCTATTCCTGTTGTTGTTCTTCCACCCCAGGATTGGTTAATGTTTGTCAGTTCGTTAACTAAAACACCCCATTGGTTATAAATTTTACAATTGAAGGTTGTTATGTTGTTTGTTGTTATCTTGAACAAATCATTTACATGATCATTATTTGGAGTGAAAACATTGGGAATACTTATACTGCTAACTGTATTGTTTGTATCGCATGTCAATACAGAAACAATAATTGTGTCGGTTGAAATGTAATCACAGGCGGCAGTTGCTGTTAAATAATAGGTGGTGGTCTGGGATGGGTTTGCAGTAGGATTAGAAATATTCGGATTGTTTAATCCGGTAGCTGGCTGCCAGCTATAGCTTATAGCAGAATCCGGAAGAGCGCCTATTTGTATAGGCTCTCCGGGGCAAATCAATGTATCAGCACCAGCACGAGCCGTTTTTATTTCGATTATACTTACATCATCAATGTAATAGTATGCGCAAGAAGGAGGATTTGAGTCAGTGTGGATGGTATCAGTAGAAGTTTCATCTCTAAAATTACCTATGGTAATAAATTTTTCTCCTCCTGCTGCTGAATATATTCCCTCCACTTTATACCAATTCACAGTATCAGTTAAAAAAAATCCAGAAGGAGATATTATTTGTGGTGAGGCTGGTAAAGTAATAGGCGTGGAAGCGCTAATAGCATTGTTTGAAATAAAAAGACCTACCTGATCTATTGCGATATTAATTACTGATGAATAATTAATAAAAAATGAAACACAATAATTTGCGTCTTTTTTTAAAGTGTCATTTAAGGTTGTCTGGATATATTCTCGATAGTTGTATGCGCCTCCGGATATAGTTTTTTGATATAAGAGAAGGCCTACGTACGCATTACCAGTATGAGCTTGTTGAAATCCAAAAGCATTAAACGGAACACTTGAATATGTTGTGAAATAATCTGCGCATGAATTGAAATAATCAGGTCCGGCTGAGTTAGGATTTATCCAGAATATGCATTTGTTCAATTGACTAATATTTGTTGGGCAACCAGTGGTATCTTCAAATGAAGGATTTGGAACAAGATTAACTTGAGCGCTTATTTTAACAGTTAATGAGGTTATTAGAAATAATGCAACTAAACTCTTCATATTGTAAAGATAAAACCCTTTACGCATTATTTTGCGTAAAGGGTCTATTAATGGTTCCAGATTACGGCCTGTTTATAAATTATTTCTTCGCCAACAAACCTTCAATTCTCAACAGACTTTCTTTAATATCATACAATACACTCTGATCCTGGTGAGAACCCTGGTGATCTTTTAAAAGTGTACGCTGTTCCAGAACCTGCAAGCGAAAAGACTGTGCATCTTTTACTCCTACCAGGCTCATGTGATTAGCTGCATTGTGTGCAGAGCCTCCTGCAGTTTCAATTTTTAAAACACAAAGATTAAAATGTCTTAACAGCGGACCTTCAATAAATGACATGTCCTGTATATTCTCAAGCGGAATTGTTTTTTCGAATTGAACAATGATTCCTTTTTTGAATGAAAGGTTTTTATCCGTCAGCACACATTCAAGCTTAGCGAAATAGTGACGTGAATACCATTGTCCGACCCCGCAGAACCAAACGATTGCAAGGGGAATACCGATTACAGATATTGTCAGAAAGAATCCAACATATAGTAAAATATATGTTCTTAAAACAATATTGAATTCTGCTGTACGGATGATAGTGCCCTGGCTGTTTTGCATGATGAAGAATTTCAGTAAATGTAGTTCATAAATAAATACGTTAATCTTGTAAATCGAGAATCGATAGTTGATTCCGTGTCATCCACGGGATGACCCTCCGTAATTAGATTAATCGATTGAGATCACTTTGATCTCAACCCGTCTGTTGGCTTGCATTTCTGATTCAGTTTTTGGGCGTGGGAATAATTGAAATTTATTTGCAAGCCCGATAGTGGACATTCTCTCTTTATTAATCCCTTTCTTAACAAGATAATTATAAACTGTTTTAGCTCTATCATCCGAAAGAGCTTGAATAAAGCCTTTATCTCCAGACCCCTGATCATTTACATGGCCTTCGATGAGTATTACCATCTTTTTATTCTTCTTCATTAATCGGTATAAAGCCTCCACTGATGGAAGAGATGAAGGTAAGAGCTGAGAAATATTACCATAAAAATTAATGCTTTCCATTTTATATTTACTTCCCTTCTTTAATTTTGGAAGTACCATTTTTATTTCAGGAAATATAGTCTGATCTTTTTTTAATTCTTTGGTATTAATTGTTCTTACATCCACGAAAGTACTATCAGAAGTGGCTATTACTGTATAATTCTGATTTTCGTTCAATGAAGTTTTAATGCTGTATTCACCATTAGTATTGGTCTTCGTTTCTAAAACTGTTTGTCCTTTTACATTTGAAATTGTAATATCTGCAATAACAGGAATACTATCTGAATTCAATATTCTTCCCTTGATCTCAACATCTTTAATAAAATTAAATTCAAGTGTATGTCCTTTTCCATTCGGAGTTACATTGTCGAGGATGAGCATATATTTTTCACCTTTTTTTACAGACAATGAATTTGAATAAGCATTACCAATGCCTTTTCCAATGCTTGGTTTGAGTTCGCCCGCACGTGCAAGTCCGGTTATACCTCTAACGGATCTTTTAACATTGGATAAGTTAGAACGCAAGGGTTTGTTTTGATTTTTACGGAAGTTTTCACAGAAAGTGGAATCTGTATATGGGTACAATAAAAAATCGTAATCATTGGTGGAATCTGCGGGAGTAATATCAAATATCATTTCTCCATCCCGTCCGAATGTAAGCAGATACCAGGCCGAGTTATGTTCACCTTCAAAGAGGAGGTGATTTCCTTTTTTTATTTCCTGAACATCCCCGTAACCTTTTAGGGAATCAGTGATGCCATAAAATAAGCGGTTACTAATGGTTAATGGAATTGCTTTTTTGCAATCTCCGGAAATAGGTTTTCCTTTTGTCGCAGTTTGACTAAAGCTTAAGTGTACAAGAAAAATAACAAGAATAAAACAGAGTATCTTCTTCATGGATTTATTCTTAAATATTAATTGTCTACGCTGATTTTCTTCTTTCTTTTTCTTTGATGATAAGACTTAATTCGCGTCCTGTCTGACCTTTTACAGAAGTGTTCTCCTGTGCTCTGCGGATCAGGTAAGGAAGAACTTCACGCACAGGTCCGTAAGGTACATACTTAGCCACATTATAACCTTCATTGGCAAGGTTAAAGCTGATATGATCACTCATGCCTAGAAGCTGAGAGAAATAAATGTGTTTGTTCTCAGGACTTATATTCTTTGTTTTCATCAGCTCAGCAAGCTTCATTGAGCTGTTCTCATTGTGTGTACCGGCACAAATTGCAATACGATCAATATGTTCGATACAGAATTCCAGGGCAGCATCATAATCGCGGTCCGAATTTTCTTTTGAATCCTGGATGGGAGAAGGATAATTCTTTTCGGTTGCTCTTGCACGTTCTTTTTCCATATAAGCGCCTCTTACAAGCTTCGCCCCTAAGAAATAACTATTCTCTTTTGCTTTTTCGTAAGATAAACGCAGGTAAGTAAGTCTGTCTTTACGATACAATTGGTATGTGTTATACACGATAGCCTTTTCTGTATTGTAAAGCACCATCATCTGGTTGGCCAGATTATCGATTGCTTCCTGGATCCAGCTTTCTTCTGCATCAATAAAAACAGGAACTCCTGCATCATAAGCGGCTTTACAGATTGCACTTACTCTGAGCTGAACACGCCCGAATTCCATTTGTTCTTCAGAGGTAAGTGTTTCTTTTGCACTTACTTTTTCAAGGAGCTCAAAGCGTGCTAATCCTGTTACTTTAAAAACACAGAATGGTATATTAAAATTGGTCTTTGCTTTTTCAATTGTATGGATGGTTTCTGTTTTGCAGGCATCAAAATCCTTTTCAGATTCTTTGCCTTCTACAGAATAGTCAAGGATAGTCCCGATTTTAAACTTTGCAAGTTCTTTGATCGCCTTATCGCATTCTTCAATGGTTTCGCCCCCGCAGAACTGTTTAAAGATGGTTGCTTTGATCAATCCCTTGATAGGAAGATAGGTCTTGATCGCAAAAGTAGTGAGTGATTTACCCAGGTTAACAAAGGTACTGTTGGAGACCATTTTAAACAGCCAGTAAGAGCGGTTAAGGTCATTATTTGATTTTCCTGAAAAAGCGACTTCGGTATTATTGAATGAAAGCATATTTTGTAATTATTCCTCAAATATAAGGCCTTCTGGCGATAAATAAAATCAAAATATTTATTCGTTACAGTAAGGAAATCAATTAATTGCTTTGATTATATTTGTATAACCTATTTTTATGACACAGATCAAGTCAGCGGGTTATTCCGTTTTTATAAATAAAGATATTACCACAGAAATAAACCGTTTTTTCAAAGCGGCCAAAGGAAGCTATTCCGGCATATTTATTCTTGTTGACGAAAATTCACTTAAATATTGTTATCCGCAGCTGGTAGAAAAGATAGAATATTTTAAAGATGCCGAGATCATTGAAATTGAAAGCGGTGAGGAAAATAAATCCATTGAAGTCTGTATTCATATCTGGAACACTTTAAGTGAATTCGGGGCTGACCGAAAGTCTTTGTTTGTAAATATTGGAGGCGGAGTGATCAGTGATATGGGCGGATTTATAGCTTCTACCTTTAAGCGGGGAATTGATTTCATTAATATACCCACTACATTATTATCGCAGGTAGATGCCTCTGTAGGAGGAAAGACCGGTATCGATCTGAATAACCTGAAAAATGAGATCGGTGTTTTCAGTACTCCTAAAGCAGTTTTTGTAAACTCTGAATTTATATCTACACTTGAAAGGTCGCAGCAATTATCAGGCTTTGCTGAGATCATCAAACACGCCCTTGTGGCTGATCATGATTACTGGCAAAAAGTAAAACGCTTTGATCTAGCTGATCATTCTGGTCTTGAAGACATCATTACAGCATCAATTACTATTAAAAACGCGATTGTAAGCGAAGATACAAAGGAAAAGGGTTTAAGGAAGATTTTAAATTTCGGTCATACGATCGGGCATGCCCTGGAAACTCTTTCTCTTGAAAAGAAAAGCAAAAAGCCTTTGCTTCACGGAGAAGCGATTGCTATCGGAATGATATGTGAGGCTTATATCTCACACAAAGTGGCAGGTTTATCAAAGCCCGCCTTAAAAGAGATAACTTCATTTATCCTTAAAACATATAAGCATGTGAATCCCGGGAAAACAGATGTTAAACAGCTGGTCTCGATCATGAAGCACGACAAGAAGAATGAAAATGATACCATCAATTTTTCGTTATTATCAGACATTGGAAAATGTGAAATAAACAAAACAGCTGATGTAACTGTTATAACGGAAGCTTTAAACTATTACGAACAGGAAGCCAAACAAATTCTTTAATATGAACTATCGGATTTCTCATCCTTCAAAGAAGATCAATGGAACAATTGAACTCACTGCTTCAAAAAGCGAAAGCAACAGAGCCCTCATCATTCAGGCTTTGTGTGAGGAAGAATTTGAAATAACGAATATTGCCAAAGCTCAGGACACTGAAACTCTGAAAGAAATTCTATACACTCCCGGACTGCAAACTATTGATGTTGGTCCTGCCGGAACAACAATGCGTTTCCTTACTGCATATTATGCTACAAGGCCGGGTGTTCGTATTCTTGCAGGTTCTGAAAGAATGAAACAGCGTCCGATCGGGATTCTTGTTGATGCGCTAAATCAGTTGGGTGCAAATATTACTTATGTCGAAAAAGAAGGTTTTCCGCCATTAAGAGTGGAAGGCCGTACGTTAAAAGGCGGTGAGATTGAAATAGATGGGAATGTCAGCAGCCAGTTCATTTCTGCGTTGCTCCTAATATCTCCCGCATTACAGAACGGACTTGTCATTAAGTTTAAGGGAGAAGTTACTTCACGTCCTTACATCAACATGACACTTAAAATGCTCGAAGAGTTTCGTGTTTACGGTGTCTGGCAGGGGAATGCTATCTCTGTGAGTAAGCAGGCATATCATAAGAAAAGTGAAGAAGATTATACTTATAATGTGGAGGGCGACTGGAGCTCTGCCTCCTATTGGTATGCTATCGTGGCGTTGGCAGAAGAAGCGGAGCTTGTAATTAAGGGACTTAAGAATCCGAGTTTGCAAGGCGATGCGATTGTAGCGGATGTATATTCTTTCTTCGGTGTAAAAACAGAATATATTCCTGATGGGATCAAACTCACGAAGGTTCGCGTAAAAGACGAACATTTCGGATTCGATTTTTCTGATTGTCCGGATATCGCTCAAACGGTTGCAATCACAACTGCAGCATTGGAGATACCTTCTTTCTTTAACGGTTTACAAACATTGCGTCTCAAGGAAACCGACAGGATCGTTGCTTTGCAGAATGAACTTAAAAAGATAGGTGTAGAGGTAGAGATCAGAAATGATAATGCTATAAAAATAATACCGCCTGATAGTTTACAAAAACCTTCTTTTATTAAAACATATGATGATCATCGTATGGCAATGGCATTTGCTTCTTTGGCACTGAAGTTTGATTCAGTTATTATTGAACACCCGGATGTAGTTAAAAAATCATATCCGGGATTCTGGAATGATTTGAAAAAGCTTGGGTTTGTTGTTGAGGAGGTTTAAGATTAATACCTAGGCAAAGTCGAAGATTGATTTAAGTTTTTTACCGCTAAGGCACTAAGACGCTAAGTATTGTTTGTTTCGTTAGAGTAGTCATTTCGAGTGTTTTTCCTTTTCGGAAAAATGTATCGAGAAAGTGTGTAGGATTTTACTGAGCACTTCACTCCAACAATTTATCAAACCTCTTCACAAATTCAGCTCCATACAACCGGCTGGCCTGCAAATGTCCGCCTTTTATTTCCCAGAATTCTTTTGGAGCAACAGCTTTGTCAAAAAGATCTCTTCCCATAAAATAAGGACATGTTGCATCTTCGGTACTATGAATTATAAGTTTAGGAACAGTGACTTTCTCAATGTAATCTATCGCTTCATACTTTGTTGGAACCAATAATTTTGCAAGCCATTTGGGTGCCCCATTCTGCATTCCGACATATATTGCCATCAGCTCATGACCGGAGAAGGCTCCTTCGACAACAAGTGCATCTATCTGTGAATTTTCTTTTGCAGCTACAACACAGGAAAGATGTCCGCCAAGTGATTGCCCGAAAAGGATTAATTTCTTGCCTGTAACATCATTGCGTTGCTTTATATATTTTAAAGCATGGAGTGCATCATCCAATACTTTCTCCTGTGAAGGTTTCCCGGTGGAATTTCCATAGCCTTCATAATCAAACACCATCACCTGATAGCCGGATTTCATAAGTGGTTCGGCAAACTGATACTGATATGATATGTTGCCTCCATTGCCATGCAGCTGAAGAACTGTAGCTTTAATCTCACCGGATTTTGGCTTTAAGAACCACCCATTCAATGTATTACCGTTACCGGATTTAAAATTGATCACTTCTACATTATACGAAGATGTGTCGGGATAATGCACTAATTCTTTTGAAGGTGCATAGAAGAAGGCTGAAGTACTGCAGGAACATAGGGTTATGCACGTAAGAATGACAAAAAAAATATTTCTCATAAAATCGCAGTTTTTCTTATTAGATCAGGCCTATGTGTATGATATTGACCCAAAGCCAGATTTTATAATGCTTTTTAAGGGATGAATTCAAAATTACTATAATTTGTTTGCTATTTGAACTTTTGTATATTTGTTTAATAACTAATAATATTTAATTTAAATTAAATGAAAACAGGTACAGTAAAATTTTTCAATGTTTCCAAAGGGTTTGGTTTCATTACAGTTGACGGATCAGGACAGGAACTTAGATCCGTGATGGTGATAAAGTTACCTTTGATGAACAGGAAGGTAAAAAAGGTTTAAATGCTGTAAATGTAAAAAAAGCATAATAGATCATTTTCACAATTTAAAAACGCCTTATAGATTCTGTGAGGCGTTTTTTTATTGAGGTAAGCGAAGCCATCCATTCGGCTTTCTCTTCTTTCCAATGGTATACTTACCATTCTCAAAGCTTAAAGGAAAAGTCTCACGGGGTGTCATATAAATGTTTTGCTGGATCACCTCAATCTCTTTTTCTTTCACCGAAGCTACTATTGCCACATGGCCATATTTCCCTCCAAAGATTAATATATCATTGACTTTAGGAGGTTCTTTGTTAGTGTTATGAAATTGTAATAAGCCCCGCTGTTTGTTCAGTTCGCCATGTTTTACTGAGCTGTCGAAAAAATCTTTCGCATTTCCCATTCCGTAAGGCATTACAAAATGCAAATGGTCAAAATAATATCTTTTGATGTATTCTACGCACTGCCATTTTTTTCCATAATAAAAAGAACTGTCCTTGTTGTAATGTTTGCCATGACTTTTAGGATAATCCATTCCGTTGTTATAAACAATCACTCCATTGAAAGAGTCAACGGAATCGCCTATTATAAGGGAATGTGAAAGAATATTAAGAGGATAACGTTTACTGAAAAACAAAAAGTAAACTGTAATTATCAGAACAACAAAAATAAAGAGAATAGAAAAGATTTTTTTAATGTTCATGTTGAAATTTTAAGCAACAAGCTCTTGTGTTATTCTAGAGAATAGACTCTCTGGCACTCTGCTTTCTCTGTTACTCCGTGTAAATTACCACAGATTCGTAGCGCCTATGCTGAAGCTATGGCGTAAGCGTTATATTCGTAAAGATTCGTTATCCGAACCTTAGTCATCATGCCCTTTGACTTCTCTTGGTTTTCCGGTTTTCCAGAGCTCTTCTTCCGCAGCCTGTACCTTTTTCAGGGAATCAGAGATCTCCTTGTTTTTGAATCTGTTAAGGTCAGGTTTTCCGGCATTTACCCATGCGGTATACCAAAGACTTCCAATTGTAATTATTGCCGCACGCATCCTGCGTTCTACCTGGCCTTCGATCATTTTGTCATAATCAATAGTGTATTCTTTTGAATAAACTTTCATTAAAGATGCACCGCGATTTTCAAAGCTGTATTTTTTATCTGGCGAATATCTTGCATTCAATTCAGCTTCAAATTTTAATACGGAATCAACACCAGCGTGACTCGCTTTTACAGTTTCCCAGGCTTTGTTCAGGGGCTTTTCTACGTACTTAGCTTTTCCTACGAAGTAGTCATAATCCTCGGATTTTAATTCAGGGATCCGGGATTCCCAGAAACCATGAATACCTTTTTGATTGGTCATCTGTCCGTTATAGTTTTCTGTTGTATGCAACGGAACATGCGCATCTGCAATGTAATGGCCAAGATCAGCTGAGTAATGAAGAATAAGATCCATGTTCTCATCTTTAAATGCCTCTGTTAAACGGTATACCATTTTTTCGATATGCCATGGAACAATTCCATAAGCTTTAAGTGTATCTTCAGTGTATTTTAGTACAGCGCTTTTCCAGAATTTCGGAACTGAATCAAATGCATGTTCCCCATAATGATCGATATCGATATAGTGACGCGGAGCTTCATCCGGATTTGCATATCTGCGTTTATCGGGATCTACTGCATGTTCTGTCACGTATTCGATATGATCCTTATAAAATCCGATCATGTCTCCCGGAAGGGTAAAAACAGCCATGCGGTTTATTTTTTTATGCGCGAAGAAACCCCAGGTGTATGCCGGTTCTTTTGAAGGAATAAGAACAAGGATAATTATGAGAATTGATAAAACAAGCAGAAATTTTTTCATTTAACCGGCAATAAATATTAATGTAAAGTAAATGGAGTTCAAATTTACGAAAATGAGAAGAATTATGAAGAAAACGATATGGATTTTTTTTAGCAAGATGATACAATGAAGAAACAGCAAGAGCTGCATCACCTGTACGAAATAAGCCTGTTCCCGAAAGCCTGTCCGCAACAGCTCCTGCAAATAAGCTGTCTTCGAGATTGAATCTGTTTTTCCATCCTGAGCAAAGAAGCAGAACATTTCTGTTTTGTTTTTCAAGCCATTCGCATAATGCGGAAATGTTTGTGAACGCACCGATCACTACCTTATAAGCGTTTCTGGCTGCTTCAATAGCTTGTGTACCGTTTGTTGTGGAAATTACAATTGTTTGTCCGTGAATATCATCAGTCATGTAACTGTAAGGAGAGTTCCCAAAATCAAAACCTTCAAGTGCAATACCATTACGTTCGGCACCTACAAGAAAGCCTTGTCTTTTATATTCCATTGCTTCTTCGATACTCGCAACCGGGATCATCTTTTCTACGCCATGTTCAAATGCAGTACACATAGCTGATGTAGCTCTGAGAATATCAATTACAACAACGATGGAATCGTCTTTATGATACACCGGATATAAATGCGGAGACAGGCAAACATCAATGATGAGTTTTTTTTCCATACGATACTTCTCCCGGCCCTATTTGTAGAAAGGAAGTTTTACAACTTTTGCTTTGATCGCTTTATCACGGATCATTACGAATATTTCCGTATCAACCTTTGAAAAAGCTGTCTGAACATATCCCATTCCTATTCCCTTGTTTAATGAAGGTGATTGTGTTCCTGAAGTAACTTTTCCGATAATTGTTCCGGACGCATCAGCTATAGGATAATCGTGGCGGGGAATTCCACGGTCGATCATTTCGAAGCCGACAAGTTTTTTTGTAACCCCTTTTTCTTTTTGCTCAAGAATAGCAGATTTGTTGGTGAAGTCTTTCGTGAATTTTGTGATCCAGCCTAATCCGGCTTCGATAGGTGAGGTTGTATCATCAATATCATTTCCGTATAAACAGAATCCCATTTCAAGTCTTAATGTATCACGTGCACCAAGTCCAACCGGTTTGATTCCGAATTCAGCACCTGCAGCAAAGATCGCATCCCACATTTTATCAGCAACTTCATTTGCAAAATAGATCTCAAATCCGCCTGCACCTGTGTAGCCGGTATTGGAGATCACAACATTTGCTTCACCGTTGAAAGTCCCTTTCTTGAAAGTGTAATATGGAATTTCGGAAAGATTGATATCAGTTAATTTCTGAAGGGCAAGAATTGCTTTTGGTCCCTGGACAGCAAGTAAAGAAACAGAATCAGAAATGTTCTTCATCTCTACATTCTTTGTGTTGAATTTGCTGATCCAGTTCCAGTCCTTTTCAATATTGGAAGCGTTCACAACAAGCATATATTCATGTTCGGTAATGCGGTAAACGAGAAGGTCATCTACAATTCCGCCTTGTTCGTTAGGCAAACAAGAATACTGGATCTTCCCGTCAGTAAGAACTGATGCATCATTGGAAGTAACACGCTGAATAAGGTCAAGAGCATTTTCACCTTTAAGGATGAATTCACCCATGTGGCTTACATCAAAAACACCAACAGCCGAACGAACTGTCAGATGCTCGTCATTTAAGCCTGAATAAGAAACGGGCATATTGTAACCTGCAAAAGGAACCATTTTAGCTCCAAGCGCGATATGTTTTTTTTCTAAAGCAACATTTTTTAATTCAGCAGTTGTTTCCATTTTTATAAAGAGTTTATTCGTTACGATTTTGTGTTTTAAACCGGCATGAAATAGAAAAGAAATCAGTGGCCGGAGCAGAATTTTTCCGGAGCAAATGTACGGTTTTTATCTGTTTAGAATTTCATTAAAATGACGGAGGTAGACATTTTTTTGAGAGTCGAAAGAATAGTGTTCAGAAACGGTTTTTCTGCCATTTCGGCCTATCTCTTTTCTCAGCTCGAATGAGTCAATCAATAAAGAGAGTTTCTCTATCCATTCATTATCTGTTTTTGCAAGGAATCCGTTCACTCCATCGTTGATTATTTCTGTGTTCACACCTACAGCCGACATAACCGTTGGTACTTCAACTGACATATACGATAAACCTTTCAGGCCACATTTACCTTTTACCCATTCATCATCAGGCAAAGGCATGATCCCGATATCAAAGCTTTCAAGAACATTCACTTCATTATTGCTGTTCCATTCAATTCCACGGATTCCAAGTTCCCTGTTGATGTAGGTTTTATCGCCCATCACTTTGAAGAATACCTTATTGCCATATTTTTGTTTAATGGCTTTCAGATAGGGAAGCGCCTGTTCGAAATGTTTGATTGTGGTAATGCTTCCGCTCCAGCCAATGCAGATCTTTTCTTTTTCAGTATAAGGAAATGAACGTTTAAATATATTGGTGTCGATCGTGGTTGGAATGATATGCACATTGGAATTGAACTGCAGTGCATAATTTGCCAGATAGCGGTTACCAGCGAATATCAGATCTGAAACGCGAATGATTTCTCCTGTTTTTTTTTCACTTTTTAACCATGCCCATTTTTTATTAGCCTTGGATGTATCCAGAAGCCAGATCGAATCATCAAAATCAAAAACAAGTTTCGCTTTTGATTTACTAAAACGTTTCTCAAAATATGCAGAGCCGGTCATAAATGCTTCACGCTGAACAAATACTATATCATATTTATGAGCCTTTCTTACATCCTTCATTCTTTTTTGAAGACTCTTCAGAGTTATGATCAACTTACGGAAAAGATGGCCGGGTCTATAGAACAAGGCATCGGCTTCTGCATCTATGATGTATGATAACTCGCAGGAATATCCATTCGCCTCCAAAAAGGAAAAGTATTGTTCGAAGCGATATCGCTGACTTGGAGAACGATCCGGACGGTGCGCGGCTATGAATAATATTTTTGGCATTCTGTACTGCAAAGATAAAAACTAAGCTCAAACAGCCCGCATTTTTTATATCTTTGGGCTTTACAAGCGCGTTTAATGAAATTACTTGATTTCTTATTTCAGAAAAATATGCCGCGGTGGGTGATTCTGTTCATCGACATGTGCATCTGCACTTTTTCATTACTTCTCGCTTACCTTGTAAGATTCAATTTCTCGATCCCTCCTGTTGAAGTAAAAGCTTTTCCTCTTGTGTTCTCAATAGTATTAGGTGTAAGGTTATTTAGTTTTTATTTAGCTAAAACTTACCAGGGAATGGTAAAATATACCAGTTCCAAGGATTCGCAGAGAATTTTCACTGTATTATCACTGGGCTCAATTGTGTATGTAGGTGTAAATATAGTTTTCTATAACCTGAATAAAACCTTCCCGATCCCATTTTCTATAATCATTATAGAATATATGGCAACTACCTTTTTGATGATAAGTCTGAGGGTAATGTTCAAAGCTCTTTACATGGAGATCTCCAATCCTAACAAAGAGAAAAGAAGTGTTATAATTTTTGGTGCAGGTGAATCAGGTATTATTACTAAGCGTACTCTTGACAGAGATGCCGGTACGAAATATAAAGTGCTCGGTTTTATTGATGATAACGAAAAGAAACAAAATAAAACACTGGAAGGTGTTACTGTTTATCCTCTTTCAAAATTAGATGAGTTGCTGCAGAATAACAATGTATCAAATCTTATTATTTCTGTTCAGAGTATTTCTCCCGTGCGTAAACAACAAATCGTGGATATTTGTCTGGCCCATGACACAAAAGTCCTTAATGTACCCCCGGTAAGCAGTTGGATAAATGGGGCATTAAGCTTCAGGCAGATCAAAAAAGTGCAGATTGAGGAATTACTTGAACGCGATGCTATTCAGCTTGATAAAGATAATATCAGGAAACAGTTTTTAGGAAAAACAATTCTTGTAAGCGGTGCTGCAGGTAGTATAGGCAGTGAGATCGTACGACAAGTTATCAGGTTTCAACCAAAAAAAATCATTCTTCTAGATCAGGCTGAATCACCTTTGTATGAACTTGAAATGGAATTGTATGATAAATACAAAACTCAGGAATACGAAGTGGTGATTGGTGATATTCGTAACAACGAACGCATGGAAAATGTATTCAGGACATATTCGCCTGAAATAGTTTTCCACGCTGCTGCTTATAAACATGTTCCAATGATGGAGAATAATCCATCTGAATCCATATTTACAAATGTCTTCGGAACAAAGATCCTTGCTGATCTTTCGGTGAAATTCAATGTTGAGAAATTTGTGATGATCAGCACAGATAAAGCTGTGAAACCTGCTAATGTAATGGGTGCGAGCAAGCGCATCGCTGAGATCTATGCACAATGTCTTGATAAGAATTCACAAACTAAATTTATTACAACAAGATTCGGAAATGTTCTTGGTTCCAGTGGTTCTGTAATTCCTCGTTTTCGTCAGCAGATCGAAGCAGGTGGTCCTATCACTATTACACATCCTGATATCAATCGTTTCTTTATGACCATCCCGGAAGCTTGTCAGCTGGTTCTTGAAGCCGGAGCAATGGGTAATGGAGGCGAGATCTTTATTTTCGATATGGGTAAGTCGGTTAAGATAATTGATCTTGCAAAAAAAATGATCAAGCTTTCTGGGCTTGTTCTCGATAAAGATATCAGTATTGTTTTCACAGGATTAAGACCCGGAGAAAAGCTTTATGAGGAACTTTTAGCTAATGAAGAAAATACCATTCCAACGCACCATAAACAGATCATGATCGCGAAAGTGAAAGAGTATGATTTCGAAACTGTGTCGAGAGAAATTGATGAACTGATCTCAATGTTCAATCAACAGGATAATAATACAATTGTGAAGAAGATGAAGTCGCTGGTTCCTGAATTTAAAAGTAATAATTCGGTGTTTGAGGAGCTGGATGTTGATTAGTTAGGAGCTAGGAGAACTGAGTTAGTAGACGGTTAGCCGCAGAACGATAATTCCAAAATGACACTATAAATTAATAAAAGAGCAGGATGCATTCCCCTCTTGAGAGGGGTAGGGGTGTGTTCTTTAATTTTTTAATTAATACATAGAAAATATTAATCACAAATGACTCCCTACAAACACAAAACACAAATACAGATCCGCTTTAAAGATGTTGACCGGCTTGGTCATGTAAACAATGCAAATCACATCACCTATTTTGAATTAGCCCGTGTTGAATATTTTAATGCCTTAATGGGTGATGATGTTAAGATCGATTGGGAAAGTGAAAGCCTGATACTCGCTAAAATGGAAATGGAGTATAAGCAGCCGATCCTGCTTGAAGATAAACTGTTTGTTTATACATGGGTGTCACGCATCGGTTCTAAGAGTTTTGATATGAGCTGCACAATTGTTCGCGTCATAAATGGAGTTGAAGTAGAAGCTGCCAAAGGCCTTGCTGTGATCGTTTGCTTTAACTATAAAACAAATCAGACAATACTTGTTCCGCAAGATTGGAAGAGGAGAATGATGTGAAATTAATTTTTCTTTTCAACACTAAGTCACTAAGGCCACGAAGTTTCACTTAGAAAGTTAAAATAATTGAAAAACAAAGTAGAGAAAGATCTTAGTGAGCCTAAGTGTTCTAAGTGCCTTAGTGGTAAATCAACCGTGTATCGTCTCCGATTTTCCGTAATTAGAAATTATTGAAGCCTCAAACTCAAGCCATTCTTTCCAGCGTTTATCTACATTGATATCATCTCCGTATTTCCTGGCAAAGCCTAAAAATATAGTGTAGTGTCCGGCTTCTGAGATCATCAGATCGCGGTAGAATTTTGCAAGCTCAGGATCTTTTATGTTTTCTGAAAGCACTCTGAAGCGCTCACAGCTGCGAGCTTCAATCATTGCTGAAAAAAGAAGGCGGTCGACAAGTGATTGTTTTCTGCTTCCGCCTTTAAGCATGAATTTATAAAGCTCATTCACATAACTGTCTTTTCTTTCCAGTCCAAGTGTTAATCCACGTGATTTTATAAGTTCATGTACCATTTCGAAATGTTCGAGTTCTTCCTTCGCTATCTTAATAAGTGCCGTAACCATTTCAGTATAGTTCGGATTATTGACTACCATTGATAAAGCGTTGGTAGCAGCTTTTTGCTCGCACCATGCGTGATCCGTTAATATTTCTGAAATATTACTCTCTACGATATTTACCCAGCGAGGGTCGGTTGGAAGCTTTAATCCTAACATTGTATTATTGGAATTCTTTTTAATCTGTAAATTTTTTCATCAGCGGGCCACTGATCATGCTTGTTAATAATGCCATCACGACAAGTGCGACAAACATTTTTTCATCAATAAGTCCTGCGCTCAAGGCTAGCGTTCCAAGGATGATCTCCATTGCACCACGTGCATTTAATCCGAAACCAACTGCAAGAGATTCGCGCTTGGTTAAACCACCAAGATATGCTCCGAGTGATGCTCCGAAAACCTTGCAGATACAGGCAAGGAATACAACAAGTGTTACAAGTTGCCAATCGAAGTTTTGAATAAAGTTGACCTTTAATCCGATCGACACAAAGAACAATGGAGCAAATACATTGGTAACGAACTGATGAATGATCTCTCTTTCGCGTTCCTGAAGATGCACACTGTCACCCAGAGCTATACCAACTATGAATGCACCAAGGATTGCATGAAGACCTATGTATTCGGTAAATGCAGCACCTAAGAAACAAAATCCTAAAGAAATTGAAAGAACTCCGCCCGGCCATGAAAGGTTTTTCTGTATCCATGGAAGAACATGATTAATGATCCAGCGTCCAACGATCAGCATAAACAAACCGAACCCGATGATCATCCCGATAGTGAACCAGATATTAGTGATCTCTCCTTCCTGTCCCATTAGACTAAGAACAAACGAAAAGATCAGCCAGCCCGTAAGGTCATCGAATATAGCAGCCGCAATAATGATCATTCCGATCTTGGTCTTGAACAGATTAAGATCCATTAAAATTCGTGTGATCACCGGTAAAGCAGAAACTGCCATCGCGATACCAAAGAACATTGCGTATACTAATTGTCGTTCAGGAGGATAATGAAAAAAGCCGGGAAAAAACCATACGATCGTGAATCCTAAAATGAAAGGAATTATCATACTTGTAAAGCTTGTATAGATTGCAGTGCGGCCTTGCTTGAGGATGATTTGTAATTGTACTTCCATTCCGGCCACAAATAAAAGCATGATAACAGCAAGGTTGGTGATGCCATCCATTGCAATTTTTGCAGCGCCAACTTTCGGAAAGATATAACTGAATGTATCAGGGGAAATTGAACCGAATACTGTAGGACCGAGAATGATACCTAATAAGATCTCTCCCATGACGATTGGCATCTTCACCTTTTTACCAAGCTCGGCAAAAATGCGCGCCAATATCAATACCCCGCCAATACTGGTGAGTAGGATGATCAATTCGTTGTGTCCTAATTTCATAGGTTAGTCGCCATTCACCCTTGAATGTACAATGAGTACATTGCAGGGAAGATCGGCCAGTATAAATTCTATGTCGTGCGTGAAAATTCTATCGAATAAGTTCAGATTAGTATCAGGTGAATTGATCACCAGCAGATCTGCCTTTTTATCATTTGCATATTTACTGATCGCGTAACCGGGCTTCCCTTTAATGATCTTTTCCGTCAGTTTAATATCACCGGCATCGCATTTACTTATCAGCTCCTCCATGTTTTCTGTGTAATCTTCTGCAATGTGTTTTTTGATCTCTTTTGCTTCCGGAGCTGTACTGTCCTCTGCGATTGCCATTGCCAGTCCGGGATTATGAACTTCGTTAACAACAGTTACATCATTAACATTAAGTTTTCTTGCAAGATAAAGTGAAGTGTTTAATGTGTGAATTGTTTTTGGATTTTCAACACCGCTGACAACAAATTTTTTGAATTTATGTGGCTTTGCAGAAGGATTTGTTAAAAGCAGGACAGAACATTTTGCTTTCCGGCTGATGTTTCTCGCAATAGATCCAATGTAAAATTTTAAAATGTTTTCTTTTTCAAGAGCACCCAGAACAAGAAGATCAACAATATTTAATTTGCATAATTTAAGTATCGTACAAAAGCAATGCAGCTCCGCAAACATCAGCAAGCCTTTTTGCTTCAAGCAGGATTGGTAAACAACTTGGTGAAAAAGAAATTGCAACGGCAATAGTTTCGAAAGGATAAGAAGGACGTCTTTTTAATTTACTTAAGTCCATTTTGTATTGTTCAATGATTTTGCATCAAAGATATAAAATCCACGGGAATCCCGAAATTGCTTGTGATTTGATCCCAAAGTATGTTAATTAACCAATGAACCTCGGCTTTTTTTTTTATCTTGCAGAAAATTTCAAATTTAATACCCGATCATGATCATTTTAGTGTTTTTTCTGTTGCATTGGTTCCTTTCTCTTTTCTGTCAAACCTTCTTTCTTCATAGATATTCGTCCCATAAGATGTTCACAATGAATAAGTTCTGGGAAAAGTTCTTTTATATGTTCACCTTTCTTACTCAGGGTTCTTCATTTCTGAACCCCCGGGGATATGCTATCCTGCACCGTATGCATCATGCTTACAGTGATACAGAAAAGGATCCTCATTCGCCTCACTTCTTTAAGGATGTGTTTGGTATGATGTGGCACACAAAGAAGATCTATTTTGATTTTGTTTCAAGAAATGTGGAGCCTGAAAAACCTTTCCGTGGTGATTATCCTGTTTGGCCTTTAATGGACAAGATCAGCGATATGTGGCTGGTGAGAATTGGTTTTGGTGTTTTGTATTTTGTATTCTATTATTATTTCGCGACAGAATGGTGGCAGTATTTATTGCTTCCTATACATTTCCTGATGGGACCAATTCATGGTGCAGTAGTGAACTGGTGCGGACATAAATACGGTTATTCAAATTATGATAATGATGATCATAGTAAGAACTCATTACCAATTGATATCCTGATGTTAGGCGAGTTGTTTCAGAACAACCATCATAAGAGTCCTAACAGCTTAAATTTCGCTAAGAAATGGTATGAGATCGATCCTTCTTATTCTGTGATCAAAGTACTTTCTTGGGTTAGAATCATAAAGATTCGGAGAGAGAATTAATAAAATGTTTTCAAATAAATAAAAAAGCACGTATCATATACGTGCTTTTTTATTTAAAGGCCTGAATCAGCCATCATTCTTTAGTTTTCACTATCATCCGAAATATCTATCAGTGGTTTCTTCAATGCTTCTCGTCTGCTTTGTCGCTTATCAATTGATAACAAAATTGCTGGAAGCATTACCAGGTTAGTGAACATTGCTACAAGCAGAGTTAATGAAACCAAGATTCCCAACGCAACAGTTCCTCCGAAGCTTGATGCTGCAAAAATTGCAAAGCCTGAAAATAAGATGATCGCAGTGTAGATCATACTTAATCCGGTTTCCCTGATTGTAACTGAGATAGCCTGAGCAACACTTCTTCCTTTCACTTTTAATTCCTGGCGATACTTTGTAAGGAAATAAATTGTCCCATCGGATGAGATACCAAATGCAATACTGAAGATCAATATTGTTGTAGGTTTAAAATTGATCGCGAGAAAACCCATCACTCCTGCAGTGATCACTAATGGAATTAGTACAGGAATCTTTGAAAGTACAATGATGCGGATGGATCTGAATAACGCAAGCGCGACAAGCGTTTCAAGAATGATCTCAATCGCTAAACTTTCATAAAGGTTTTTTAGTAAATAATCATTCGATTTAAGAAACACCAGACTATGTCCCGTTAATTCAACACGGAATTCTTCCGGAGGAAAAATACTGTCGATCTTAGGCTTCAGTTCTTTTACCAATTCTTTTATACGTACAGATCCGACATCCGCCATTTGAAAGCTAATGCGGGTAAATTGTTTTGTACTGTCGATAAAGAATTTCAGTTTGCTTTGTTGCCCGGTTAGCGTTCCCGTATATTCTGAAAGTGCTTTAAGATCGGATGCTCCCGGAACTTTGTAATATTTCGGATCACCGCCACGATAAGCCTGGTAAGAGAACTTTACACCTTCTGCAAGGGAAAGCGGCTCGGAAAATTCAGGATAATTTGCAAACGTTTTTTGAAGCTTGTTGATCTTATAAAGAATGACCGCGTTATCGCTAAATACACCCTCAGGTTTTTTAGTATCGATCACAATCTCGAATGGCAACACTCCTTTGAAGTTCTTTTCGAAAAAGCCGAGATCTTCATAAACAGGATCTTTCTTTGGGAGATCATCCACCACATAACCAAGGACATTCATTTTTGTGATTCCCCAAAAACCGATCAGCGTTATGATCCCGATAACAATGTAGATCTGAATCCTTCGGTTCTGTACCCAAAAATCAACCTTTGCGAGGAATTTGTTGATGTACTTCGCTTCAAGATGTGTTGTATGTTTTGGTTTTGGTACAGCAATAAAATTCAGGAATATCGGAGCAATTACAATACTGATCAGGAAAGTCAGCATTACACCAATTGCAGAAATAACACCAAACTCAACAAGCAGCGGACTGTTCGTATAATATAAAACTCCGAAACCTATCGCTGTTGTTACGTTTGCAAGAAACAGCGTTCCACCCATTGATGCAATCGTTCTTGATAAAGCCTTGATCTTATTATTGTGCTTCACATATTCTGCATGATATTTATTGATAAGAAAAACGCAGTTCGGTATACCTATGACAATAATAAGCGGTGGGATCAATCCGGAAAGAATAGTGATCCTGTAACCGAAAAGCTGCATTACACCAAGTGACCAAACCACACCGATAGCAGCAACGATTAACGATACCACAACAGAAGATAGAGACTTGAAGAATAACCAAAGAATTACTGCAGTAACGATCACGGCCAATGCCATGAATAAACCCATCTCTCCGGAAACCTTTTCCATCACGTGCGAACGTATGTATGGCATACCGGAATAATGAATTTTTAAATTATTGTTTTTAGCGAATACATCTGTTGCAGAAACAATATCTCTTACCATCTCAAGGCGGTGAGCGCTGTTCAGATCCTGGTTGTTAAAAGTAATAGCCATTAAAGTGGCACCTGTTTCTTTGTTGTAAACAAGCCCTTCATAAAATGGAAGAGAATAAACTAATTGTTGTATCGAATCCAGTTGCGCTCCTGAATATGAAGCATCCGGAGTGATGGGCTTGAATTCAAATTTATTCAGACTGTCATTTCGGTAAACATTGTAAAGACTGGCAAGCGACAAAACTTCTTTGATACCTTTAATTGATTTGATATCAGAATTGAGTTTACTCCAGTCATTAAAAAGCTTTGGTTCAAAAAGATTGGGGCTGCTGAATCCGATCACCATTACATTGCCATCTTCACCGAATTTCTTTTTGAAATCCATGTAGCCCATATAAGACGGGTCATCAGCCGGAAGGACCTTTGCGAAATCATATGAAAGTTTGATCTGACAAGTTTCATATATCATGAAAGCTGTAATAGCAGAGATCACTGCAATACAGATTAGTTTATTTCTTAAGATCTTTCCGGCAAAATATTCCCACATAAATTAAAAGTGTTTGTTGAATTAAAATCCAAATTTACTGTTTTAACGGTCTTTTTTTAATAATTCCGCCTTTTGTATCTTTTACTCTGTTCATCACAATAAATGCGTTTGCATCTATTTTTTCTATTTCGGTATGCAATTTCGAAATTTCCAGCCTTGTAAGCACAGTGTAAACGATATCAATTTCACTTAAGTTATCCCCACGCTTGCCAAATCCTCTTTTCCCACTGTAAATAGTAACGCCTCGTCCTAAAGTTTCGGTGATCATGATTCTGATTGCATCACTGTGTGCTGAAACTATGGTTACACCAATATATTCTTCCACACCTTCAATGATAAAATCAACTGTTTTCGCGGCAGCAAGATAGGTAAGGATAGAATACAAAGCTGTTTCTACAGAAAGCAGATACGCAGCTATGGAAAAGATCATAATATTAAATATCAAAATGATATCACCAATAGTTAAACCAAGTCTTTTGGTAAGATATACCGCCAGGATTTCTGTTCCGTCAAGTACAGCTCCCCCTCTTACTGCAAAGCCGATCCCCGCTCCGATAAAGAAACCTCCGAAAACTGAAACTAGTAATTTATCAGAGGTAATGACCGGATAATTAACGAAAGTGATCACCAAAGCCAGACCGCAGATCGCAGCAATGCTTTTAAATGCGAAAGCTTTCCCTATTTGTTTAAACCCAAGGATAACGAACGGGAGATTAATGACCACGATAAGGATGGAGAGTGGGACACCTGTAAGCTCTGTTACAAGTAAAGAGATCCCTGTAACACCTCCGTCAATAAAAGAATTGGGAAGTAAAAAACTTTTTAATCCGAAGCCTGCAGAAAAGATGGCGATAAGGATCAAAAAAAGATTTTTGATAAAATGGATCCCGTCTATCTTGAACCTGTAAAACTCTTTTGCAGCATTATAATCGCTCAAGGTTTCCTTGTTCCCTTTTTGGGAAGATTTAATTAAGATCTGTTGAAATAATGGATTCATTTCTTAATCGATTAGGAACTTTAATACAATTAAAACAGCAATTATTGCTAGAGATATTATAACTACGGGACCGATACCGGTACCTTTTTCTTCATTCGGTTGATTCATGTTTTCTTTCTTTAAAATAAATTAATAATTCCGGCAGATCTAAAGATCTGCTAGGTAAATAATTCAATAATTAAAGAAAGGATCAAATGAGCATGCAGCAATTGATCATATAAATCGAACAAACGGATCTTTCATTACTGAAAGTATGAATTTGTTCTATTAAGGCTGCGGTAATCCTGTGTTTACAGGAAAATGATGAATTATTTCCAAATGAATTCTTTAGTTTGAATATGATCTGCTGAAACGATCCTCCGTTTGAGATCTGAGGCAAACTTTCAATTATGCCTTTTGTTTCAGATAGAACAACACTTTTAATGATTTCATTATTGTCCGGTTGCAGTATTTTGGCGGACACTGCATAACTCTTCCCGATAGTGACAGATATAAGAACTGCCACTAGAATAGAATAGCGAATGCATTTGTTTAACATTCGGCAAAGGTAAGAAAATTGTCAGATATTAACGCATTCCCCTGATTCCTCCATGAATTAAAGGCTTTAAGGAAGCCGATAAATTATATGCGGAAACTTTGAAGCCGAAAAAGGTTTCCGTAGTTTTGTCGCGTTTTAAAACAATATAATCCTCCGACTTGTTAATATAGATTAAATTTGCACCTCGGTAAAAAAACCGCTTTTAATTATTTTCTTATGGGTTTAAAATATTCAAAGTTTATAATCTCTTTCTTTTTTTTATTCCTGTTAATTTCTGTCGGAAGATCACAGGAAAAAAAAACATTTACAATAAGCGGTTATGTGAAAGATGCATCTAATGGTGAATATAGTATCGGTGCAAACGTATATGTGAAAGAATTATTAAAAGGTGGAAACACAAATCAATACGGATTTTATTCTATAACCGTAGAGCAAGGGAAATATCATCTTATCGTTTCATATATCGGTTACCAGAACTTCGAAAAAGAAATTACTCTTGATAAAGATCTGCGCATCAATGTAGAGTTGCAGCCTTCAGCCATTAATGCAAAAGAAGTTGAAGTGACTTCCGAAAAAAGCGATAAGAATGTTTCCAGCACAACAATGGGAGCAGTTAAGCTTGATATGGAAGAGATCAAAAAGCTTCCTGCTTTTATGGGTGAAGTGGATGTTCTCAAAACAATCCAGCTTTTGCCGGGTGTTAAATCCAGCGGTGATGGCAACACCGGTTTTTACGTAAGAGGTGGCGGTCCTGATCAGAATCTTGTTCTCCTTGATGAGGCTGTGGTTTATAATGCGGCCCATCTTCTTGGTTTCTTTTCTGTGTTTAATGGTGATGCCGTTAAAAGTATTAATCTTATCAAAGGAGGAATGCCGGCACAGTATGGCGGCCGGCTTGCTTCCGTTCTTGACATTTCCATGAAGGAAGGAAATAATAAAGAATATCGCGCAGAAGGCGGGATCGGGATCATCTCTTCACGTCTAACGGTGCAGGGCCCGATCAAAAAAGATGTCAGCTCATTTATTGTTTCCGCAAGACGAACTTACCTTACAGAATTAGCTAAAGGTTTCATTACTATCGGTAATCTTAAAAGTGATGCTGCGCAGGGACTAAAAAAATCCGGACTTTATTTTTATGATTTTAATGCCAAGGTAAATTATAGGTTGTCTGATAAGGACAGGATCTTTGCCAGTGGTTATTTTGGTCGTGATGTTATGAATTTCGGAGATCCGAAAGCTGATTTTAAACTTGGTGTTTCCTGGGGAAACGGGACCGGAGTTCTTAGATGGAATCACTTATTCAGCAATAAGCTTTTTATGAATGTATCCGGCATCTTCAGTGATTACAAGTTTTTATTTGGCGTGAATCAAAGTGGATTTGAACTTAAATTATTTTCCGGTATCCGCGACTGGAACGCAAAAGTTGATTTCGGATATTTTCCTACTATCAGGCATGAAGTGAAATTCGGTGCTAATTATATCTATCATACTTTCACTCCTACAAGTGCTACAGCTAAACAGGGTGAAACGGTATTCGATCTTGGTGGTGTTAAAAAACAATATGCGCACGATATGGCTGTTTATTTATCGGACGATTTTGATGTGACCGATAAATTAAAAGTGCATCTGGGATTACGTTATTCTTATTTCATGCAGGTTGGCCCATTCGATCGTTATATTAAAGATCCTTTCACAGGACAGAATAAAGACACCATTCATTATAAGAAAAATCAAAAGGTTGCCGATTATGGCGGTTTGGAGCCTCGCTTTAACATTCGTTACAGTATAAATTCTAAATCATCTGTAAAAGCTTCTTACACTTATAATCTTCAATATATTCATCTTGCTTCATTATCTGCAGTTACACTTCCGATCGATACCTGGGTTCCTTGTACTGATATAGTAAAGCCTCAGAAAGGTTCACAGTATTCTGTGGGATATTTCAGAAATTTCCTGGATAATAAATATGAAACTTCTGTTGAAGTTTATTATAAAGATTTTCAAAATCAGATCGAATACCGCGATGGATCTATCCCCGGAAACTCAGTTAATGATAACACTGACAAAGATTTCGTTTTCGGAAAAGGTCAGGCATACGGAGTGGAGCTTTTTGTGAAAAAACGCCTTGGGAAATTCAATGGTTGGGTCGGATATACTTTATCATATACCAAACGTACTTTTAAAGATCTGAATCAGGGAAAAGAATTCTTTGCTAAATACGACAGGCGTCACGATGCATCGCTAGTGCTTAGTTATGACCTAAGCACCAAATGGACATTCTCGTTAATATGGGTGTACGGAACAGGTAATGCAATCACGATCCCTACTTCTTATTTTGTGGTTGATGGAAATGTGACTTATGATTACAGTGCGAGAAATGCATACCGTATGCCTGCTTATCATAGAATGGATCTGTCAGCGACTTATACTCCTGACCGTTCAAAGAAGATCGAAAAGAGAAAGATCAAACTCACAAAAAAATACGAAGCGAAAGGAAAAGATATTTCTACGCTTCAGGTTCCAAAACGCTGGGCCAAAAATTATGAGTCGAGCTGGAACTTTAGTATCTACAATGTTTATAACAGACACAATCCGTATATAATTTATTTCGCTAATGAAGGAAGCGTAACTCAGGGTAACCTGAGCATCTCTGCAAAACAGATCTACCTTTTTGGTTTTCTTCCTTCAGCAACATGGAATTTTAAATTTTAAACTCAGCTTAAATGAAAAATATTTTTCTTTTTATTTCAACATGCCTGATCCTGTACTTTTCATCTTGTACAGAGAAGATAGATGTTAAGCTGCCTAATGCAGACAAGAAATTAGTAATTGAAGGAAGTATTGAAAATGGAAAGACTGCGCAGGTGATTATTACCAAGAGTATTCCTTTGTTTTCTTCTGTCCAGAATCAGAATGTAAATGATTTTTACGTGCTTGACGCTGTAGTTACTTTGTCTGACGGAACTACAACTGAAACATTGAACCTGGCAATTGACAGTGCTTCGTCACTTGGTGTTGTATATCAGGGTAATATTATTGTTGGTGTTCCGGGTGGGACTTATTTTCTTACGGTAGTTCAGAACGGAATAACTTATACCGCACAAACAACTATCCCTTCACCGATCGCGCTTGATTCTGTCTGGTGGAAACCTCAACCTCCACACGATACACTTGGATTTGCCAATGCTTTTATATCAGAGCCGGCCGGATTAGGAAATAATTACCGCTGGTATGCGAAAAGGCCGAGTGACAGAAGATACCTCGCTCCTTATGGTGCCACATGGGATGATAAATATGTTGATGGAGTAGGATTCGAGTTCGCTTATTCTAAAGGATATGATCCTACTGATGCTGTAAACACTTACGAAAACGATTCTCTTGCCCGCGGATATTATACAATAGATGACACGATCTATATAAAGTTCTGTACGATTGATAAAGACTCAAAGGATTTTTATACAACATTTGAGAATGCCCTTTCCAACAATGGAAATCCATTCGCTTCACCTGTAACTATATTATCAAACATTAAAGGAGGAGCATTAGGTGTGTTTGCGGGATTCGGTGCAACATATGATACTATAATGCCTCATTAATTGTTTATAAAATAAAAAAAGAGTACTGAAACTAATTGTAATTTTGTCTTTCTATTTTACCAGAATAAATTTTTATGACACAACAAACTGAACA
>JAJTCJ010000059.1 GCA_021323165.1 Bacteroidota bacterium | reverse complement strand
TGGGTGAATTCCTGGTTTCATTTCTTCTTTTATTTTTAATTTAGGATTGCAAAGATACATAATTGTATTAAATCTGCAATATTTTATGTTATTTTTTTCAATCAAATCTGCGTGCGGATCCTGAAACAAGTTCAGGATGACCTTCCAACCGCACTCTAGTCTCTAGCTGAATTATCCCAAAGCATTGGTGGTTACCCAATACTTATAACCTACAATTGCCATTTCCCACTTTTTAAGGTTTTTCAGGTCTTTTTTGTAGTATTTGGGCAAAATGGCCTTGTTTATCTTAGCCAGAACTCTAAAAATCGACTTTTTCATGAGTGTAAAGATAGTTAATTAGTTAATTGGTTATTGAGTTAATTAGGGCTTAATAAATCTGCGTTCCATTTAAAACAGTGCTTCGTAGACAAAAGATCCCTCCGCGTAGCCTGTCCTGAGCTTTTGTCGAAGGAGTCGGGATGACAACCTGCTAACATCAATAATCTTATTTAAATCTGCGCATCTGCGGCTATAGTAAACACAGAATAAGAATCGCGAAGCGATCATAACAAACACCGCTATCCGTTTATAATCATAAAAATCCGCTAAATCTGCGTTCCATTACACACAGCTCACGCACAGAATAAGATTCCTGCGCCACCGCTAAAGCTAAGGCGACACGCGGTCGGGCAAGCTCGGGATGACAAACACGTTCTATCAATTAACCTTTCATCATAATTTTCCAAAATTTCCATTTTTTATTCCTTATTTAGTCCTTCAAAATTTACACTATGAATTCTTACAAATTATTATTTGCTGCTGCGATTTGCAGTACGGGTCTGTTTGCTCAAACCGATAAAGAAAAAGATAAATGGAATGTTTCTGCTCCTAAAGGAACTACCAAAGAGATTGAGATCAGCACAAATGAAGGAACCTGGATGGGACTGGATGTGAGTCCGGATGGTAAAACCATCATTTTTGATATGCTTGGCGATATATATAGTATGCCGATAACAGGCGGAGAAGCCAAAGTATTAAGAAACGGTTTTCCGTATGAAGTGCAGCCCCGGTTCAGTCCTGATGGAAAAAAGATCTCTTTCACAAGTGATGCTGGTGGCGGAGATAATATCTGGACAATGAATGCCGATGGATCAGATGCAAAGCAGATCACTAAAGAAAATTTCAGGCTATTGAATAATGCGGTGTGGACTCCGGACGGACAATTCCTTATTGCACGTAAACACTTCTCTTCTACCCGCTCTCTTGGAGCAGGTGAAATGTGGATGTATCATATCACTGGTGGTGAAGGCTCCCAGCTAACTGTTAAAAAGAACGCTCAGCAGGATGCCGGGGAGCCAAATATTTCTCCTGACGGAAGGTATGTTTACTTCAGCGAGGATATGTATCCAGGCGGATATTTTCAATATAATAAAGATCCGAACAGCCAGATCTACGTAATTAAACGCCTTGACAGAACTTCCGGAGAGAGCCAGACTATAACTGGCGGTCCAGGTGGCGCATTTCGCCCTCAGATCTCAAGGGATGGGAAGACACTTGCTTTTGTAAGACGTGTCCGCACCGCAAGCGTACTTTATTTACGTAACATGGAAACCGGTGAAGAATGGCCTGTTTATGATAAACTAAGCAAGGATCAGCAAGAAGCATGGGCAATCTTCGGTGTTTACAGCAATTTCAACTGGCTGGATGCAAGTCATATTATCATCTGGGCGAACGGAAAGATCTGGAATATAAATACTACCACTACAGCAGCGACTGAAATTCCATTCAATGTAAAAACAAAACATACAATTGTTGATGCATTAAGATTTCGTCAGGAAGTAGCTCCTGAAAAAATAAATGTAAAAGTGATCCGTAATGCTACTGCTTCCGCAGATGAAAAAACACTTGTCTTTAATTCTGTTGGTTACTTATGGAAAAAGGATTTACCTAATTCAGCACCTGTTAGATTAACAACATCAAAGGATTTTGAATTCGAACCTTCGTTTTCTTTGAAGGGAGATGAAATAGTTTACACCACCTGGAATGATGACAACATGGGTGCTGTATATAAAATGAACCTTAAGGATAAAAAGCCGGTAAAGATCACATCAGAAAAAGGTATTTACCGTACACCTCGTTTTTCTGCTGACGGCAAATGGATCGTTTATCAAAAAGAAGAAGGGAATGACCACATGGGATTCACATACAGTGTTGATCCCGGAATTTATGTGATAGAGAACAAAGCGGGTGCAAAACCAAAACTGGTAACCAAGGAAGGTTTTGATCCGCGTTTTATCGGCAACGACAGGATCTTTTTCCAAAGCTCAGAAGGAGAAGACAAAGCTTTCAAAAGTATTTCTGTTGACGGAAAAGATCTTAGAATAAACTTCACTTCCAAGTATGCAACTTCTGTTGTTCCAAGTTCCGATGGAAAATGGGTAGCGTTCATAGAGTTGTTCAAAGTATATGTTTCTGCATTCCCTCTTACAGGAAAACCGGTTGACCTGAGCGCGCAGATGGGAACAGTGCCTGTGACACAGGTAGCAAAAGATGCAGGATTAAATCTTGAATGGAGCGCTGATAATAAAAAGATCCACTGGACCTACAGCGATGAATATTTCACAACCGAATTAAAGAATCATTTTACTTTCCTTGAAGGTGCGCCTGAAAAAGCGCAGGCAATGGACTCTGTAGGAATTAAGATCAACCTTGAGATTCCGACTGATAAACCTAAAGGAAAATTAGCATTTAAAAATGCACGCATCATAACAATGAAAGGCGATGAAATAATTGAGAATGGAGTTATCATTATCAATGAAAATAAAATTGAAGCGATTGGGAAAGCCGATGAGATCAAAATTCCTGCTGATGTAAAAACTATTGACTGTAACGGTAAAACAATAATGCCGGGAATGGTGGATGTTCACTCACATTTGAACACCTGGAGATTAGGACCAAGCCCTCAGAAACAATGGAGCTATTATGCGAATCTCGCTTTTGGTGTTACAACAACTCATGATCCTTCGTCTGTTTCTGAAATGGTTTTCTCTCAGTCAGAAATGGTGAAAGCTGGTTACATGGTTGGCCCACGTGTTTTTTCTACCGGAACAATTCTGTACGGTGCTGAAGGCGATTTCAAAGCAGTTATTAACAGTCTTGACGATGCACGTTCTGCAATAGCACGCACAAAAGCATTCGGAGCATTCTCTGTGAAAAGTTACAACCAGCCTCGCAGAGAACAGCGTCAGCAGGTTATACAAGCGGCACGCGATCTTAAGATAATGGTTGTTCCGGAAGGCGGATCAACTTTCTATCATAATATGAGTGAGATCATTGACGGACATACAGGAATAGAGCACAACATTCCTATCGCTGATCTTAGCAATGATGTTATTAAATTATGGTCTGCGAGTAAGACAGGCTACACTCCTACTCTTATTGTTACTTATGGAGCTATCAACGGTGAAGATTATTGGTACCAAAAAACAAATGTCTGGGAGAATAAACGTTTGTTGAATTTCTATCCGCGATCATTAATTGATTCCCGTTCCCGTCACCGCAAGATCATTCCGGAAGAAGAATATGTGAACGGATGGATGCAGGTTTCCCGCTCATGCAAAAAATTGACTGATGCAGGTGTAAAAGTAAATCTCGGTTCACACGGACAGATCCAGGGAATTGGCGCTCATTGGGAATTGTGGATGCTGCAGGCAGGCGGCATGACTCCGCTTGAAGCGATCAGATGTGCAACAATGAATGGGGCTCATTATATCGGTATGGATGATCAGATAGGTTCACTCGAAAAAGGAAAACTTGCGGATCTTTTAGTAATGGATAAAAATCCGTTAGAAGATATCCGCAATACTGAGAGCATAAAATATGTAATGGTGAATGGAAGATTGTTTGATTCGGAATCTATGAATGAGATCGGAAATTATGATGTAAAGAGAGGTAAGTTCTATTTCGAAAATTCAAAGTCGAATAATAATTTCCCTTGGCATGAAGAAACGAAAAGTTTTATGCAGGGATGTGAGTTTGGAGACTAGTTATTGGTTGATTAGCAGATTAGGTTATAGGCTGAGTATGGTTGCGGGCGTGTCAGTTCGAGTGTTTTTGCCTCTTCGGCAAAAATGTATCGAGAACGTGGGCGGGTTTATTAGAACGCAGATTTAGCGGATTATTTTATTTACACGGATAGCTGTGTTTTATGATCGCTTGCGATTATGATTAAATTATGATTCTGCGTGTTGTCATCCCGAGCTTGCCCGACCGTGTGTCGCCATAGCTTTAGCGGTGGCACAGGGATCTTATTCTGTGTGTGAGCTGCTTATAATCGAATCCAGATTTTTTAGATTTATTCTGAAGCTAGTTTTAATAGGCAGTCAGTTCGAGTGTTTTGCCTTTTCGGAAAAATGTATCGAGAACGTGGGTGAGAATTAGTGAATTGATTAATCAGAACCAAACAATCCTTATATTTGATAAACATCATATCAGATTCAAAAAACATATGAGCTATAAAGACTTTTCATTTGAGTTAATAATTATCGCAAAGATCCTGTTTGCTTTATTACTCGGAGCTATTATTGGTTTGGACCGTGAAAGGCATGGTAAGGATGCGGGGATACGTACTTACGCTGCTGTTTGCATTGGTTCAGCTATTTTTACTTGTCTGGCAGGATTCATGGCAACTGATCCAACTGCCGAATCACGTGTTATAGCGAATATAATTACAGGAGTTGGTTTTTTAGGTGCTGGTATTATTTACCGCAATGATGAAGCTGGATCTTCTCAGGGACTTACTACAGCTGCTACAGCATGGTGTACAGCAGCTTTAGGTGTTGCCGTAGGTATGGATATGTTCTTTATTGCAGCAGCGGGTACAGTTATCCTCTATTTCCTGCTTTCGCTGTACCGCTACAAATGGTATTTAAGATGGAAGCAAAAGTTGGTGGAGAAACATAAAACAGGTATTGATGAGAAATAGTTCATCTTGAATTATTGAAAAATGGATCTCCATCTTTAGTATTAATCACAACCTTTCACGCGATATAAATCTCTGTTAATTACAAAACAAAGGCGAAATGAAACTTTCTTTGAAAGCAGAAAACATCCTGGGTAAGATCAACAGCAAAACAACCAAACTAGGCGACTTAAGAACAATTGCAAAGGAGATCAACAAGGATCATAACTTAGCAATGGAATTATGGTCCACAGGTGACTATTTACCAAGACAGTTGTCAATCCTTATAATGGATAAAAAACTTCTCTCCAGGGAATTTATTGATAAGCTTGATAAAGACATTCAAAAACATAAGTCAGAAGAACAAACTCAATTAATAGATTGGTTAATGGCAAACCAATTTTCAAAAGATAAGAAGTTGGTTGCACTTATGGAATCCTGGGAAAATAGTCCTTCAGCTCTTCAAAGACGAATTTTCTGGTATTACCAGGGGCGCTTACGCTGGATGGGACAAGCGCCTCCTCCAAACACTGAGCATCTGCTTGCATCAGTTGAAGCAAAAATGGAAAGTGAAAAACCAGAAGTTCAATGGGCAATGAATTTCACTACTGCACAAATTGGTGTTCATCAGCCGGAGTATAGATCAAGATGTATAGCAATTGGAAAGCGAATCGGATTATACAAAGATGAAATGGTTTCAAGAGGATGTACTCCGAATTATTTACCTGACTATATCTCTATTGAAGTTGCGAAGAGAAAGAAGTAGGATCTATTTTATAAATTTAATTCCTCTTGGTTCCCGAATTTACTGATTTCATTTTGTAAATTTAATGTATATTGTTGTCACCTTCTGCTTGTTATAATCCTAGACATACAATTAACCAAATCCGAAATAAATGAAAAAAACACTTCTCGCTTTCCTCTTTTTTATCGGGTTAACGGTTACATATGGTCAAAAAAATCCTCCTGAATATACTAACTTAGTAAAAAGAGCAGATAGTTTATTCCAGCTAAAAGATTATAAAAATTCTGCGCTTACTTATTCATCTGCTTTTAAAACACTCGGATGGAAAGGTCAGGAAACTGATCGGTACAATGCTGCGCGTGCCTGGGCATTAATCAATAATGCAGACAGTGCCTTTTTTAATCTTCAGCGTATTGCAGATAAATTATACTATGCACAATACGAGCAAATAAGTAATGATGAAGATTTAAAATCTCTGCACAGTGATAAGAGATGGCAACCATTACTTGGGCAGATACGACATAATAAATTACCTACAGGGTGGTTCAGAGCTGGAAGTAAGCCTGCAAGCTATAAAATGATCCTGGACAGCCTTGCCGATAATGAAAAAAGAAAAGTCCTCACTATACAATCAGTTGATAAGAACATTAATGGTTTCGGTACTTTAATGCAGGATTTTTCTCCGGAGAAGTATCGGGGTAAAAGAATTCGTATGACCGGATACATGAAGTCAAAAGACGTAGAAAAAAGGGCTGGTTTCTGGCTTAGAATTGACGGACCAGAAAATTCTAAAAAGTCCCTTGCGTTCGACAACATGCATGATCGTGCTGTCATAGGAACAACTGAATGGAAGAAATACGAAATAGTTCTCGATGTTGCTCCTTCTGCAACTAATATAGCTTTCGGTGCCTTATTAACTGGAACAGGACAAATTTGGTTTGAAAAATTTACTTTCGAAGTGGTTAATAAATCCGTTCCTACTACTCCAAACAAAAAACCTACTGAACCTAACCTTGACTTTAATAAATAATTACTATAACTAATCCGCACAAACGTAAGAATCCATGATAAGCTTATTGCTTAAGGTAAGTAAACAATTTATGAAAACACCCTTTATATTCATAACATCCTTAATTCTGAGTTTAACTGCATTTAGCCAACATCAATTTGGTGCTAAAATCAATGGCGGAACAAGCAGAATTACCAGAACCGAGAAAAACAATTCTGATTATAAATCCTATTTGAAATTTTCCGGTGGTGGTGGAATGTATTACAACTTCAATTTTGGAAAAAACTCTTACGTTGGAAGTGATGTTCTTTTATTAATAATTCAGGGTCATGAACATTTGGAGGTGTCCCAGACATCTACATCGACAAGCGGGAAAGTTGTTATCTACTCCCAAAGTGATTACTACCGCAAACTAGCTTATTTAGGCTTGCCAATATATTACGGAAGAAATTTTAAAAAAATATCAATTGATGTCGGAATCCAAGCATCCGTAATATTAATGAACCTGGTTAATGCTGAAGGAAAAAACCAATACAGTAATGGTCAAAATCCCACTTCCTGGAAAAGCTACCGAAGTTCAGATCTAGGTAAAGGAGTGGACTTAGGTGCCAGATTAAAAGTGGGGTATAATATAAGTAAGAGAATAGCTATAGAGTGTAATTATTACATTGGAACGAATAACGTAGCTGGCAACTACCCATCTAAAAAAGAGCGAATAGAACAACTAACATTCGGCCTTAAATATAATTTTTTGAAGGACAGAAAAAAGACAAGTGAATAGTTTTTCTATCAATTAATGAAGAACCATTGGCGGGGCACGGAATGACTTTTCAAATTAAACAAATCTATAACTTTGTGCCTTTCTGCCTTCGCGATAAACAAACTCTGTAAACAAAATGAATATCGAACAACTACAATCTTTCTGTAAAAGTCTTCCCGGAGTTACGGAAGATATTAAATGGGGACATGATCTCTGTTTCTCAGTCGGAAAGAAAATGTTTTGTGTAACCGGTCTGGAACCGCCAATACAGGTTTCTTTTAAAGTTCAGGATGAGCAGTTTGAAGAGCTTACCAATACACAGCATATTATTTCAGCTCCGTATGTTGGACGTTACAAATGGATTCTTATTCAAAATCCTGATCGGCTTACAAAAAAGGAATGGGAACATTATATTCGTCAGTCATATGAATTAATTAAGGCGCAATTGCCTAAAAAAGTACTGAAAGAAAACGGCCTTCTCTAAAATGCAAAAGCTCTTTAACCCGAAAATAATCATTATGGTATGTATCACACTCTGTGTGTTCATTACTACGAATATTCATTGGGGAAAGGATAAATGGCAGAACATCATTGAAGCGGATGCGCGCGGGTATTATTCTTATCTGCCTGCTGTATTTATTTACCAGGATCTTAATTTTACGTTTTACGATACAGTGGAAAAGAAGAAATACAATACTGCTTTCAACTACGACTATAGAGTGCTGGCAGAAGGCAGGATGATCGATAAATATTTTTGTGGTACAGCAATTCTGCAGTCTCCTTTTTTTCTAATTGCTCATGGTTTAAGCCTTATGGATGATAGCGACAACTCAGACGGTTATTCCCGCATCTACATGTTAGCAATAACGCTGGCCGGAATCTTTTATTTGTTTCTGGGCCTTTGGTACATTAACAAACTATTAATTCTATATACTACCAGGGACAACATTCGTTCATTTACAATTATTGCGATCTTATTCGGCAGCAATCTGTTCTTTTATTCTGTTTGTGAAATGGGAATGTCGCATGTTTATTCTTTTTCCATAATGACGATATTTTGTTATTCAATCAAACAACTCTTCCTTTCTGCTAAACCAAAATATGTTCTGAACAGCATGGTATTACTTGGATTAATCTTTCTTATCAGACCCGCCAACTTAATAATCCTGTTTGCTGTGCCATTCTTATCAGGTGATCCTTATCGTTTTTTTATAGTTTTTAAATAAAATTTCAACCGGACATTTTTGGGTGGATTCATATCCCGGAGAAGAATTTCATTTTAATGAACCTCACATGATCGATATTCTCTTCAGTTATAAAAAGGGATTGTTTCTTTACACTCCTATGTATTTACTTGCACTTGTTGGTTTATATACTTTCTGGAAGAAAAGAAAATTTGAATTCTTCACTTTCATTTTCTTTTTTTTAGTCCTGACTTACATCCTATCTTCCTGGTGGAATTGGTGGTATGGAGGAAGTTTCTCTTCAAGGGTATATCTGGACTACCTTTCCCTATTTGCGATATTGTTAAGTGTTTTGATACAGAATACATCTAAAAAAATATTCAGATTCGCACTTGCACCTCTTATCGTTTTAATGATAGGAATTTGCCAGTTCCAGACATATCAATACAGGTATTATATTATTCATTGGGAAGATATGACTAAGGAAAAATACTGGGATTCGTTTTTAAGCCTAAGGAAATAATTCCTACACTTCTTGTCCCAACTTATTAATTAAGGCGTTAACATCCATTATCATCTTTGGTGTAATATTTATTTTAAGAGTTTGTGCAGGCACAGTTGTTCCTTCAGGATCAATTTTAGCCTCAAGAGTATACACATATTTTAATGGTGTGAAAGCTTCCGGTATCTGTTCCTTTTCTCTTATTTTTTGATACATGTTTTCCCTGAAAAGAAATAAAAGCTGAAGCAAATTTCGGTTAATATCCTTCTCATCTAAGTGCCCAAATTTTGGCAATTGATCCAGTAGTATATAATTTCTAAGTATAAATCCCCATACGGCTATAGTATCGGCTTTGGATCTATTTGTTGTCATCAGATCCGCTAGTGCCACGAATATCGCGTCCCCTGCAGTCTTCTTCTCCTCAGAATTGAATTTCATGTGCTATTTTTCTTTAACCTGAATTAACTATTTTCAGGAAAAGATGTGCCAGCTGTTTTTCTAAGTATCATAAAATCAAGCATAAAGACCTGGCACATTTTTAATAGAGAAAAACAAATGATATAATTGAAATGAAAGAAATAAAACTACGGCCATGCTAAAGGATAAAAAACAAAAGGAAACACCTTACCGGATGAGGATAAATTTAAAAGAACAGTACGAAGTCCTGGTATGGACCATCAAGTTCAATTGTACAAAAAAGGAACTTCAGAAAGCTGTTAAAAGAGTTGGTGATGCAGCAGATAAAGTGGAGAAATTTTTAACAGGAAGAATGAGCGGTTCTCACTCCTGATTAATGTATTTTTTTATAGTTCCTATCAAAACTTCCATCATAATGGGTTTGGAAAGGTAATAATCACAGCCGGCTTCAAGACATTTTTCTTTATCGCCTTTCATTGCATGAGCTGTTAAAGCAATCACAGGTTTTCTTTCAAGAGATGATTGCTCTTCATATTCACGAATAGCCTGTGTGGCTAAAAGTCCGTCAAGAACAGGCATCTGAACATCCATTAATATAAGTTTTACATCCTTTGAAGTACTTTTATAAAGATCTACCGCGATCTGTCCGTTATTAGCAGTAATAACTTTGTAGCCTGCTTTTTCTAAAATAAGTTTTGTCAAGCGTTGGTTAACGATGTTATCTTCTACAAGCATCAAACAATCCTTTTCTATTTCAGAAGCAGAATCATTGTTTATATTATCAGCACCCGAAACTGTAACCGGATTATAAGGCAGAGTAAAATAAAAAACCGAACCTTTTCCTTTGCCGGATTCAACCCAGATTTTCCCGCCAAGTAATTCTACCAGTTTTTTAGAAATAGTGAGTCCAAGTCCACTGCCTCCATGGATCCTGGTACTTGAAGCGTCTGCCTGACCGAACATTTCAAAGATCTTCTTATGATCTTTTTCTTCAACACCGATCCCGGAATCTTTAACATAAAATTCTAATGTATTCAACTCTTTAACTCTAACTCCAAACTCAACCGTACCCTCTGTCGTAAACTTGATCGCATTACTAAGCAGGTTGTATAGAATCTGCTGTAATCTTGTTTTATCAGAATATATCTGCGCTGCGATATTAGAAGGAAATCTCTTTACCAGATTAATATTTGATTCGTTCCTGGAAAGGATTGCATTGAACTCAGACTCTTTAGAATCAAATAAATTTTTAAGAGAGAATGCTTCGTTTTCTACCACTAATTGTCCCGCTTCAATTTTGGAAACATCCAGAATGTCATTTATCAGGTTTAATAATAATTTCCCGCTATCCTTTAGTGTTTCTAAATAACCGCGATGTTCAGCAGATACTTTATCCTGAAGCATCAGATCTACATAGCCAATAATAGCATTCATCGGAGTACGGATCTCATGACTCATGTTTGCCAGGAACTCCGATTTTGCTTTATCTGATTCTTCGGCTTTAGCCCTTGCATTACGCATTTCTTCTTCAACCTGTTTTCTTTCAAAAAAAGTTGGGATGTCATAACCGGTCTTATTATTTACAGAATCATGTGAAAGCGAAGTGTAATTCTCCACGTGTTTCTGGATCTTATGCGGTGGAGACATGATAAATGTACACTTATCATCACCTTTTGCTTTACAGCTTACTTCTACTGCTGTGAGCGGAAATCCAAAACTCTGCTCACACCATCCCGATGAATAACCTGCATTCATTATACAGATAGGAACGTTTGATTTTTTACCGGATCTGAGCCAGGAATCAGCCTCAAATGAAAAAGGATGATTATAGATCATGTAATAATTCTCATCCGGAGTAGGACTGCTTTCCGGTAGTATATCAACAAAGGCCCATCCTGAATAGGCAAAATGAACTGGTCCGGCAGCAAGTTTTTCGATCGGATCTTTCAGGTTCATCTTGGAATGAAAATTCTTTGCATCATTTATTCCGATGACATGTGCAATATCAAAAAGGAAATTTTTGCCGATTGCCATAGCTTCTTTTTCACCGCGATCCGCATACAGATGCTGAACAGTAGTTAAGAAGTCGTGAGATAATGCAGATGCTCTTACCAACACATATCGCTGATCATTGATCTCAATTGTTCCTCTGGTAGGATCCATTTTAAGATCGCGAAAATAATCACCAACAGTTTTTTGAGCCTGATCAAAAAGGGGTTTAATATTACCGGGAGCACTAACCGTATCGCCATTCTTAAGAGAAGAAAAATCTCTTTTTAGAAGTGCATTCTCCCGCTCGAGTTCTTCGATTCGTTTGTGTAATTCCGATATTTTATCTTGTTCGATCATTTAAGATGCGCAAATATATACCTTCTGTGTTTATTTGAACGCGGATTTTTATGATTATTATGATTTGTTTATAGCTGGGTTTTATGATCGCTCCGCGATTATGATGAAATATGTTTTTTTGTGTGAAAATACAGCCGCAGATTTGAAATAAAATTATTTTGCATGTTGTCATCCTAAGCCCTTCGACAAAAGCTCAGGACAGATCTTTCCAGATCTTTCCAGATCTTTATGATCAAAACGGATAGCTGGGTGTTCTTACGATCGCTTCGCGATTATGATTAAATTATGATTCTGTGTTTAAAAATGTAGCCGCAGATTCGCTGATTTGCCAAGCCTAAATAACTAATAACCAATTAACCTTTGCCTTCCAATTCCTTCTTAAGCATATTCAATGCAGCATTTGCCGTCTTCTGAATGTTGCGTTCACGATCGTTTCCAAAAAGAAATTTTTCCGAGATCACTTTTTCCGGAGTGGCTATAGCTATCCAAACGGTTCCAACAGGCTTATCCGCAGTTCCTCTTCATTCTCTTTGATCTCATAAGCATAAGAGATCACAGAACCGATATAATACTTTGAGCTTCCGGAAACTTTTGTGATAAGATGTGAAATGTATCCACCAGTGCAGCTTTCTGCAGTTGAAACAGTCTTGTTTCTTTTTTTAAGCATCTCTCCTACGATCATCTCCAATGTTTGCTTTTCCTCACCATACACTTCATAACCATAAATGTATTGTGAAATAATACCTTTCAGCTCCTGGATTTTTTTATCTGTGATAAGATCCAGTTCTTCCTTGTTATGCCCTTTTGTGCTCAAACGCAAACGCACCATTCCAGGCGAAGGTAAATACGCAAGCTTTATGTTAGATTCTTTCAGACTGTCTTCCCAGTCACTTATCATTTCTGATAATGTGGACTCACCAATCCCTTGCGTTAATACAGTTTTATGAACAATAAATGGTAATTTAAACAGAGAAATTAACTTAGGAATAACCTGATCCTTCATCAGGGCTTTCATTTCATAAGGCACACCAGGCATTGAAACAAAGATCTTCTCATCAACATTGAACCACATTCCGGGTGCGGTCCCATTCTTATTTCTTACAACTTCACATATAGCAGGCACTTCAGCCTGCAGCCGGTTCAAAGGCGTAACTTCTTTTCCGTATGTGGCAAAAATATTTACCACATCTTCATATGCGCCTTCATCAAAACGCATAGTGGTATTGAAGTATTCGCAGAGTGTCTTTTTAGTAATATCATCTTTGGTCGGACCCAATCCTCCTGTAATCAAAATAACATCAGCACGATTCCTTGCCTCATCCAATGCATTTAAAATATGTTCACGATCATCTGAAACCGAAGTGATCTGTTTAACACTCATTCCATTCAGATTCAGGAGTTGACCTATGAATGCAGAATTAGTATCCACAATTTGCCCGATAAGTATTTCGTCTCCTATAGTTATAATTTCAACCTGCATAATAGTACGTAGTTATTGGGTTATTGAGTTATATAGGCTAGTCTTAAAAAATTAGACTAATTCCTCTTTCTTCTTCTTAAGATAAGAGATATATCCATTAAGAATTTTAATATTATTGTTAATTTTTAAGCGAAAGTTAGTTAGGGTTGCATCCTCTATGTACATGCAATCAGACGCACAGATCAAATGATCCAGCGTTTCTGTTAACGATCCTCTTGCTTGTCTGCAAAACTGAATATTTTCCTGGTAATGAAATCGTCCAAATCCTTCTGCTATGTTTGCAGTGACTGAACGTGTTGATCTTAACAGCTGATCTGTTAATTTAAATTTTTCTTCTGATGGGAATTGTTTTACAAGGCTCGCGATTTCATTTCTTATAATACGTGCCTGTTTCCAAGCTTCTAATTCTTCAAAACTATTCATTCAATTTTCTTATAATCAAGCCTAAATAACTAAATAACTCAATAACAAATAACTACTTAACAATTTTCATTTCATTCAGCAAATAACCTGCACCGGCATATTTATCGATCACGAATAGCGTATAACGAACATCAAGAACAATGTTCCTTACCTGGTCGGGATTATACATGATATCACTCATTGTTCCTTCCCAGTTACGATCGAAATTTGTTCCGATTAAATGTCCTTCACCATTGAATACCGGGCTGCCTGAATTACCTCCTGTTGTGTGATTACTTGCACAAAAGGCAACACGGAGTTCCCCGTTCTTATCAGCATATTGTCCGTAATCTTTTTTCTGATAAAGTTCTTTCAGCTTAGGTGAAACAATAAATTCATCGACCAAAGGATTTTCCTTTTCCATTAAACCATTCAGGGTTGTATAATAATTATAGAATACACCGTCTTTAGGATTATAACCACTTACCTTACCGTAAGCAACACGTAATGTGCTGTTCGCATCAGGATAATATTTTTTTGATGTTACCAGCTCTCTCATTGCTTTCATATAAGTACGGTTAAGTGTCATAATGCGCGAATCAGTATCGTTATATTTTGAACGAACATCGTTGAAGTACTTTAAATAACCGCTTCGCATTAATTTATAAATAGGATCTTTTACAATCTTCTTGTAGCTCTTATCAAGATCATTTAAAACCTGAGTCATTTTTTCTTTAGAGGTAAACATCGTTTTGGAATATACCTCTTTCGCATATTTTGAAAAATCACCTTTGTATTTTTTAGAGATCTCTTCAAAGATATCTGCCTGCTGAGATTTATCAAGGTCTTCTGAGATCATTTTCAGCATTGCTGCACAGATCCTCTCATCTGTTGCAGCATCAAAATCTTTGAAAAAAGCAGGGAGATCAGCTTTTAATTTATCAATATTCTTCGCAAGATCACTTGCTTTTTTTCCACCGGCAATAGCATCCACAGTTTCATTGAAAGTGAGTGCATAATTTACTGCTTCAATTCCCAGCATTGCCTCTGAGTAATAATCACGTTGCTTGTTTAACATTCTGAACTGAGTATAGTTCTTTTCGAAATCACTGAAAAGATTGCCGTATTTCTCCTTAGCCGAATTATCTGCACTTACTTTTTGCAGAAATTCTTTTTCAAATGCTTTTTTCTTATTGATTGCATCCAGCTTTTTTAATCCATTGATCTCACCGGCCCACTTCTTCCAGTAATTAGCCAGACTTGCATATTTAGCGGAATACTGAATACGAACATTATCATTTGCTTTCATGTTTTCATCCAGGATCCTTAAACGAGTTTCACGTATCTTCACTTTTGCAGGATCACTCTCATTCATGATCATATCAACCGCAAATGAACTCAGGTATTCTGTTGTACGGCCCGGAAATCCATAAACCATTGTAAAATCATTTTGCTCAGCACCCTTCAATGAAACAGGGATCACATATTTCGGTTTGTACGGAACATTCTCTTTGGAATAATCTGCAGGCTCATTGTTCTTATTTGCATAGATCCTGAACATGGAGAAATCTCCGGTATGACGCGGCCACATCCAGTTATCAGTATCACCGCCAAATTTCCCGATTGATGATGGCGGAGCTCCGACCAGACGTATATCACGAAAGGTTTCCGTAAGGAACATGTAGTATTCATTTCCATAATAGAATGGACGAATAAAAGCTCCGAATTTAGAACCAGCGGTTGCTTCTTTTGTAATTGCAGTGATGGCTTCACTGATCTTTTTATCGCGCTCTCCATCAGACATTCCATCACTTACACTTGCCAACACTTTTGATGTAACATCTTCCATTCGTACAATAAAAGTCACTGTAAGTCCCGGATTAGGTAATTCCTCCGATTGATTCATAGCCCAAAATCCATTGGTAAGTAAATCGTTTGCTACAGTACTATGTGCCTGTATCTGTCCATATCCGCAATGGTGATTGGTAAGTAATAAACCCTTATCAGATATGATTTCGCCTGTACATCCTCCTCCGAAGTGAACAACTGCATCCTTTAAACTTGACTTATTAACACTGTAAATATCCTCTGCAGTAAGTTTTAATCCTTTACTCTGCATATCAGCTTCATTTAAGGATTTCAGGAGCAAGGGAAGCCACATGCCTTCATCTGCTTTTGAAAAATTACATACTAATAAATTGAATGTTAAAAGTAAAATGCTGAGCTTTTTCATATGCTATATAATTTGTTTTGGAAAATACAGAAGTAAAGATGCAAAAAAAATGGTTTTAAAAACAAACGCTAAAACTCAAAGCAGATATACTTTGAACCTTAGCGCTTAGAAATAAAAACTTTTATTCTTTAATAAGCTTTTTTGTAAGGATCTTATCAGCCGTTCTGATCTGAAGTATGTAGATCCCATTCGCTAATTTCTCAGACCCTTGAACAGAGAATTTGTTTTTAACATTCATTTCTAATGATTGCTCATTCAGACTAATGCTTCTACCTGAAATATCCAGTAATTCCACGACCGCATTCTGTTTGGTACCTGAATAATAATTTACTTCAAAACCTGAACTAAAAGGATTAGGGTAAACATTTAATATTTCTTCTTCAAGAATATTTTCATTGATTCCAGCAAGAATGAAATTAGCCCAGCAAAAATCAGGTATTCCGTAACCTTTAACAGTATCAGGCGATAGGTACTGACTTGAACTCTGATGTATTGCAAGCATCAATTCCATGTTTGTCCTGCCCGGATTAGCCTGCCATAAACAGGCAACTGCTCCTGCCGTGATCGGTCCGGAAAATGAAGTCCCGTTGTTTGCAGTTATGTCACCTCCATTTGCAGCTGTAATAGCGGGTCCTCCTTGGGCAACTGTATTTGGTTTTATCCTTCCATCTGCAGTTGGACCTCTTGAGCTGAAGCTGCTTACGTTCTCAAAAGCATCAACTGAACCCACCGTAAGAACACTATCAGCATCAGCCGGTGCAGCTATCTTTTTCCATGGACTTGTTCCATCATTTCCTGCACTGGAAACAACAAACATCCCCGTTTCTGCAGCCCAGTCGGCTGCCTTGGTAACTATAGTTGTATTTCCGTCCATGTCGGCAAACGTATGACTAGTTGTTGTGTCATCGAATTTTGTATAACCTAAAGATGAATTAATTATATCAGCCCCTACGCTATCAGCAAATTCAGCACCCACCATCCAATTGATCTCTTCCTGGATCGTTTCGGAAGATCCATCTTCAGTACGCAATAACCAGTAACTTGCTTTAGGAGCTGTTCCAACAATTTTCCCCGGCAGATTCCCGGCCATTGTGGAAAGAACATTCATCCCATGATAATGATCCTCATATACCATAGTATCTCCTGTAACAAAATCGCGACAGCCAAGGATCTGATTATTAAGACGAATACTGTCAAAAGCAGGAAGAATATTTGCATTGGTAAAACCTGCATCCAGCACAGCTATGACCATTCCCTGCCCTGAGTAACCCCAGTTATGCATACAATCCGCACCTATCATTGATGCCTGGTTCAAAGAAGGACCATAATTATAACCCACAACTCCCTGACGTAAGTCTTGTGATTCAACAATAATATTAGTTTCTGTTTCAAATTTAGTATCAGCTTTTAAAGATGGAATTACCACGATTTTTGTGATACTCTTGACATAAGGTAAAGCTGCGATCTTATCAGGAATAGAATTATCTGTTACAGTAACAGTGATACCGTTCATCCATTTAGACCTGTTCTTTATTTTAGCCCCAAGCTCTGAAACACCAACTACATAAGCAGGATTAACAGGAATATCTCTTTGCTTCAGAGATATATGCTGATTTGCTCTCCTGTTTATAGCTCTTTGAGACAGGAACTCTTCAGGACGTTCTAATGAATAGGGACTTGAATTTTTATCTTTAAATATGATCCAGTAATTTGTTGTGGTTTGTGACAAGGAAATATTAGAAGAAAGTAAAATTAAGAAGAGTAATAATTTTGTTTTCATTTTATTCAATACCATAAGAGTTAACTGTCATTGTATATTGTGTACCGGAAGTAATCCTCGTTAAGATTAGCTTATCAAAGAATAATGTCAATGAATCACTTCCAAAAGGAAGCGAGTTCCAACTGGAAGGCGGCTGGGACTCAATATTAATTCCGCGCTTATAGATCAAACCTACATTCCGGGCATATTTTTCTTCATTATATTTCAAGTGTACAAGACTGGATTCATTTTGTTGAGTAACCTGTAAGACCGAATCGAATTTAATATTCCCGATTGTTCTGGCCTGATCAAAGAAAGCATAAAAATAATTCTGAGCATCTTGCGAATTCTGAGCATTCCCATTCCATTCTTGCGCTTCTTTTATCGGAAATGCAAGCTTTATATAACGTAAATTCTCTTCTACCTTTTCTGCTGTTCTTAAAGTCTTATTCTGAGACCAGACATCTTTTAAGGTCCAACTCATATTAGAATAAGGAACGAGTGGATCATAATATTTAATATATCTCTCCAGTCTCATGGTTGGACGTCCCTCATTATCTGTGTAAACAGACTGAATCTTTTCTTTGATCTGGAATTTTATTGTGTCGATGATAGGTGGATTTGCACTTGCATCGTAATAAAAGGAATCAACGGTATAAACAACATACCTGCCCACCTGGTCGGGAAAATAATTATATCCCAGATCTGGATTCGGTCCGGGATCTTTTGAGCAGGATGAAATTCCGCAAAAAAGAATTGAGAAAAACAATATTAAAAATATCCTGTTCAATGCAAGTAGTTTATGTTACTAAGATAAGAATTTTTGTTTGAAGGAGCTTGTTCCTATATTCAAATCAAACCTTAAAAAATAATAATAAAATAAAAAAGCTCTGTTTATTCCACAGAGCTTTTTTAACTATAAAATTATTCTTTGTCTTTCAATTATTCCTCCACCAACCAGATCGTCCCCTTCATAAAAAACAGCTGATTGTCCGGGGGCAATTGCAGAAACCGGCTTATGAAATAAAACGTTCAACTTATCACCTTTATGGGAAACAGTTGCCATGCTGCCTGCATCTTTGTACCTGATCTTAGTCAAAGTTTCAAAATTCTCAGGAAGAGAGGCGTATTTAATAAGATTATATTTACCTACAATCATTTCCTGTTCTTCCAGTTCTTCTTTACTTCCAAGTACAACAGTATTTGTTTCAGGAACGATTTCCAGAACATGCAAGGGCTCGCCAACAGCTATCTCAAGGCCTTTACGCTGACCGATAGTATAAAACGGAAATCCTTTATGCTTTCCTAAGACTTTTCCGGTGCGGTCAATAAAATTTCCTCCGTCAACTTTTTGTTCCAGGCCCTCCACTCTGCGCTTTAAAAAGCCACGGTAATCATTATCAGGAACAAAACAGATCTCATAGCTTTCACTTTTATTTGCAAGGTCAATATATCCGTTATCTTTTGCCATTTGCTTTATCTCCGATTTACGGAAATCCTGCAAAGGAAAAATGGTTCTTTTTAAACTTTCCTGTGTAAGTCCCCAAAGCACATAGGACTGATCTTTTGTTGTATCTAATCCTCTTGAAACAACAAAACGACTATTTTCCTCACGGATCCTTGCATAATGTCCGGTCGCAATGAATTCGCAATCCAGCATATCAGCACGTTTTAAGAGAGCTTCCCATTTAATGTGGGTATTGCAAAGAACACATGGATTTGGGGTTCTTCCCGCAAGGTATTCATCAACAAAATTATCTATGATATAATTTCCGAATTCGTTTCTTATATCAAGAATATAATGAGGAAAACCAAGATTTACAGCAAGCATGCGGGCATCATTGATACTATCAAGACTACAGCAGCCGGTTTCTTTACTCGATCCGCCTGAAGAAGCATAATCCCATGTTTTCATTGTGATCCCCACAACTTCATATCCCTGCTCATGAAGTAACAAAGCTGCTATCGAACTGTCGATACCGCCACTCATTGCCAATAATACTTTCCCTTTTTTGCTCATTTTAATTCGGACTGTAATTTTCTGTAGGATCTTTCATTTCGAAATTCTCATACTTTTGTTTTTCTTTTTCGTATTGTTCTTTCGGAATTTCATTTGGATTTGGGCTCAATAACCTGCCGTTATTATATGTATCTGTTCTCTTTAAAGTCCCGTCTTCCTTATAATATTTCCAGATGCCGTGCTTAAGATCATTGATATAAACACCTTCAGCATCGATTTTTCCGCCTGGCTGGTAAAAAGTGACCTTTCCTTCTACTTTGCCATCCACATACTGACCCTTATATTTTATTCCACCATCTTCAAAATACTTTATTCTTGTTCCATGTAGGACACCCTGCTTCCACATTCTTTCCTCCGCCAATTGCTTGTTCATATAGAAAACTTTACTTTTTCCATCCTTTAATCCATTCAGATAATTCTCTTCTGCCAGTAAGCCTCCATCCTCATCATAAAATTTCCAGATACTATCTTTCTTTTCATTGATATATTTACCTTCTCCCATGATCTTTCCGCCAACTGTAAACATTTTCGTACGTGATACTGATCCGTTCTTTGAAAAAACACTTTCTGCTTTCTTTTCTCCTGTAGGATAGTAATACGTGAATAATCCGGTTGGAACGTTATTTACAAAATTACCATCATATACCTTTTTCTTATTAATATCCAATTTTATCCAATGACCTTGCTTTTTTCCGGTAGCATCCGTTTTATTAGGCGCTTCCTGGGCTGTTCCAATAGCAGTTATACATAAGAATAACAAGATCAGTTTTAATTTGTTCATAAGCCTAAGTTTATGTTTTTACTATAACGCAGATTTAATAAAAGGGTACAAGTAGAGAAAAATGCAGTATTTCCGTGTAAAAACACTGCAAAAATACGAAATTTCAGGGAGTCTTTCCCAAAAATCAAACCATTAATTTAGGTTAATGGGTTATTGGTTAATGGTTATTAAGGCTAAGTAAATGAATTTAGGAATTTCAACAAAGTCAGTAACGGTTGGAATCTATAATTTATAATACATGATTTATAATTTTTCGTAAAGGTCCTTCACACCCTTTACAAATGTGCTCCATAAAAAGCGCTGTTTTTCGATGGCAGTATTAACGGTAAATTCAGTTTCACGTTTATTTTCGTAAAAATCAACAATAGCACTGGCAATGGAGTTCGGATCGATGTCAGTAACATATCCCACAACCTTATCCGGAACAATTTCTGGCAAACCACCTACATTGGTTACTAACATTGGCTTTTCAAAATGATAGGCAATTTGAGTAACACCGCTTTGAGTTGCTGTTCTGTAAGGTTGAGCAACCATGTCGCATGCTGAAAAGTAAAAACGAACCTTTTCCGAAAGGATATATTCAGTCCTTAAAATAACAGAGTTTTCAAGACCTTTATTCCGTATCAACTCGTTGTATGGTGCTTCATCCTCATAATATTCTCCTGCAACGATCAATTTAATACCCATTCTTTTTATCCGATCATCTGACATAGCACTAAGCAACAGGTCCAAACCTTTATATTTCCGGATAAATCCAAAGAATAAAATATACTTATCCGTAACTGGTAATCCTAACTGTTTCAAAGATTCTTCTTTTCCGGCTTTCTCTCCAAATATATCATAGATCGGATGTGGCAGAAATCGCTTTTTGTCTGATTTGGTAAAGAAGCTCAGATCAGCTAAAACCGCTTGTGACATTGCAATAAAACCATCCATTTGGTTAATAAAGTATTTTGTAAAGGCTGTATCACCCGGCCGCTTTTCATGAGGAATAACATTATCCGTTATTGCGATGGTTTTTATAGAAGTACCTTTTTTAATCAGTTTTGCAATGGTTCCAAGGCATGGTCCCATAAACGGAAGCCAGTATCTGAAAATAACATAATCTGGTTTTTCTTTTTTGATAGCTCTTGCTACTTTTATCCAGTTCAAAGGGTTTACAGAATTGATTGTGGTTATGATCTGAATATCCTGAGGCCCATTTCCCGTATCATATTGAGTTTTACCCGGGAAAAGAAACCCGGGATACTGAAGTGAGAATGAATATATCTTTACCTCTGTACCATCTTGCTGAAGAGCACGGCATAATGCTTCATTAAAATTAGCAATACCCCCTCTTAAAGGAAATGCAGGGCCTACTATAATGACTTTTTGCTTTTGTTCAGACATTGCACAAAGATATAAATAAACGAAGGATTTGGTTTTTCTGTTTCTCGTTTCGAGTTTTAACTTTTTGTCTTGAAACAAAAAGTTACAAAAAATTCAAGACCGAACGATTTCCTCCCGCCTCTCCTCCTTTTACAGAAAATCTAAAGCAGAAGAACTAAAGCTTCTGCTAAGATTTTCAAGTAAAAGGAGGTTCACCTCGAAACGCCATCGCGTTCGGTCGTAGCTAACGCGCAGCTTCGAAATTATTATTTGACCTGAATCTTATAAATAGAGATTCCTCTCTCGGGGTGACTCTTTCTTTTCATTAAGAGATAGCGGTAAATGATTGCACCGATATTAAACTTAAAGCCTAAAATGTTTCCTTGCAATCAATTTAGCCGCGGTTTCTGCGCGCGAAAGCGAAGCTGAAAATCTCCTTATGAAAAGTCCCGCACCTGCGGGATTGTAACTTTTTGCCTTCAAAAAGTTAAAGAAGTATTAAAAAAATATTTTTATAAAATACAAAGGATATATCTTCATCCCCATAACTAACCGCTCATAATTTCCTTCATAAATAACAAATCAATTTTATTACATTTATCCTCAGAACAAACACAGACAAATAATATGAAAAAACAACTTATCCTTATTGCCAGCGCAGTGATACTTTATTCATGCGGTGGTGATAAAACACATGACAAAAACAATGATAATAAGGGCATCCAGGATAGCGTTCAGGTATATCTTGATTCTTACAACAAACAATACCGCGAGCTGAACATCATTGCTAACGAAGCTGCCTGGCAAACACAGATCCGCATCATTGAGGGCGATTCAACAAACGCAGTTGCAAACAACAAAGCGCAGGAAGAACTGGCAAAATATACAGGAAGTACGGTAAACATTGAGACTGCCAGAAAATTTCTTGAAAAGAAAGATCAGCTGACCGAGATCCAGGTAAAGCAATTAAACAGCATCATTTATAAAGCTGCAAACAATCCTGAAACACTTAAAGATCTTGTTTCTGCTCGTATCAAAGCAGAAACAAAACAATCAGAGAACCTGTTCGGATTCGATTTTAAGATAGATGGAAAGTCTGTTACCACTAATCAGATCGATGAGATCCTTGGTCATGATAAAAATCTGGTTAAACGCGAAAAAGCATGGGAAGCCAGTAAGGAAGTCGGAAAAGGTTTAAAAGAAGGCTTATTGAATCTTCGTGATCTTCGTAACAAAACTGTTCAGGGCCTTGGATACAAAGACTATTTCGAATACCAGGTTTCTGATTACGGTATGACTACTCAGGAAATGACGGAAATGCTTCAGAAGTTCAATAAAGAACTATCACCTTTATTTCGCGAGCTTCATACTTATGCACGTTATGAATTCGCAAAAAAATATGGCGTAAAAGAAGTTCCGGATATGATCCCCGCCCACTGGCTTCCAAATCGTTGGGGACAGGACTGGAGCAGCCTTGTTGATGTAAAAGGGATTAACCTCGATAGTGCTTTAAAAACAAAAGATGCGGAATGGATCGTAAAACAGGGAGAACGTTTTTATGTAAGCCTTGGTTTTCCAGAGCTTCCAAAAACATTCTGGGAAAAATCAGATCTGTATCCTGCACCAAAAGATGCTAAATATAAAAAGAACAATCATGCTTCTGCATGGCACATGGATTATGATCAGGATGTACGTTCTCTAATGAGTGTAGAACCAAACAGCGAATGGTATGAAACATCTCATCATGAGCTAGGGCACATTTACTATTATCTTTCCTACAGCAATCCCGAAGTTCCTGTCATCTTAAGAGAAGGTGCTAACCGTGCTTATCATGAAGTATGGAAAATCTTGATCTGATCCCTAAAAATTCTAAATCAGATGAGATGCAGACCTTATTAAAAGAAGCTTTGAACTATGTAGTTTTTATTCCTTTCAGCACGGGAACAATGAGTATGTTCGAACATGATATCTATTCTAACAACCTTCCGGGAGATCAGTTCAACAAACGTTGGTGGGAGCTTGCAGCTCAATATCAGGGAATAGCTCCTGCTAAAATTAGAGGCGAAGAATATTGTGATGCAGCTACAAAAACACATATAAATGATGATGCTGCTCAATATTATGATTATGCCTTATCATACATTTTGCTTTTCCAGATCCATGATCATATTGCGAAAAACATCCTTCACCAGGACCCTCACAATACTAACTATTATGGGAACAAAGAAGTTGGAAAATTCATTGGAGATATCATGAAACCGGGTGCAAGCGCTGACTGGAGAAAACTTCTAAAAGAGAAAACCGGCAGTGAACTGAGCGCAAAAGCAATGCTTGATTATTTTGCTCCATTAATGGATTACTTAAAGGAACAGAACAAAGGAAGAAAGTATACGCTTCCTGAGTTGAAATAGCTTTTTTTTTACCACTAAGACACTAAGGTCACTAAGGAGCACAAAGGAATTGTGCTCCTTTTTTATTAAAAGAAATTTGATATAAAAAATATGATCAATTTTAGTTGGGATTTGAAATTGTGAAAATTCAAACACATAGCATTCATTAAATAAAACTCATACTTTTATTCCCTTAAACAAAAAACATGACAGATCTTCAAAACACACTTAATAATGTTCTCTTGAACAAAGAACTTACAGCTATCGAATTCTACACTATCAATGATAAGTACTGGGTATTTGATGAAGAGAAAGTCTGGGTGGTGGACTGTGGTGTTCAATTAACATTTAATGAATATATATTTACGTTTGCCTGGAACAGCGAAAAACAATTCTACGAACATCATCTTGGGAAAATAGAAGAGATCACAGGAGACCATGAAATAACTCCATTACACGCCAATGAAGTAGAAAGTATACAAAAGCTTATTGGCAATAAGATCACTGAAGTTAAATACAAATGGAATTTTTATCATGATCTGGATGAGAACTACGAACCGATGGAACAAAAGAATTACATGCCCATGGAAATGATCCTCTCATTTGAAAACGGAAGTGTACTTCAGCTTGCAGCTGTTAACTTTAAAGTTGATACAGTAAATAAAACAATCGGCAGTGCAACATTTGATTCGACCGGAAACTTCCTGATAACACTGAATCATCTGATCAGTGTAAAGGAAGAAGAAGAAAGCATAAGTGATGAGGAGCTAATATAACTATCATCAGCTTGAACATAACGATATTTGGTTTTGCTTTTCTTGAATGGTATGCAAAACGGTTAGGTAACTATTCTACAATTAAGTGGGCATATCTTTAAACATTGTTTCCGCTTCTGCAGTTTTAATAACAATATCGTGAATAACAAGATCCAATTCTTTTGTGACAACTTCAATTTTAGGAATCACCTCCATATTTATTGGATCAGCAGGATCTTCAAGTTTAATTAAATTAATAAGTCCGAGTAATGTCGCAACAGGCCTTCTGACCTGGTGTGATTGAAGAAAAGCGATCTCAGTTAATTTTTCATTTTTCATTGCCAGCATTTTTTCAGATCTCTCACGCATTGCAAGCTCCTTTTGAGATTTGGCCAAAGCTTCACGCAAACGCTCCACCGACAAATTTTCTAAATAGCAAAGCAAAAAAACACATGTAAAAACATCAATCCAATGCACAATAGATGACTCACCAAGCGGTTCGGTTACCGGCAATAAATGAAACCGATCAGCAAGAACCAAAGCAAGTCCTCCCAAAGCTGCAATAACACCACAGAACCATATCTCTTTCTTACCCATTGTAAGGCCGGCAAACAGCACTACAATCGGCAGAATCTTTATTCCATGTCCTTTGATTCCTCCACCAGTCCAGGAAAATGCGAAGATCATTGCAAGGAGAAAAAAAATATAAACAAGTGCACTCCTATAAACATATCCCTTTTTTATCAAATACAACAAAGGCATACTTACCGACCACAGAAGAAGAAGTATCAACGAATACCTTAAAATATTTTCTGTTTGAACAAAAATATTTATGACAAAGGTTAAACTTAGAATAATAAGGACACTCCAAATTGTTTTTATTAAAATAAATGATTTTCGGTTTAACTCAGGATCTGTTTCCTTTGCAATGAGGCTTTCAGGCATAGCTTATGGTTATTTATTTGAAACCTTAATTATTTTAAATTAAGCGCATTTAGAGAAACGTTTTTAACCACTCGATAGCCGCGTCTTCATCAACGAACATCCTGGTTGGTCTTGCAGGTTTATTGATTCTTAAATAAAAGTTGGAAATAAATTGCATAGCCATTGAGTTTATTATGAACGCGTCTGCTTTTGAATAAGGACAAGCTTCCTTTGTTGCCCAATAATCGCGGTTCTCTTTTCCCGGCAATGCAAACTCTTCATGTCTGGCCAACATAGGAACCTGATTATAGCCTACCATTTCTCCCATCTTCTTTACCATTTCTTTGACCAATTCAACCGATTCCTCTTTTTCCTGTGATATCCGAATATACATAATACCATCAGCTCTCAGAGACAGATAATAAGGTACGACAACACCTTTGGAAATAATTTGTTCTTCGTTTAAAGTCATAAGAGGATTGATTTTTTTTATGAAAAGATACAAAAGTCAGGCAAAAAGACAAATAAATAATGGACAGAATTATTATAATATGAAGGAGGTAAATGCACTATTCATTAAAAAATAGCGCTATCATAAATGAATCCTGGGTGGAACAGGTTAACGTTTGGATATCTGGGAAAACACGCGCTTCCAGTTATGCTACCTGCACAAAGATTAGTTGATCGTAATATTTATTCGTTATTCGAACTGTTACATAAAACGCACACTGGACCTCTTAGCCAGTTTATTCTTGCCGAAAATTCCTCTGTATTGCAATGCTATCTCAAAACCTCCAACACTTTTACTTGCAGGAGTTAGTCCGGAAATATTTACATCATAGGCGGCAGAGAATGAGAATGCATCATAATCATACCTCACCGTTACATAAGCGGCATCACGGAAACGGTAAAAGAATCCAACATAGAATGCTTTATCCTGCTGGTTATTCGTGTAACGTGAATGCTCTTCAAGAACATATTTGATATTTAATCCTCCATTTAGTAATAAAGATGAACCCTGCTGATAGGCCATTAAACTAGGCTGTAAAGTAGTATTACTGGTTTCACTTAACTTGTAACCAATATTCCATTGCACTCCTATTTTAGGTATCAAACGGTCTCCTCCTCCATAAATAGAATTATTCGGAGCAGTGAAGTGATGAAATGAAAATCCTAACGAACTTCTGAATAAATGTGTAGTAGTAAAATTCCAAACAATTCCGGTTGACATATCCAGGTAACCGGTTCCTCCGCCTCCACCTTCATTAACACCATATGCACCATTATAATTTGTACCATCCCACTGACTATCCCAGGTAAGACCCGCAGTTGTCACAGATTTGATCGCATAACCGATCTCGTAACCCAATGTAATATTATGCTTATGTCTTCCCCCGATATATTTAGTGAAAGAAACTAATGCATTGTATGTATTTGTTTTTAAACGTGTACTGCCAACATTATCATTTGTGATCTCTAATCCTGCTGAGAAAAAATCATCATTACGCATCTTCTTTTTGAAGATCGGACCATCTACCGCAATTGTAAATGTTTTATAAGGATTGGTCACAGTAAACCACTGCATCCTGTACATGGTATATACACGAATATCAGCATTGAATACCCCCGTATTACCTGGATTAGCATTAAGAGGTGCGAGATAATGCTGTGAATAGTGACGATCCTGAGCAACTGCAACTGAGGCAACTGAAATAAGGATCACAAAAAGTATTTTTATATTTTTCATATGTAAATAATTTGTTCTTTAATTTCTTTAGCGATTATTTTACAAGAGTGATATCACCGTGTTTCTTAACATTTTCCCCGTTACAGAAAGTAATATCAAGTACATAAACAAATACCCCATTATTCATTGCAAGCCCTAAAAGCCTTCCATCCCATCCTTTATTAATATCACTGGTCTCAAAAACTTTTTCCCCTATCCTGTCATAGATCTTTAATGTAAAGAAATCAATTCCTCTTCCATGCAAATGGATTTCATCATTCACTCCATCATTATTAGGTGTTAAACCTGTAGGAAGGAAATAGGTATTGATATCATCCACTACTACAACAGTTGTATCTGAATCGGTACAACCTTCAGGACTTGTATAAGTGACATAATATTGTTGAGTTGCAGGCGGTTTCGCTGTAACTGAAGCACCGCTGGAGCTTGATAATGTTGATGCCGGCCCCCAGGTATAAGTCCCGTCAGATGGCACTGCAGTTAAAACAGTTTCTTCGCAGGAAGTGATCAAAAGATTACCTGATATAGTTACCTGCTCAGGAACTCCAACAGTAATATATCCGGGCTTAAGAAGTGTATCAGATCCGCTTGCATTAGTAGCGATCAATTGAACATCATAACTTCCATCAGAAGTATAACAGATATTGGTTGGGTTTTGAAGTGTAGAGGTTGCAGGTGTTGCTCCCGGAAATGACCAGCTCCATGATGTTGGTGAGTTTGTACTCAGATCTGTAAAAGCAACACATCCGGCTTCACACATAACAGTTGGTGTACCAGAAAACTCTGCTTCAGGTATATCACAAGTAATAACACTTACAATTGATAATGCAGTATTAGAACATCCGTTTGTTGTACCTGTTACTGTATAGGTTGAACTTGAAGACGGAGTTACAACTTCTGTACTTCCTGTCCCGCCTGAGGACCAGGAATAACTGTCGGCACCGCTTGCACTCAATGTTGCTGATTCACCGGTGCATATTGTGGGTGAATTCACAGTAATCAAAGGCACTGCATTAATTGTTATTGATGCAGTTGATGTTGAAGCAGGACATTCTCCTGAAGCTGCAATAGTGTTTGTAACAGTATAAGTTCCGGGAGTGCTTCCGCTTAAATTAACCTGTCCTGTTGAAGCACTCACAAATACCAATCCTGATGTTGAAGTGAAAGTTCCTGCAGTTCCGGTTCCGCTGAATGTTGGTGAAGGATTCGATTGATTCTGACAATAAGGAGTTCCGGCATAACTGAATGTTGTTGATGGAGGATCGATAATAGTTAAAGAAACACTCATGCTGGAAGCACAAGGCCCGGGTGTTGTATAAGTGATCGAATAAGTTCCTACAGCACTTAAAGCAAGATCGATCTCACCTGTTGTTGTACTTAATGTAAAAGCTGCTTCCTGAATAACTGAATGTAGAATCCTGAACAGGATCGATTGTGATTGTTGCAGTGTAAGGCGTTGCAGGACATGGTCCGAATGCCGGGATGGTATTTGTAACGGTATAAGTTCCCGGTGTACTTGCAGAAAGATCTACTTCTCCGGTGGCGGTACTTATAAATACCAATCCTGCTGTTGAAGAAAATGTTCCTGCTACTCCGCCACCGCTGAAAGTCGGTAAAGGATCTGCATCATCCTGACAATATGGTGTTCCCGTGTAGCTGAAGTTTCCTGAGTCATTTGTAGTTATCGATATAACAACTGTCATTGAAGAAGCGCAAGGGCCAGGAGTTGTGTAGGTAACAGAATACGTACCAAGAGTACTCGTTGCCAGATTGATCTCACCGGTCGCTGTGTTCACGAAAAAAAGTCCTGCCGGAGAAGCCGAAAATGTTCCACCGGAAGTACCTGTAATAGTTGGTGTTGTTGTACCCTGATCACAAAATGCACCGGAAGAATAACTGAACGCTGAATCCTGTGCAGGATTAATGACAATGCTTGATGTTGCAGTACTGGCGGGACAACCACCGGATGCAGCAATTGAATTAGTTACCGTATAAGTTCCTGCAGTACTTGCTGAAAGATCTACCTGTCCTGTTGAAGTACTTACAAATACAAGTCCGGCTGTGGATGAAAACACGCCTGCGCTTCCTCCACCGTTATATGTTGGTAATGGATCAGCTTCATTAGAACAATAAGGAGTTCCTGTATAACTGAATGTTGAAGCAGGTGAAGTAGTAATAGTAACTGAAACGGTTGTACTTCCCGGACAAGGTCCTGCTGTTGTATATGTAACAGAATAAGTTCCAAGAGTAGATGCACTCAGGTCAATCGCTCCGGTAGCGGAACTCACAAAAATCAAACCGCCCGGTGATGATGTAAATGTTCCTCCTGCCACTCCTGTGATCGTTGGTGAAGGATCAGTTCCTGTCTGGCAGAAAGTACTTCCGGTATAGCTGAACGCGGAATTCTGTTCCGCATTTATTGTGATAGTAGATGTTGCTGTAACTGCAGCACATCCGCCAGATGCTGCGATTGTATTAGTAACAGTATATGTTCCGGCAGTACTTGCAGAAAGATCAACCTGTCCTGTTGAAGAACTAACAAACACCAAACCTGCAGTAGAACTGAAAGTCCCTGCTACTCCTCCGCCATTGAATGTTGGCGATGGATCTGGATCGCTAGAACAATAAGGAGAGCCTGTATAACTGAATGTTGCTACAGGAGGATTCGAAATTGTGATTGATGATGTTGCGCTTACCGCAGCACATCCACCTGAAGCTCCTATTGTATTAGTTACTGTATAAGTTCCTGCAGTGCTGGCTGAAACATCAACCTGACCGGTTGAAGTACTAATAAATACTAATCCCGCTGTTGAACTGAATGTTCCTGCGACTCCACCACCGCTGAATGTTGGTGAAGGATCTGTTCCATTCGTACAATACGGTGAAGCAGTATAGCTGAAAGTTGCAACCGGAGGATTTGTAATTGTGATGGAAGATGTTGCACTCACCGCAGCACATCCGCCCGAAGCAGCTATTGTATTTGTTACAGTATAAGTTCCAGCTGTGCTTGCTGAAAGATCAACTTGTCCGGTGGATGAACTCACAAATACAAGACCTGTAGTTGAAGTGAAAGTTCCTGCAACTCCTCCCCCGCTAAAAGTTGGTGAAGGATCAGCTCCTGTAGAACAATATGGTGTTCCTGTATAACTGAATGTAGCAACAGGCAAAGCATTTATAGTAATGTTCACACCGTTATCACTCCCTACAGCTGCTGGAGCTGAACTGATAACTCTGATTCTGTAACCTGTACCTGAAGGAGTGCCGCAGGGAATAGTTGCTGTTATAGCTCCTGTATTTGCTGTACTTGCAAGAGTACCAATTGAAGTCGGTGCCGCAAAGCTGCCCGTGGCATCCGAAAGCTGAGCAGTATAAATATTTCCTGCAGTGAATGTTCCTGTGCTCGTGAACGGAACATTTACAGTGCTGCAGGCACAAAAAGGACTTCCTGTAATTGTTCCTGTTGTAATAGTATTTGTTGTTGACGAAACAGCCAATGTAATATTGTCAACTGCGAACGAAGGATCATCCCCTGCTCCATCATCATTGTTAACCCATCTGAATCCTATTTTAACATTGGCATTGTTATCAGCACTAGCCGGCAAAGTCATTGAAAAAGAAGTCCATGTACCCTGAGCTCCGCATAAGACGGTTTTTGCAAGTGCGTTTATTTGTGACCAGGCAGAACCATTAAAATACCATAATGTTGCATCATCAATTGTTCCGGCCCCATTTTCAATATAATCAAAAGCTAATGTTATATTGGTTCTTCCTGTACAGTTAATTACAGGTGATTCCATTCTGAGATCTGTAACAGGATCGAAAAAACCAAATCCTCCATTTAAAAATGCTGCTCCAATATCGCCAAAAACTGATGCATTAGAACCTAAATGCAGTGTAGCAAGAGTTGCTGTTGCTGAGGCCGCAACACAACCTGTTCCGCAAACACCGTTAGTATGCCCATTCTCAGCGCAGCTCACATACCAGATATTCTTATCAGTACCGTTTGCTCCGGTACTGGTTTGAACCCATGCTCCGTTAACTCCGGAATAAGCTGAAGCCGGACAATCAGCTGTGCAGCCATTATTAAAATTTTCTGTCCAGAAAACCTGGGAAAATAATGTTACAGGAAAGAATAATAAAAGGAATAATACCTTGATCATTCTGCTTCTAAAAATAAGCCGGTAAGGATTTATTTTTCTCATAAAATTTGGGTGTTGGGAGTGTCTGTAAAATATTCAAATTTAAAATTAGATTTCATATAATCAAATTTTAAAGGAAGTATTAAACTAAAAGATGGAAATAGAATGAAAAAGTTGCATTCAGGAAGATTGGTCCGACTTACTAAAAAATATCCTTTTGCGAAAAAATACAGGAATGAATCAGTTAACAGAAAGTGTTAGATCCGTTATCAGTTTCATAACATATTCAAGTTGTTGCTCACGGTTTAATTCCGTGTTATCAAGAACAATAGCATCTTCAGCCTGGGTTAGGGGGTTTTCCTTACGATGTGTATCTTCATAATCCCTGTCAAGCAGATTTTTTTTAACATCAAGAAAAGTGGGATGCTGGCCTTTTGCCAACATTTCATCATATCTTCTCTGAGTGCGGATATCCGGATCTGCAGTCATAAATAATTTTAATTCAGCATCAGGAAAAACATTCGTTCCAATATCTCTTCCATCCATTACAATACCTTTGTTCTTGCCTAATTCCCGCTGTATCGCGATCATTTTCACACGCACTTCATGAATAGCGCTTACCTTACTCACATTCTCAGAAACAATCATATGCCTCAATTCTTTCTCTACGTTTTCTCCGTTCAAAAAAGTTTCAGATGAACCCGTGCCGGGATTAAATTTGAATGAGAGATTTATTTCAGGAAGGATCTTAATGATTTGTTCAGCAATAAAACCATGATCTTTGATAATACCCTGACGAAGAGCATGTAGGGTCACACTTCTGTACATAGCTCCGGAATCAACATACGCGTAACCAAGCTTGCCCGCCAGAGCCTTTGCTAAAGTGCTCTTTCCGCAGGATGAGTATCCGTCTATGGCAATTGTGATCTTGGACATTTGAACCTTTGAGGTGTGGTACAATAATAGGCAATATTTTTATGAATTCCGCAGGAATGAGGACAGGATTTTTTATGAAATAATGCACATTTAAATCCTTTACAAGCGCTAATTATTTCAGTGACTAATGATCTGATTAATTTGGTGAAGATTCCGGAACGGACTCAGGAACAGGTGCTGGCGTTGGTGCCGGAGCAGTCGTAGGTTCTGCGGTTGGAGCTGGCACTGGGGTTTCAGGAGAAGCTGCAGGAGAACTAAATCTTTTCTTAGCGAAACTATTCAGATTAAAACTAATAGAAAAATTATTTGATGCTCCTGCGAGATGATAAACCGCTCTTGCATAGCTAAAATGAAACTTATAAACTCTAAACCCAAAACCAAAAGAGAATCCTGTCATTCCGCGTTTTTCAGGAACCTTTAATTCCTTACGATGCTGATAATTGTAACCACCCCGTAAGAAAAAATTCTTTGTGATGATGAACTCTCCGCCAATTACAAGATGACGCATAAATTTATCACCCCATTGTTTATATTTATTTTGTTTAATGGGTTCACCAGTAAGAGGATCCTCTGTTAAAGGCAGGTTTGCAGGATCGGTATATGTCAGATCCCATTTTTCAAGATTCTCATATACAAGTGATAATCTGAAAGGTACATGTTTCGGTTTCATTGAAAGTCCAAGCTGAACTTCAAATGGCAGCTTTTCTCTTGTACCTGCATAAGTACTCCACTGACGGCCAAGGTTCTTTATCACAACTGCTGCAGACCAACCACGTTTCGGGCGAACATAGACAGCACCCAGATCAAGAGCAGATCCCCAGGAAGTATATGATTCAAGATGAGAATAAATAGTCTTTAAAGTAGCTCCGACAGTGAAATTAGAATCCAGTATCGATCTTGCATAAGAAATATTAAAACTCATCTCATTAGCAGAAAAGGTTCCATCGGTATTCCCGATCTCATCAGCCCGAATGAATTTACCGTAATCAAGGTATTGGATACCGGCACTGATAACACCTATCTGCTTAAACTTTTTAGCATAAGCGGCATAACCATAGTTAACATCCTGAAAATAGTTGATATAGCTTAAGGCTACATTATTATCCATTGAATCAGAAAGTAAAGCAGGGTTAACAAGCGAGACATTTAAATCTCCATCTCTGGCGGTAAGGAGATTTCCTCCAAGGGCACTGACCCTGGCTGAAATAGGAAGATTAAGGAATTCATATGTATTGTTTCCTCCAACCTGAGCTGTGGAAACAAGGCTTAACAAAAGAAGAGTAAAAACAAAGAGTATCTTTTTTACATTCATCCTTACAAAGTTAAAATTATTCCGGGTCTTGAACGGGAAAAGGGAAAAAATATTGCTGGTCAGTTAAATCGCTGATTAGGTGATTGATTTAGGGAACAGAAAATAAAAACACCTGAGCTTTCTGAACTCAAGTGTTTATTATTATCAATTATTCAATTGCCTATTTAATATTTTTTTCTTTCTCGATCACTTTCACATTAAAATCGATAGGATCCTGCACTTTTTCTTTAAGAAGAGCCTGCTTAACAACATCTATCATTTTTTCAATGTAAATAAATTTCAATCCTTTGAGATAATCAGCTTTGATATCAAGAATATCTTTTTTATTATCAACACTCAGAATGATCTCTTTAATTCCTGCACGTTTAGCAGCAAGGATCTTTTCTTTTATTCCGCCAACAGGCAGAACTCTTCCACGAAGGGTTATTTCACCTGTCATTGCCAAATGCGGTTTCACTTTTCTTTGTGTAAATGCAGAAGCCAAAGCGGTAAGCATAGTAATACCGGCACTTGGGCCATCTTTTGGTGTAGCTCCTTCAGGTACGTGAATATGAACATTCCACTGATCAAAGATCTCCGGTTTTAGTCCTAAAAACGAACTGTGTGATTTCAAATACTCAAGCGCGATTATAGCTGACTCTTTCATAACATCACCAAGATTTCCTGTGAGTGTTAGTTTTCCGTTACCTTTTGTAAGACTGCTTTCAATAAAAAGGATGTCTCCTCCAACTGATGTCCATGCCAAACCTGTTACAACTCCGGCAACATCATTTCCTTGATAACGATCCTTTTCATGCGCAGGTCCAAGGATCTTAGTCAAGTCTTTTTCTGTAACGATCACATTGTATTTCTGATCCATTGCAATTGATTTCGCAGTGTTCCTCACCACTTTTGCGATCACTTTTTCCAATCCGCGTACACCGCTTTCTCTTGTGTAATTTTCAATGATGTATTCGATAAGCTTTTTATCAAGAGTAAGCTGATCCTTTTTAACACCCTGTTCCCCAAGCTGTTTTGGTAATAAATGCCTCTTTGCTATTTCGATCTTTTCCTCAGTTGTATATCCTGTGATCTCAATGATCTCCATTCTGTCGCGCAAAGCTGGCTGAATAGTGCTTAAAGAATTGGCTGTAGCAATGAACATAACATTTGAAAGGTCATAATCCATTTCTACATAATTATCATAGAACGCATTATTCTGTTCCGGATCCAATACTTCAAGCAAAGCTGATGAAGGATCACCATGAAAATCGTTACCCACCTTATCAATCTCATCCAATATAAAGACCGGATTTGAACTTCCTGCTTTTTTAATATTCTGTAAAACTCGACCTGGTAAAGCTCCAATATAGGTTTTACGATGTCCGCGTATCTCCGCTTCATCACGCAATCCACCCAGACTCATACGAACGTATTTACGTCCCAGGCTTTCCGCGATGCTTTTACCAAGAGATGTTTTACCAACACCCGGAGGACCGTACAAACAGATAATAGGAGATTTCATATTACCTTTTAATTTCAGTACAGCAAGGTGCTCCAGGATACGTTCCTTCACCTTATCCATTCCGAAATGATCTTTATTTAGAACCTTTTCCGCTCTTTTCAGATCAAAATTATCCTGTGTCTTTTCATCCCAGGGAAGATCAAGTAACACTTCGAGATAGTTTGTCTGGATAGAATATTCAGCAGCGTTCGGATTCATTCTCTCAAGCTTTGTTATCGCTTTTTCAAATGCCTGTGAAACTTCTTTGCTCCATTTCTTATCCTTAGCCTTTGCACGCATCTCTTTGATATCCTGTGCAAAATTATTTTCACCAAGCTCTTCCTGGATGGTTTTTAACTGCTGATGTAAAAAATAATCGCGCTGCTGCTTATCGAGATCCACTTTCACTTTCGACTGGATCTGATTCTTCAGCTCAAGCATCTGCAATTCTTTGGTAAGGTTTGCAAGAACAATTGTTGCACGCGATGAAAGATCCGCTACTTCAAGCATCGCCTGCTTTTCCGCAACCGGAGCATTCATATTGGAAGAGATGAAATTCACGAGGAATGAAGGACTTTCGATGTTCTTTAATGCAAAACCTGCTTCGCTCGGAATTTGTGGACTTTCTTTAATGATCTTAAGAGCAAGGTCTTTTAATGAGGAAACAAGGGCCTGAAATTCTTTGTTGTCTTTTTCCGGTCTTACTTCAGCAAAAGCTGTTATCGAAGCTTTAATGTAAGGTTCAGTTTGCTTGATCTGATTCAGCTCAAATCTTCTTTTCCCTTGAATGATAACAGTAGTATTACCATCAGGCATTCTCAACATTTTGATAATATGTGCAACTGTACCTATCTTATTAAGATCATCAATCGTGGGATCCTCAATTGAATCATTCTTTTGAGAAACAACACCAATCGTCTTATCACCTTTATAAGCGTCTTTTATAAGATTTATTGATTTATCCCTGCCAACGGTGATAGGAATAACCACACCAGGGAAAAGAACAGTATTGCGTAAAGGCAAAATTGACAATTCAGCAGGAACATTCTCTGAATTCATCTGGTCCTCATCTTCCGAAGAAAGCAAAGGAATAAACTCGGTCTCTTCATCCATTATGTTCTCACGAAGCAGTGGCGATAAGCCATTCAAATCAAAATTATCTGTCATATATGGAGAGTATTAATTCTATTATAATTTTAGTCACAACCCTTTTTCAATGAATATGCCAATGAAAAAAAAGGACAAATTGGCACGCGGCTCTGATCACACCTATGAAGGATCTTTTGATCTCAATAAATAAAACACATTTATGCAAATGATGATCCCGTTGGTGACAACCACAGGAACTGAATGAAGAAGAACTCCATACATCACAAAGAAAGCACACCCTATAGTATTCACTATTCGTAAGCGATTCATATCCTTCATTAAAAACGACAATAGAATTCCTAAAGAACCTATGTAACCTATTATTTCTGTAACTGAAAATCCCATAATTTCTTTTTTTTTTACCGCTAAGACACGAAGGCGCTATAACAGTGTTATTATTTTTTTAACCGCAAAGACGCTAAGTCGCAAAGTTTTTTTGTTAATGCAAAACGTTTATGCGTTATTGTTCATTTTTCACCTATGCTTTTTGTTTGTTCTCATGTTAAGGTTCCCCGTCTCCAAACTAATAACTAATCACTAATAACCACACAACTACTTCCTGTATTTTTCTGTTAATTCAAATACATGCGAAAGGATCTCCTGCTCAGTTTCATCAAATTGTAAGCTTCTTCGTTCGAATACACGGCTTGCAACGTCAAAGGCATCTTTCACTTTATATGTTGTAAATCCGGCCGCTCCGCCCCATGAAAATGAAGGAACGAAATTGCGTGGAAAACCGGAACCAAAAATATTGGCATTTACGCCAACAACAGTTCCTGTATTGAACATTGTATTTATTCCACATTTACTGTGATCACCCATGATAAGCCCGCAGAATGTAAGTCCGGTATTCACAAACCTTTCTTTTTCATAATTCCAGAGCTTTACTTCAGCATAATTATTCTTAAGATTAGAATTATTACTGTCGGCACCAATATTACACCACTCACCAAGAACTGAATTACCAAGAAAACCGTCATGAGCTTTGTTTGAATAACCAAAAATCACAGAGTTATTAACTTCTCCTCCCACTTTACAATGAGGACCTATCGTAGTAGGACCATATATCTTAGCACCAAGCTTTAATGCAGAATGCTCTCCAAGTGAAAATGGCCCGCGGATTATTGAACCTTCCATTACTTCAGCATCCTTTCCAATATAAATAGGGCCTGTTGAAGCATTCAAGATAGAACACTGAACCTTAGCACCTTCTTCTACAAAGATGTTCTCCATTCCGATTACCTGATTGGTTGAGCTAATAGCAAGGGAAATTCGTCCTTTTGTGATGAGATCAAAATCTGCCTGGATAGCTTCTCCATTCTTTGAAAATATATCCCAGGGATTTGCAACATGCATTGCTTTTGCATGTGATTCAAAACGTATATACTTTTCATTTAATGAAATATTAAAATCTTTATCTGCCCCTGTATTTGCCGCAATTACGCTATTTCCTGAAAGCAATGCATGATAAGGCTGCAGGAGATTTATCTCTTCAAGCAATTTTTCATTCGGACAAAATGATCCGTTGATCCACAGGTTATCAGTATCTATAGCGAATTCTAAAGGAAACTTTTTTCTGAGATATTCTTGAGTGAAAGTTGAAGTTTCAGTTTTCAGAACTTTTTCCCATTTTTCGCGGATAGTTAAAATCCCGATTCTGATATCTGCGACCGGACGGGTAAATGTCAGGGGCAGCATATTGTTTCGTGTATTATCGTCAAATAAGATATAATTCATAAGTCGGGTTTTAATTAAGACTAACTTCAGGTTTATTCATCATAGAAATATAAGTATCAACCTGCCTCAAAAAATATTTTAAAGTTTGAGTATTATCCGCATCTATCATCATATCGTAAATATTCTCATCATCTTCTTTGTACTTACCAACCTTGAATTTCGCCTTAGATAAAGCTGAAATATATTTCAAAGAAAAATGATCATGAATATTAAGATCGATCAGCAAGTCATAATTCTCTTCAATGAAATTATCTATAATATGTGTGGTTGGCTTCCCAAACCAGTTTGTTTCTTTTGATGAAAAAAAATCATATTCAAGTTTTGAATAAGTAAATGCAGGAATCTCCTTAGAACTGAAGTAACCAATCACTTTTACTTTTTTTGCATGTTCACGAAGATACACAACATATCTTTTTACAAGTTCATAATCTTCAGTATTAGAAGCATCGAACAGGATCCCGACTGTCCTTACACCCACAAAACTGAACCTGTTAGGGCCCATCATCCGTTTTGTGCTTAACTGATCCTTTATTGTATTATCAGCAAAAAGCTGCTTTATCTTTTTGATCAAACTCATAATTTCAGGAAATCATATTTATGAACTCATTTTCCGAAATGATCGGCACACCCAGCTTTTCGGCTTTTTTTAACTTTTCCGGCCCCATGTTCTCACCAGCAAGTACGTAAGAAGTTTTCCCTGAAATCGATCCTACATTCTTACCACCATTCTGCTCAATCATTTTCTTTATTTCATCACGTGAAAACTGTGTGAATACGCCAGAAACCACAAAGGTTTTATCTTTCAGCTTTTCAGATGCATTCACCATCTGCTCTTCCGATAATTCAAATTGAACACCGTACATCTTTAATCTTTGTATGATCTCTTTGTTTGTTTCATCGGCAAAAAACTCAACAATTGTATTTGCGATACGTTCACCGATATCACCTACTTCAAGAAGCTGTTCCACATTTGCATTAGCAAGTGCATCAATTGATTTAAAAGAATAAGCTAATTTTTTCGCGGTGGTTTCTCCGATATGCCTTATTCCGATGGCAAACAATACACGTTCAAACGGTACTTTCTTAGATTCTTCAATACCTGCAAGTAAGTTATTGGCGCTCTTTTCTGCCATACGTTCCAGCTTTAACAGGTCTTCCTTTTTCAGCACATACAGATCGGCAATATTTCTGATCAATCCCGAATCAAAAAGCTGGGCAATTGTTTCAGAACCCATACTGTCAATATTCATGGCTTTCCTGCTTACATAATGCTCCATTTTTCCTTTAACCTGGGGAGGACAGCCGGATTCATTCGGACAATAATGATTTGCTTCACCTTCATTCCTTACAAGTTCTGCATTACATTCAGGACATGTTGTTATGTATTTAACAGGGCCGCCAGCTTCAATGAACATATCACGCTTTGTCAGATCAACAGCTATGATCTTTGGAATGATCTCACCACCTTTTTCAACAAACACGGTATCACCTATCCTTACATCGAGCTTTTCAATGATATCGGCATTATGAAGAGAAGCCCTTTTAACGGTAGTTCCCGCAAGCTGAACAGGTTTTAGATTAGCTACCGGTGTTATAGCCCCGGTTCGACCCACCTGATATGAAATACTTTCAAGTATAGTAGAAACCTGCTGAGCTTTAAATTTATATGCTATTGCCCAGCGAGGTGACTTCGCTGTAAAGCCAAGAAATTTCTGATGTTCAAACGAATTCACTTTTATAACAACACCATCAGTTTCAACGTCAAGCTGATTTCTTTTCTTATCCCATTTATCGAGGTATTTGATCACTCCTTCAACCGAAGAAACTTTTTCCATGTCAGCAGAAACCTTAAACCCCCAGTTTTTAGCTTCGGTTAAATTTTCGAAATGAGAATTTTTCGGAAGTGATTCTCCCAAAATATTATAGAGGTAACAATCAAGTTTTCTTTCAGCCACAGCTTTCGAATCCTGCTGCTTTAATGTTCCGGCAGTGGCATTGCGTGGATTCTTTAACTGACGTTCAAAGATATCTTCCTCAGTATATCCTTCTTCAACCATTTGCTTTCTGATAGCAGCATTGATCCTGAGAAATTCTTTTTTAGGCATGAAGATCTCCCCGCGAATCTCAAATTCATCGGGATATCCGGTACCTCTGAGCCTGATCGGAATACTCTTTATTGTTTTTACGTTTGCTGTAACATCATCTCCTTTTTCTCCATCACCACGGGTTACAGCCTGTGCCAATTCTCCTTTGAGGTATGTAAGTGAAATGGAAACTCCATCATACTTTAATTCACATACATATTCATGATCAGTAATTCCGGCTTTTCTGATGCGATCATCAAAATCTCTTAATTCTTCTTCGTTATAAGTATTGCTCAGGGAAAGCATAGGATATTTATGCTTCAGGGATTTGAATTCTTTCGTAACAGTTCCACCAACCCGCTGCGAAGGAGAATCGCTTCTTAAATATTGAGGATATTCCTTTTCATACCTGATAAGCTCTTCAAGTAATTTATCGAACTCAAGATCACTTATCGTTGGATTTGCTAAAACATAATAGTTGTAATTATGCTCTTCAAGCTTTTTCGATAACTCTTCAATCTTATTTTTAATTTCTTCACTCATGAACTCAATTCAAAAATTTCAGATACCAAATTCAAACACAATTCAGCCTAGCTCTCCCGACTCCTAACTATTTTTGCTCACCCGCACTATTGTCTTTGAAATCTTCATTCAATACAAAGTATATCGGGAAAGTCATTTGAGCTCTTACCAATGTATTACCAATTTTAGCAGGATACCACTTTATCATCTGTATGATCCTTTCAGCTTCCTGATCACATCCTCCGCCCACTGATTTTTCTATTCCTATATTTGTTGGAAGTCCGCTGGGCTCAACAACAAAGCGAACTATTACAGTACCCTGAATATTGGATAACTGAGCTTGACGGGGATATTCAAGATTTTCTTTAATAAAATCCTGCAATGCAAAAGTACCCTTCTGATACATCGGCATCTGATCAGCCGTTTTATAAATGATCATTGAAGTATCGGGTTTCATTTTAGGAAGATATTTGAAATTGGTAAAGCCTCTTTCCTTGCAAATGCGTTTATACTTTCCCGAATCGAAATTAAAGTTAATATATGTTGCAGCCTGAACATATTCGCCTTCTTTAGTTGCAGGAACCCATTGATATAATTTGAAGATCCTCAATGCCTCCTTGGCGAGATCAGTGGAAGGAGATTCTTTAACTCTTATATCATGCACCGTACTGTCTTTATTTACAACAAATGATATTGTTACTTTTCCATCTACTTTTTTTGCAAGGGAAGCTTTCGGGTAAATTAACTCCTGTTCAAAAACTCTTTTAAATTCAGCTTTACCACCTACATTAACCGGAGCAAACTCAAAATCAGAAACATTTTGTGATTTTAAGGTAAAAAAAAGGAATAAATTTAGTGTAACAAAAACTGTTTTTTTCATAAAGATTATATAAGATACAGGGATGACTTACTTACTAATTACACTCATAGCCTACCACGCAAGATACGATTTTTATTATTTATGTCCTTAATTAGGATGACATTTTTAAAGCCATTTTCTTCAATCAGAAGTTTGGTTTCAGGGCCAAGCGCAGCATTGATCTCAAAATAGATCATTCCTCCCGGTTTGAGTTTTTTTTTAGCATATTCCGCGATCTTTCGGTAGAACAATAATGCATCATCATTTTCAACAAATAATGCCAGGTGTGGTTCATAATCAAGCACATTAGGATGCATGGAGTTTTTCTCTGAGATCCTGATATAAGGAGGATTACTTGTTATCACATCGTAATTACCTGCTCCTCTTAAATAATCAGGATCAAGAATATCATCACGAAAAAAATTAACAGAAGCCTCATTCAAAACAGCATTTTTTTCGGCAATGTCAAGAGCTGATTCAGATATATCCATTGCATACAAATCAACAGAAGGAAGTTTGTGTTTGATGGTTATAGGAATGCAACCGCTGCCGGTACCTATGTCAAGAACTGTTAGATCATTTAAATCGAAAGAAGATCTTAAATCAGAAATAACAAGCTGAACAAGCTCTTCGGTTTCCGGTCTTGGAATAAGAACATTTTCATTCACAATGAATTTCAATCCGTAAAAATCAGCTTTGCCGAGAACGTATTGTAAAGGTTTTTCTTTTTTAAGATCTTTCACCGCAAAGTTAAAACGCAGCAATTCAGACTCACTCACCGTATCTTCTGCATTTCTAAGAATACTGAAAGATCTGATACCACAAAATTCTTCCACACAATACCTGATCATTGTTTCTAATTCACCGGCATCATAAATCTCTTCCAGTTCATCCTTAAAAAAACGAACAATATCTTTTATTTTATTTGAGGCTATTTTCAAAATAGTTATTTCATAATTATGGCCACAAAGTTAATAATACATGTGGGTTTTAGTACATTTGCACTAATTATGAAAACAGAAAAAGAATATATGAAGTTATGCCTTGAACTTGCTCAAAAAGGTGAAGGCAGTGTTGCTCCTAACCCGATGGTAGGTTGTGTGATTGTATGTGACGATAAGATCATAGGGAAAGGATATCATGAAAAATACGGCCAGGCGCATGCAGAAGTAGTTGCTATTAGTTCTGTAGAAGAAAAAACACTTTTAGAAAGATCTACCTTATATGTGAATCTTGAACCCTGCTCTCATTTTGGGAAAACACCTCCATGTGCGGATCTCATCATAAAACATAAAATACCAAATGTTGTAATAGGAACTGTTGATCCTTTTGATCTGGTTTCAGGTAACGGAATAAAGAAATTAAAAGAAGCAGGAATTAAAGTTACTTCAGGCATTCTTGAAGATGAATGCAGAGAGCTTAATAAAAGATTTTTCACCTTCCAGGAAAAGAAGCGTCCATATATTATCCTTAAATGGGCACAGACATCTGACGGATATATTGATATTCTTAGAAATGAAGAAGGTTTTGAAAAGCCATTAAAAATAACGAACGATTCATCCCTAAAACTCTCTCATACATGGAGAAGCATGGAACAGGCCATCATCGTTGGTAAAAGAACTGCAATATTCGATAACCCTCAATTAACTGTAAGAAATATTCCCGGGAAGAATCCATTACGAATAGCCATAGACAGGAACCTGACAATTCCTTCCAATTATTTCCTTCTTGATAAAAGCACTCCAACATTGATCTTCACTTCGGGAGATTCTAAATCTGAGATCAATCTTGAATATAAGAAACTGAACTTTGATGAAGAATTATTACCGCAAATTATGGATGCTTTGCACGAAAGAAAGATACAGTCTCTGATTGTTGAAGGCGGAACAAAGCTGATCAACAGCTTTATTAATAATGAATTATGGGATGAAGCCCGCGTATTTATTTCACAGCAAAAAATTGAGAACGGAGTGAATGCACCGGTTTTAGACACCAGACCAGCCAATAAAGAGGATATTGACGGAGATATTCTCCTGACGTATAAAAATACGATGGTTACGGTTTCGTAAGATCGAAATACAGGTCGACAGTAGTGCCGTGATTCGAATATAATGCAAGATCCGCCAGTTTCTTCATTAGAAATATACCTCTACCATGAGGTTTATCAATTAACTCAGGGCTCGTAGGATCCGGAATGGAATCATGATCAAATCCATCTCCTTCATCTCTTACTGTAAAGCAGATGAAGTTGTCCCACTTAAGCTGAACGGACAAATGAACCTTTTTAGTGATATCCTGCTGATTTCCATGAATAATTGCATTCGTAATTGCTTCATTTAAACATACCCAAATGGAACTATATACATGCTCTGATAAAGCAAATTGCTCCTTGATCTCATCAAGTAAAATTTCTAATGTATCAATGCTTTGTAAATTAGAAGGAAAAGCAAAAGCCTGAGTATTATATTGCGGGTGA
>JAJTCJ010000058.1 GCA_021323165.1 Bacteroidota bacterium | reverse complement strand
CACTGTTACTGTTGGTGTTTCTTCGTTCATAAAACTCATGGCAAAAAAATTTTTAAATATGTATTATAATTTATAACCGATAGTAAAGTTAAGGGAATGCTTTCCGATATCAAAGGGCAAGATATGAACAGGAAATTGCTATCTGTTGATGAAATGTTAATATTAATTTTGAGGCATTTTTAACTAAAAAGAGGGCAAAAAACTCAATTTTGCCCTCTTTTTGATAGATTTTTATTAAAAATGCTTAGTTTTTAACCAGACTAAGTATTGAATCAAAGATCCATCTTCCGTCTGTATTACTTAAAAGTGAATCGGTTGCTCTTTCCGGGTGAGGCATCATACCAAAAACGTTCTTTCCGGCATTACAAACCCCTGCAATGTTATCTGTTGCTCCGTTTGGATTGGATTCTTTGGTGATCTTTCCATTCTCATCGCAATAGCGGAAAAGAATCTGACCGTTAGCATTCATCTGCTTTAAGGTCGCCTCATCAGCATAATACTTCCCTTCGCCATGAGCGATAGGGATCTTTAGTGCTTTCTCCAAAGGAACTTCTGATGTAACAAGTGTTGAGTTATTTTCTGCTTTGATAAATACATTCTTACAGATGAATTTTCTTTCATCATTGTGCATTAAGGCTCCCGGTACCAATCCTGCTTCGCAAAGGATCTGAAATCCATTACAAACTCCCATCACGTATCCGCCTTTATTTGCAAATTCAATCACCTTTTCCATGATAGGAGAAAAGCGTGCAATAGCACCAGAACGCAGATAATCTCCGTAAGAAAAACCTCCCGGAAGAATAATAAAATTACATCCTTTAAGATCTGTGTCTTTATGCCACAATTCTACTACTTCTTGTCCCATGATATCGCGTAAAACATGGATCATATCATGATCACAATTGGAACCGGGGAAAATAACTACACCAAATTTATTCATAACGGATGTTTTTTATAATATATGCAAAGTTAAAAATAAATCAGGCCCTGCAGATGCACCGGGAAAGATTGTTTAAAAAATAGTTGCTATCAGTTCGGTGAATAAGGCGATCATAAAAATTATGAACAGCAGCTCTGCCCACAGCTCTTTTCTGGCTCTGATAAAGTAATTTGAACAGATAATAGATAAAGGGATCATTACAATACCAAAATATTTTAAAGAAAGTGAAGGAGCTAATAACAAGGAAAGTCCTGAAAAAGAGAAGAGCCAGATCATCAGAACTAATGCTTTTTTTGTTTTTTGTGCGCCTCCGCTCAATCCGTTGAAGAGCTTTCCGAAGGATAAAAGGATTATTACCCCAAGTAAGGAAGCAAGAATATAAAAAGTCTCGGATAATGGCGGTGTTTCATTCTTAAATACAATTGGAAAAAACATCTTATCATAAAGAAGATAATCCAGGGCGTCTCTCCAAAAATAAAACGCAAAAACAAATATGTAAGGCACAAGCACACCAATAAAGGAGATCACCCATTCTCTCCAGATAAAAGGCCTGAATATCACAAGAGCCACACCAATTACAGGAAAAAAAACTGCAAAGGGAAAATAGAACAATGTTGCAATGGAAATCAAAAGACCGGCATCAAATACCTGAGAAAAAGCAATATCCTTTCTATAGGAATTTAAAATTTTATTGAGGGCAAACATTAAGAACAGGTTGGAAAAGACAAGCGGGTGCAGCTGAAGCATATCACTGCTCATGCTCATGAACACCACATAAAACATACCCGGCAAAGCCGTTTTCTTAACCAGAACCTCATTTTCATTGACTATATAATTTAGCAGGAAACCTTCCGCAACTAATAAAAGCAGTGCAATGAAAGTGCTGAGCCATGGAATATTGGCCACAGGAGATACCAGCAGATCGTATAGAGGCATGGAATGCTTCACCTCCAGTATATGAGGATTGAAGAATGCGAACACCCAAATAACTACCGCAAGAATCGGGATAATAAAAAATGCGGTGGCATTATTGGATTTTAAAAATCGAATGATCATTTACGAGCCTAAAAATACGTTGATTTTTTTATGGAATTTCAATTTAATTTGTACTTTTGGGGCTGTTGAATTAAAATTTTGAACTATGAACATGACTGATATTTTTTACGGCACGGGAGATTTTTTCCAATGGACCTTCAAATTCATTAAAGGTTCAGGTAATGTTCCCAACGTTATTTTCTGGATCATTATCTGTGCTCTTATGGTGGTATGGCTTCGTATGCAGGCTCGTTTCAACAACGAAGCTAAAGCAAAAGGAACCTTAAAATAAATCTGAAGTATATAAAATTATAAGCCCTGAATTTTAACAATTCAGGGTTTTCTTTTTTATATAAATAAAATTTGAGGCCTTATTATATTGGAATCTGATGTAAATTAATTATCTTTAATATTAGAAATCGTCCCCAAAACCCGAAAAACAGAAATTTTCTGATTTTCGAATGATTTTTAAAATAATGAAAAATCTAATTAAGATAAGCTTAATAAGTGCTGCAGTGGTTGCTTTCGCAAGCTGTAAAAAAACTGAATTCAGCTCATTCGAAAACTGTAATGCGCCTGTAAATGTTTCTCCTGAAAATTGCATTATGGAACCAAATCCTACCAGAGTTCATGAAGTAATTGCCGTTGACGCATCAGGGAATCTTATTGGAGATAAGGATAAATGCAAAAGATGTCATACAAGTACCAGCCGAACTATGGGCCTTGATCTCAATCCCCCATTCATGTCGGATGATCGTTATAACACAATAGAAGAACTGATAAATAATTATGATTTTATACATGATGTTCACCTCCCGGCAACATCAGCAAAACAGGGTACTGTTTCAAATGAACAAAGAGATGCTCTTGTTTCATACCTGAAATCTGTTGCCGCTGTAGCGAACAAATAAACAGAACATTCGGATCGCATAAAAAACGCCTCAGTAATGAGGCGTTTTTTTATTCATATCGTCAGGTTAATAACTCATATGTAATATCCCTCTGAGGTATTGATCCTTTTACGTTTGCTTTTTCACTTTTTTCGGAAAATTACATAACTACGAGGCATAAATTTTTCATTGTTTTTATGTAACAATTGAAAAAAATGTGTCAAAATCCTTAAAACCTCTCTAATGAAGAAAATCCTACTTATTTCTATACTTTTCCTGTCTTTCCACCAAATAAATGGTCAAACGTATCCTGCAGGAACTGTCTTTGCCTGGTATTACGATGTTAATCCGGATACACTTTTAAATTATACTGTTGCTCCTTACACACATGAGGTTTATCCTTTAAATCTTTTCGAGGACGTCAGCAATGATCTTGAACTTATAGCACATGGTGCGGTTAGTTCCGGTGGCTCGGCAGCATATGTGAGTATAACTTCAAATAACCCGAATGTTTACATAAGACAAGGTCGCCTGGATTCTGTTTTTGTTCCCGCTACCTCTAACTGGTATGTTACCAGCGTGGCTCATCCCTTGCTTTATGGTGAAGAGATTGATGAAGGTGGCGCAACGTGGGAAAATTCTACGCTTTATTTAACAGATCATTCGGGAAGCGGTGGCGGAAATAAAAATGTGAACGACTGGATAGGAGGTGAAAAATATATCGGACTTAAATACCAGAATGCAAGTAGTGTAGCCTACGCCTGGATCAGGGTTGAATGCACCACCAAGGATTCTTGTTTCATAAAAGAATTTTCTGCCTCACCACCTCTTGTTGGCGTTGCTGAAAGAAATCATTCCAATGCGATCATCTTCCCGAATCCTGTAACTGAAACATTCTATTTTAAGAATTTAGATGTGAGTGGATTCGACATTTCTAAACTAGACATTACTGACCTGTATGGCAAAAAAGTTAAATTCAGCTCCGATCTGAAAGATAAAGACTTAAAGATCGAGCTCGATCCGGGTGTTTCTGAAGGATGTTATGTTGTTCAGTACACCTCAAATCAAAATTCTTTTTCCAGAAAGCTGGTAAAGATCAATAAGTAGTTTGATACCGTTTGAATTTTTAGAAAGAAAATTTAAATGATGGTTTTACCATAAAGTAATAAGCGCCCGGTTTGATGTCGCTTAATCTCCAGACAAAATCAACTCTTGAGATCTTAAAGATGTTTTCGATTCCAAAGCCTACTTCATAATAGGGCTCGTTTAGTTTATTCAAACCTTTCGGAAACAGGTAGATCTCCTGATTATTCTGTTTACTCATATTGCCCAGGTAACCTTTCGCAAAAATGAAATTCCTCCATTTAAGTCTGTTTATGATCGGGATTCTGTCGAGAAGCAATCCTTCAATATGTTGTTCAAGATGAATGGAAACATATTCATCAGCAGCGTATTCTAAAAAGTTCATGAGGTTAAATGCACTTTCATCCAGCACAATTAATTGATTGGCAAAAGGCAGATCTAAATAAGGATAAGGAACTGTATTGAATGTTTTTCCCGCTTCAACATAGTATTTGAAATAACCAAGTTTCTGCGTTCGTATCTCTTGTTTAAAAGAAATTTTTGCTTTCTGAAAATTGAGTTTTCCTCCAAACGATTTGTCTGAGATCTTCCACTGAAGCGCAATGTCAGGATACTTCCGGAAAGAGTTCTTCATATCTCTTTTAGTATAAAAACGTCCATCCATATTCTTATTCTGCCAGCTGTATTTAACTGTAATGTCGAAACCGGCTGATAAATATTCAGGTGTTTGTTCTACTTCACCAAGGTGATTATAGGATTCAAACATCAATCCTTTCACAGGCTTAAGGATGTTATAAAAATAATTCAGTCTTGTGGTTAAACCGGTTGTCCAGTTATTTTCAATATAAGCATTCAGGTCCCTTACATAATTTTTTGAAGCATCTGAAGTGCCTACTTGAATAAAGGAAGCGAGAATATGATCAAGTTCGATATTGTTAATGCTTCTGCTCAGCTGTTCAATGTCATCCTTGTATGAGAATCCTAGCTTACTTTTCAGATGTTTCTTTTCACCGAAATGCAGCTCAGGATTTATCTTGTATTTCCATTTTTCATCAAATGTTCCGTAGGCTGCATAAGCTGATAAACCAAATGGAATTTTTAATTTATCATTTGTCCTGAAGCCTAGTTTGAATCTTGACTTCTCAATATTATTATAGCTGTAAAATGTATAAATATCCCCGATGTCTATTCCATTCAGCGGATAATAACCGGACGTGCTTGCTTTGATGATCTTTTCCCTGATGATAAATCGCGGATCGCGTTTCAAAGTATCATCCATTTTAATTACACCTTCGTCTTCTTCAGTGAAAGTTAATTTCCTGGAGTTCTTCCAGTATTCATCGGTTCGCAGTTTTGCACTATCCGATTCAACTACAATTGCAGTTCCTTTAAATACCCCCTTGTCAAGGGTAGTATCTACACTATAATTTGTGAAGGCTGCGTTCTTTCGTCCAAAGAATCCTGTAAGATCAGACGAGTTCTCAATCACTGTAAAATCACCAATGACATCGGAATTAGTCAGCATCCAGTCTTTGTCGTTTATTTTATTGTATTCCTGATGGATCCAGAAACTTCTCACGAAATTTACATTCGCCATAATGTCGAAACGAACCGTGATCTCTTTCAGAGCAGCATCTGCGGAATCAATAAGCATTTCACCAGTAAATGCAAGTTCACGTTTTTGTTTTGGAATAAAGGTGATCTTGTAAATTTTTTTATTCTGTTCGTTATATATACTGTCAGTTAGATAAAATTTATAATTCACTTTATAATTATCATTTAACGGCCCTGCGAAATTCTTATCGAGAATAGCGACATAGTTATTATAAAAGTCGGGTGCCTGATAAAGGTCTTCGACAAACTTCATTATTTTAGGGCCTTCCAGGCCGCTGGAATTGATTGCTTTTACATAGTCTTTTTGTTCATACGGTGATCTTTGGTAATAATGATCTACAACTTTTTCAATTAAAAGTACGGGCAGATAAACGATTCCATCTGAAGTGGTATCTACATTCTTCCAGATGAAATCAAACGGTTTCACAAGAATATTTTTTTTAAGCTTATCAGTAAAATGATTGAGATCAAAACGGATTTTGGAATATTCTTCACAATAATAATTCGATTTTGTTTTTGGAGCATTCTTCTCTTTGTTGGCAATGATCATCCGCATCACGCGCCATGCAGGATTCTCTCCGGGCTTTACAACAAGTTCATTCAGCTGATAATATTGTGGTATAATTTCAACATCAATTTTCTGTTTCTCATTTCTTTTGAAAGAAAGCCTAACAGTGTTATATCCAAGAGACGAAACAACAATTGAATCTTCTTTTATTTTGTCATTCTCAATTGAAATGGTGAAATAGCCGGAAGTATCAGAAGTGCTCCCAACCTGCGTGCCTTTAAAGAAGACATGTACAAAGGGAATAGGTTCATTGGAACCTTTTTCTTTAATAAAACCCACAACCGTGGTTGTTTGAGCATAGCACAATTGAACGCATGACAAAAAGCCGGCAATTAAAAACAGACAGAGTTTCCTGAGGGTCATTCGTTCAAAATGAATTGATTGTAAAAATAGAAAAAAGAAGCTGATGTTGTTTCTTAAAGGTTCGTAGCTTATATTGTCAGTTTTAGTCAGTTCTATCAGCTTAGACGAGCCACTATAATCCGTATATTTGCAGTCCAATAGAGCCGTGAAAGTCCCTTTGGAACAAGAATAAAATGAAGATAAAGTACGAAACAAAGAATTATCTGAACCTGACAACTCACACTGCTTTAGGCATGAGTTTGCCTGTCTGGATCAAATTATTCTTTAAGAATAAATTCTTTATCGATATCAGATTTCTGCCAAAAGTTCTTTTCCTCACGGGTAATATAATTTTAAATATCCCTTTTCAGCTTTATGAGTATTTCCGTTATCGGAAAAAGATCAATGAAACTGTTGTAAAGCGCCCGGTCTTTATTCTCGGGCATCCAAGAAGCGGTACAACCTATCTGCACTATGTATTAAGTAAAGATCCTGATTTTGGTTTTTGTTCAACCAATGAAGCTCTGACTCCACATACCTTCCTGACCTTTGGTAAGTATACCAGAAGAATATTACAAATGGCCATGCCAGCAACGCGTCCGCAGGACAATGTGAAAGCAGGAGCAGACATGCCCAAGGAAGAGGAGTTCGCAATGGGTAACATTAGTGATACTTCATTTGTGCACGGATTTTATTTTCCGAAAAGCTTGTTCAAAGTTTTCGACAGAGGAGTGATATTCAAAGAAAGCGCATCTTCTCTGACTGACTGGAAAGAACATCTTACATTTTTTGTGAAGAAACTTACGTTCAGATATGATGGAAAAAAGATGATGCTAAAGAGTCCTGCTAATACAGGAAGAGTAAAAGAAATTCTTGAGCTATATCCGGATGCCTGTTTTATTCATATTCATAGAGATCCTTATGCAGTTTATCAATCAAACGAAAAGCTGTATGAGAAGATACTTCCATTACTTGCTTTTCAAAAAGTGAAACCGGAATTTATTCAGGATTTTATTATTTATTCATACGAAAAAATGTATCGTAAATATTTGAATGACCGAGCAGCTATCCCTCCAAATCAGTTGTATGAGTTATCTTACGATGAATTCGTTGCTTCACCGATAGATCAGGTTCAAAAAATGTATAATCACTTGGGGATTGGCGATTTTGAAAAAGCCCGCCCGCTTTTTAACGAAGAGATCAGCAGTGTGAAAGATTATAAAAAGAACTCATACATACAGTTAGAGAAAAAATCCCAGGAAAGAATTAATGATAAATGGGCCTTTTTCTTTGATGCTTACGGTTATAAAAAACAAAATTAAGCTTAAACTCTCTTCGTCTTTCCGCTTCCGGTTAAAGGAATTTCATCCACAACAATCACAAATTGAGGAATCTTAAAGCTTGATAATTTTTTTCTGCAGAAGGTGATCAAGGCTTCAGGATCAAAATCTTCCTTGTTTTCCAACTCTACATCTACTGCAACAACTTCTCCAAGTAAAGGATGAATTTTAGCGAAAGCTTTTGAATTCCTGACTCCATCATAAGTGTTGATCACAGTTTCAATTTCATCAGGAAATACTTTGTTTCCCGCAATGTTTATTACATTCTTTTCTCTGCCTTTGATTATTATTAAACCATCTTTCTTGCGAACAGCATAATCCCCTGTCATGAACCAGCCGTTTTTTAATACATCTTTCCTGTAAGTAGGCGGACTTAGATAACCATCGAACATGCCTGGTCCTCTGATTCCCAAAAGTCCGGTTTCTTCGTCAGCTAATGGGTGTAGGTTTTTATCGAGTATTGCTACTTCGCATGATGGGACTGAGTATCCAACAGCTTCAGGAAATTCTTCGGAGCGTTTTAAATTTATGATTGGTAGTCCTATTTCAATTATGCCATAAGCCTGGCTTACAGGGATATTATATTTATTTTGAAAATCATTACAGATCTCCGGATTGATTCCTGTAGTTGTAGAAATAACTTTTGTAAGTGTTCTTAATTCTGCCTCCTTATTATAAGTTGCCAGCAGTTTGATATGCATTGGAGCAGCATACAGAAAGGTCCCTTTGAATTTATTAATGCTTTCAATGATACTTTCTGCAAGAAAATTATTGTTGATTATTATTCCGGCTCCGCACTTGATATATAGAACAATTGAAACTACAAAGTGATATGCCATCGGCAGCACCCAAACAACTCTGTCTTTATTCGTTAACTGAAGTGCTTCATTGGCGCCTGTAACTCTTTCGATGGCTGACTGATGAGATATGATCACTCCTTTGGCTTTACCTGTTGTGCCTGAAGTAAAACGTATGAATGCAGCATTAGGGATAAATGAAGCAGTGAGTTCAGTTAAAGGACGAGGTGTTCGACTAAGAAAATATTCTTTTGGTAATTCATTTAATTCTAGAACGTTTTTTCCAAGTTCTGCATCTTCTCTCTTTTCTGATAAAACAAAATGTAGATTCGCTTCAGTGAGTGCCTGCAGGATCTCATTCGGCTTTTGCTGGTGTGATATCGGCATGGCGATAGCTTCACAAGCAATAGATGCGTATAAAAAAATAATAAAATACCTGCTGTTACTGCAAATGATTCCTATTCCTGTTCCTTTTATTACTCCGTTATCCACTAACGAATGTTTTAATTTTTCTGTCTGTTCGTATAATTCGGAATACGTTAAGGTGCCGTATTCATCGAATACCGCGATATGATCAGGCCACTGTCTGGCAGAATGGGTTAACGTATCGTATACATTATTCATTTGCTGACAGTAATTTTTTATTTAGTGATATGATCATTTCTTCCTTTTCTTTTTCTGTTTTACAGCTCGCGATCTTTCCTGCAGCATAGCCCGTCTGCATACACGTGCCCATTACACGAGCGCTTGCAATTGCTTTGGTGGTTGCTGAAATGTTTTTTCCTGCAAAATATAAATTGTCGATCTCATCAGACATTAAACAATCTGCCGGGATCATATATGCCTGCTCGGGTTCGAAATACTGCATTTCAAGTTTTCCGTCATTCAACCATTCTTCTATCGGCCAGGTTCCTAAAGCAATTCCTGTATCAAACTTCTGACAGGAAAGGATATTCTCTTCCGTAAGAATATATTTTCCTTGTGAACGCTGCTGTACACGAATTCCAAGCTGCGGAAATATCAATACGATACTTGCCGAGTATAAGCTTTCAATTGATGATGTTAATAAAGGAAACACAGCAGCAATATACGATTTAGCCACAAGGCTCAGTTTTTCATTGGAATCGATATTGTCTGTAACCGGTTCTGGCAAGGTTAATTTAAAGTCGGCCCGGTTATATTTTAAGGATCCCGGAACAACACTTATTGCATTAAGATTTTCAGGCCATTTATTTTCAGCGGATAATTGCAGCATGGCTTTTTTTAAAGACATGTCAAGGGAAAATTCATTTTCCGATTGGATACCTTCTACTCTGAAAATTTGTGACGCAGCCTGATAATTTTCTGAGCTTATCATGGAGGCTTCGGCTAGCTGGGATATTATTCCGTTTCCGCTGCAATCGATTATAGCACGAGGAATTATTTCTATTTCTGAATCATTTTTCTTAATGGTTAAAGAAGTGATCACGCCATCCTTCTTATGCAGATCAATGACTTCAGCGCACTTTAGTAATTCAACATTTTTTGAGCGTAATTCTTTTTCAAGAATATTTTCAAGCTCTGTCCATTCATAAGGCACAATGACCAATCCTTTATGATAATGAACTGGTTTTCGGTGATCAGAAGTTAGTTCAGAAATAAGTTTCTTCGAAAAGGAATATCCCGTTAAACGAACATTATCACTGAAGGTCCTGAAATAAGCTCCGCAGATAGTTCCTGCATTTGCATTGATCGCATTGCCTCCGAGATGTTCTGATCTTTCAATAAGCAGAACACGCTGATCTTCTTCTGCCGCAGCCACGGCCGCAGCACATCCTGCAATGCCGGCTCCCACAACTACCAGGTCTATATGAGAAAAATCACTCATTAAATTCTGTTCCTTTTACTAATTCAAATTTTATCTGTTTTTCCAGTTCAGTCATTTCTTTTTCAGAAAGGATCTCATCGTAAGTTAATATCATTAGCTGTAAGCACCCCTGAAATTTCATAAATGCAAATGTAAGCCCCGGTGAAAAAAGATTAGGAGGCAGACTGTATGCATCTGAAACATTCATGCCTTCAAATGTTAAAAGGTCGGAAGGATGATCTTCGGCAACTGTAAACAAAAATCCGGAAAGTGATCTTCCATGCGGCCCTTTGATAAAATGATAATATAGACCTGAAGGTGTTCGTTTAAGCAGATTCATTAATGTATCATAAGCCTTTGGAATTCCTTTTCGAACCTGATCTATCATTTGATCATTAATAGATCTTACACTTCCATTAATTGAATTAAGAAGATCTGATTTGATCCTGTAAAATAAAAACGACAAATGGTTTCCAAGTATTGGTCCTGTAGCTCCTCTTTTTCGTTGATTCTGAGGGACAGGGATCCAGAGGTCATTAACTATTGTTTTTCGTTTCTCCAAAATTCGGTTAACAGTGCGTGCTGCACAAGTAAGAAAGAAAGGGCTTGGACCAAATTTAGCTCCAGCTTGCGGAGCATTTAAATCAATCTGTGCACTTTCTTCTTTTGTAAACCGAATTGTTTTTATTTTCTGATGTATCTTTTTGGAAGAAGGAATTGTTGGATATATTCCCGAAGTTGGCCTTCCTGATGTTTTTGATAAAAAGCGTTTGGCTTTGATTGCGTTTTTTAAAGAAAAAATGTCTTTTGGTTTTTTTTCATTCGAAGTGATACTAGCTATGTTCTCTTGGCGGTTCAGTTGCTTGAGGTAAAGCACTGCTCCATAACTGTCCATTATTAAATGGTTCCAGGAAAAGATAAATGTTGAATTCCCATCACTTTTTTTAATAACATCAAATGCGATCATTTGTGACGCATCTGCAGAAATCCTTTTGTTGAAAAGCGGAGAGTTCAAAAATGAATCATCTTTATACACATTTACTTGGATAGGGTTCTGAGATCCGGAGACCCATTGAGGTAAACCAAAAGGTCTTTTTTTTCTGATCGAAAGTGAAGCAAGCTGAAGTGAGATCACATTTTGATTTATCTTTTCTTCAAGCTTTTTTGCATCGATAATTCCATTAAGCTCAAGAACATATCTGCAGGTGTTACCGGATGTGCCTGTTTGTTCATCATGCTTTTCTAAAGCTAAAATAAAGCAGTCAGTAGGAGTAAGTGGTGCAATTATTTTATCAGTAGAGGCCATCAATTAAAGATACTTAAAAGTACATTCCGTTAATGATTTTATCGAGCGGAGATTGTCCGGTGTTAGTTCTTTTTCAGATAATGCGACCTTAAATCTTCTTTCAATGAAAAGAACAATTTGAATGATAGACATTGAATCTATTCCTATTTCACTGAAAGGAGTTTCTGGAGCAAGCAGTACATTTTCATCCAGGATGTTTTCCCGGACAAACTTTATAAGCTCTGTGGATATATTGTCTTTACTGATATTCCCCATTTTGAACAATTAATATGTGCGAAGTTTCAATTTATACAAACGATAAGAGATCGCGGTACAAAGAAGAAAGAATACGCTGAGTTTTATAATTTGGTTTTGAATTGCATACCAGTCGCCACCCTTAATGAACAGTTCGTAATAGCCTGTTAATGCCCAGTTGAGTGGAGATAAAGAACTTATGGTTTGCATAACAGGAGGCATGATATTGACTGGAACCCAAATGCCGCCAAGAGCCGACATTATAAGAATACTTATTCCTCCAAAAACGGCCGATTGCTGCGGTGTATTGAACAAGGTTCCCACGAGAAGTCCGTAACTCACCGCAGATAAGGATAGCATAATAGTGAGAATTGTTAATGCAAACCAGTGAGTCCCGATGTCTAGTGAAGGCAAGCCAATCAGCGGCATTACAAACTTTCCAAGTATTATGATCATTCCGAATTGTAATAAAGCCACAAGGAAATACACAAATAATTTTCCGGAAAGAATTGAAAGATAAGAGCCGGGAAATGTTCTCATCCGAATAAACAATCCTTCGGTTCTTTCGTAAATAATACTTCCTGCCAAAGGAAGCACAATAAAGAATATGGAGAATATGGCCCATGCAGGAATGTTGTGTTGCACTGCATTTGGCTGATATGTGTCCTTGCCTTCTCTCAAAGCAAACCCTTCATCATAGACAAAAAAATCTTTTTCCGGAAGCGGTGGTTTTTTCTCAGACTCTAACAACACAGCTATTTTTTCCCCCATGATCTGGAAAAGCACTTTTGTTTTTATTGAAGCTATCATTTCCTTTAAGCTGCTGTTTATAGCCATCAGAAAGGATTTGCTTGCGGTTGGGTCAACAATGATCTCGATCTTTACTTGTGGTGAGGATGCTTGACCCGGTTTTTTCTGATCAAAAAATGTATCCACCATTTCCTGAACATTTCCTCTTAAAACTTCTGTTGCATCTTTGGGGATCACCAGAGCAACCAGGAATTCTCCTTCAACTATTCGTTTTTTAATGTCTGCACTTGTTTTGTATTTTTCTCCATGATCAACAGTTAATTCACAGATCGAGAATTTTTTAAAACCATTTTCTAATGCAATGCCCAGGCTGTCGTTATCATTATTCACAAGAAGAACAGGGATGCCTGATTGTGAAAGGCTTTTGTATGCCTGGTGCTGGATCAGTGTCATAATAAAGACCAACAGGACAGGCATAACAAATAAAATAGTGATGCCGGTTTTATCGACAATCAGTATTTTAAATTCTTTAATAAAAGTGGAGAATAACCTATGCATCTTAGTCCCTTATTTTCCTTCCTGTATACTTTAGAAATACATCTTCAAGATCATTTCCATTTTCATTTTTAATTAAGTCAGCCGGTTTGCCGAGACAAAGAATTTTCCCCTGATCCATGATCGCCACTCTGTCACAAAATAATTCTGCCTGTTCCAGGTAATGAGATGTGTAAAGAATGGTCATCTTTTTATTTGCATTCAGATCTTTTAGATGTTCCATCATGGAAGTCCGGGTTTGAACATCCATTCCAACAGTAGGTTCGTCCAACAGTAAGATAGAAGGTTCATGTAATATTCCTCCAATCAGGTTTATCCTGCGTTTCATTCCCCCCGAATATGTTTTAACAGGCATTTCGCTGTTTTTATCAAAACCGAATTTGGACAGGCATTCCTGAACTCTTTCTTTAAGGATCTTTCCTTTTAAACCATACATTCTCCCAATAAAAAGGAGATTATCTCTTCCCGACAGGGTGGGATAAAGGGCAATATCCTGAGGCACAACTCCTACGATCCTTTTAATTGATTCAAGGTCCTTGCTTATTGAATAGCCGGCAATTTCAGCAGTTCCACTGGATGCTTTCATCAAACCGCAAACAATAGAGAAAAAAGTGGTTTTACCCGCTCCATTAGGTCCCAGTAGTCCAAAGATCTCTCCGTTAACAATATCGAGATTAAGATCTTTTAAAGCATAAGAGCTGGTACCCGAATATTTTTTGGATAAATTTGAAATCCGTATACAATGATCCTGCTGCATTACGCTTTTTTTATAGGAAATTCAATTGTTCTCGCCTTTTAAAAGAAGATGAGTACCGAACAGTAAAAATACCAAATTAAGCGACACATGGCCCATAAACATAACTGCTTTCGGAAAATACTTAGTTTTATTAGAGATAATTGAATTCAGTTTTTTAATGGCATAGAATCTTTATAAATAAGTAATCGGCTAACATTATTCTTATTGGTATTAAAAGTTCCGTATTTTTGAATTCTTCAAACGAATTTGTAATGAAAAAAACGTGTGCAGTAATCGGATCCGGAATCGGTGGCTTGGCAGCTGCTATACGTATCGCATCCAAAGGTTACGCTGTAGACGTTTACGAGACAAATAATTATCCGGGAGGTAAAATAAGAGAACTTCGTAAAGATGGTTTTCGTTTTGACATGGGTCCTACTGTGTTAATGCTGCCTGAGCTAATCGAAGAGTTATTTGAAATGTGCAATAAGGATCCCAGGGATTATTTTTCTTATACATCACTCGATATTTCTTTTAAATATTTCTATGAGGATGGGTCTGTTATTAACTCATATCATGATGTAGAAAAATTCGGTAAAGAGATAGAGTTAAAAACGAAAGACACAAAAGAAGCTTTTGACAGATACAGGAAAGACATTAAGAAAAAATATGAGATCACGAATGAAGTTTTTATTGAAAAATCCCTTCATAAAGTAAGTAGTTTTCTAAGATGGAAAACCTTTTATGGCCTTTTGAATTTCCACAAGATCGATGCTTTCAAATCGATGAATATGGGGAATAAATCTTTTTTCAGAGATCCTAAAACGGTTCAGATGCTGAATAGCTTTGCTGCTTATATAGGTTCAAATCCATTTATTGCTCCTGCTACTTTAAATGTTATTCCACATCTTGAAATAAATCTTGGAACATTTCTACCTGAAAAAGGAATGTATTCTTTAGTTACTGCACTGGTAAAATTAGCAGAAGAGATAGGTGTTAAGTTTCATTACAATACTACTGTAGAAGAAATTCTCCTTGAACCATCTCGTTTTGGTAAGAAGAAAATAAGGGGATTAAAAATAAATAACACTGAGATCAGATACGATAGTGTGATCAGCAATATGGATATTTATTATTCCTTTAAAAAATTGCTGCCAAAAGAAAAGGCTCCGGAAAGAATATTAGCCCAGCCAAAGTCAAGCTCTGTGATTGGATTCTTTTGGGGAATCAATAAAACACATGAAAGCTTAAGTGTTCATAATATGCTTTTCACAAAAAATGAAGAGAAAGAATACAAAGAGATCTTTGAAGAAAATACAGTCAGCGATGATCCGACTATTTATATATCAGTGTCCGCTAAATTAATAAAAGAAGATGCTCCTGCCGGATGCGAGAACTGGTTTGCATTTATTTCTGTA
>JAJTCJ010000057.1 GCA_021323165.1 Bacteroidota bacterium | reverse complement strand
AAAACTAATCAAAAAAGCGTTGTGATATTTCACTCCCTTAAATTATATTTGAATGGATAAGAATCAGATAAGGAAAGAGATAGCAGTTTTGATCAACAGCATCAAAGAGCATTCGGATAACATAGGAGATAAGGAACATATTCCTCAGCTGGAGTTGGAGCTTATTCTTCACAAGATCGAGAAGCTTTATCAGAAGTCAATCGTTTTCAACCACCTTAATTCTCAACCCCGGACATATAGTGCACCAAAGGCTGAGCCTCTTATTCAGGAACAAAAAATTTCTGTTCCTATTGTGGAAAAGACTCAGGAAACCAAGCATGAAGTGAAAACAGAACCCGTTAAGCCAGTTGATCTTTTTGGTTCTCAGATCCCACCTGTTCAGGAAAAGCCAAAAGCTGAGAAGAAGGTTGAAAAAGAAATCAGGAAAGAAGAGAAACCGCCAGTTAATCTTCATCGTCCTTCCATTACTGACATTCGCAGCGCTATTGGTATCAATGATAAATTTCAGCTGATAAATGAGTTGTTTGCGGGAAACACGCAAGAATATGAGATAGCCATCCAGCAATTAAATACTGCCGAAACTCTTGATTCTGCTATGGAATACTTTATGAGTATCCAGCAGCTTTATAATTGGGATAATGAGAAAGAAAGTGTGAAGCGCCTTTTTGATCTGGTAGAACGCAGATATAGTTAATCATCGTTGAATTATTTGTCAATTGTAGGTTGTGAAAAAAGTAATACTCTCCTTTTGTCTTCTCCACCTATTCATTCTCTCCTTCTCCCAGGAAATAAAGAAAGGTGACGTCTATTCATACGCACGAAAAATAGTTGATACTCTTGCATCTCCAACAATGTGTGGTCGCGGATATGTTAATGAAGGAGATAAAAAAGCAGCAGAATATATACGGAATGAATTTGAGTTATTTGGCTTAAATCCATTTGACAGAGGATCTTTTCAAAAATTTAGTTTTCCGATCAATACGTTCCAGGACAGTTCAGTTTTTCTTTTTGGATTAAATTCAGGGAAGGAAAAATTTTCAGGAAAGCTCGGTCAGAATTATCTTATTGCTGCTGATGCTCCCGGATTCAGAAGTGATTTCAAGGCAATTGTTTTCGACTCTACTTATGCGCTCCCAAAAACATTCGAAAAATTCTGGAAAAGATCAAAAGGATATGATGTAATAATTGTTGATGACAGAAAGGTTCAGGACAAAACCAAAATCGAATATTTCAAAAAGGTAAAAGCGAATTATTTTAAAAAGAAATGTATCATAGAGCTTGAGAAAAAGCTTACCTGGCATCAGTCGCAGCGAGTATCGGATTTTGTGAGAATTCAGATCCTGGCAGACAGTTTTTCTCTAACGAAAAAAAAGTTCAGCGGATCATTAGTATTTAAAAATACTTTCATTCCTGAATATTTATCTCAGAATGTAATTGGTTACCAACCCGGCACACAATACCCTGATTCATTCATAGTGTTTTCTGCGCATTATGATCATTTAGGCGGATTTGGAAAAGAAGCCTATTTCCCGGGTGCGAACGATAATGCAAGCGGAACAGCAATGTTGCTCAATCTTGCGAAATATTACAGTCAGAATCCACAAAAGTATTCTATTGCCTTTATGGCTTTTGGGGCTGAAGAGGTAGGACTGGTGGGTTCAAAGTTTTATACAGAACATCCGTTTTTCCCGTTAAAAAACATAAAGTTTGTTTTGAATATGGATATTATGGGAACAGGAGAAGAAGGAATAACTGTTGTGAATGGTTCCGTACACAAGAGTGAGTTCGAGATCCTTGAAAGAATAAATAAGGATAATGATCTTATTAAAGAGGTAAAGATCCGGGGCAGATCAGCCAACAGCGATCATTTTTATTTTTCAGAAAATAGTGTAAAAGCTTTTTTTATATACAGTATGGGTGGGATAAAAGCATATCATGATATATATGACCGTGCGGAAACATTACCTTTGAATGAGTTCGAGGATCTGTTTAAACTGATTGTGAAATTTGGAGATGCTCTCCAGAAATATTAAATATGAAATTATACATAGTTCCAACACCAATCGGTAATCTTGAAGATATAACTCTTAGGGCTATCCGAATACTGAAAGAAGTCGATGTAATCCTTGCAGAAGATACACGCACAAGCGGAAATCTATTGCGTCATCTTGGAATTGAAAAGCGGTTGTATGCTCACCACATGCACAATGAGCACAAAACATTTGAAATGATCGCGGAGCGTATTGCAAATGGCGATAAGATCGCGCTTATAACTGATGCAGGAACTCCGGCTATTTCAGACCCTGGATTTTTGCTGGTAAGGGAATGTATTGCAAGAGGAATTGAAGTTGAGTGTTTGCCAGGGCCAACAGCTTTTGTTCCCGCGTTGGTTAATTCAGGTTTGCCAAATGATTCATTTTGTTTTGAAGGATTTCTTCCTCAGAAGAAAGGACGTCAAACTAAAATAAAGTCCTTAGTAAATGAATCACGAACAATGATATTTTATGAATCTCCTCATCGTCTCGTTAAAGCGCTTGAGCAATTTGCAGAATACTTTGGTAGCGACCGAAGAGCATCTGTTTCCAGAGAGCTTACCAAGATGTTTGAAGAAAATAAACGCGGCACATTAGCCGAGCTGGCAGATTATTTTAAATTAAAAACTGTAAAGGGTGAAATCGTTATTGTTGTTGAAGGTGTAAAGATCAAAAAAAATAAGCGGGACAACAGGGAAGAGATTGAAGAAGAAACGGAATAAAAAATGTTTTTAAAATGAGTGAACCACAAAATAAGATTGGTGCGCCTCCTGGTACACTAATCTATTACGGAGAGGATCAGACTGAAAAGGTTAAGATAACATTGATCGAATACAATGAAGGTCAGTTTATCGAGAAAACTTTTGATGATGTTCAGGAATGCCTTGACAATGTCAATATAGATATGGTCAAGTGGATAAATGTTGATGGGATCCATGATGTTACTTTGGTTGAGGCATTGGGAAAACATTTTAATATACATCCCCTGACACTGGAAGACGTTGTTAATACTAATCAGCGCCCTAAGTTCGAGGATTATGATAATTACGTGGTATCGATCATGAAAATGATATACTATGAAACGGAACTTCGTTCTGAGCAGTTAACAGTTGTGTTGATGGATGGAATGGTAATTTCATTCCAGGAAGTTCACGGTGGAGATGCTTTTGATCTTATCAGAACCCGGATCAGACAAGGAAAAGGACGGATAAGGAAAATGGGTGCCGATTACCTTGCCTATGCTTTAATTGATGCTGTGGTCGATTGTTATTTTACGATACTTGAAAAGATCGGAGATAAAATTGAATTGCTGGAGGAAGAACTGATCACAGAACCTTCTAAAGAAACCATGCAGCAGCTTCATGCAATGAAGAGGGAAATGATCTTCGTCAGAAAAGCTGTCTGGCCAATGAGGGATATGATCAACAATTTTGAAAGAAGCGAATCCGAGCTCATTAGGCCAACAACCGATGTTTATTTACGGGATGTGCATGATCACACTATTCGTATAATTGATACGGTTGAAACATTCCGGGATTTGCTTTCAGGAATGATGGATATTTATTTATCCAGTGTCAGCAACAAAATGAATGAAGTGATGAAAATGCTAACGATCATTACTACGATATTTGTCCCCGTAACATTCATTGCGGGTGTTTACGGAATGAACTTCGATTATATGCCGGAGCTACACAGTAAATGGGGGTACCCTGCGGTTTGGGCGGTAATGCTGACTGTTATCATTACACTTGTTGTTTATTTCAGAAGAAAAAAATGGCTTTAGAGCTTAACAAATTTTAACAGGATGAATCTTGCAAAATATATTCAGAAATAAAAAATTTGCAAAAAATAAGGAATATGAAAAACGTAATTTTATTTTTAGTTCTAAATGTATTAAGCTTTAGTTCTGTTGCAAAAATTGTGTCAGATACTAATAAGATTGATCCGGCCGGAAAGAAGATTGGTATATGGAAAGAACAAATTGGTCAGCAGGAATGGTATGGTAGCTATGAGAACAATCTGAAGACCGGGTTGTGGGTGGGATATCATGCTAACAAAGTAATAAGTAATCTTGATGAGTATAAAAACGGCAAGAAGAACGGATACAGTGTTTCAATTGATAAATCCGGATACATTTATCAGAAGGATTATTACATAGATGATATGCTTAACGGCTTGTCAATATCTTATTCTTCAGGTTCCATTCTTAAATCGGAAATAGAATACAAAATGGGAAAACTGAATGGACTCAAGCGCGTTTATTATACGGATGGAAAGAAGCAGGAGGAAGGGTATTATAAAGATAATCTGCGCAATGGTGTAACCAAATGGTATACAACAGATGGTGAATTAAGTGTTGAATATCCATATGTTAACGGAAACATTATGGGTAAAATGAAAACATTCTATAAAAATGGGAATGTCAATTCGGAAGTAAATGCAGCCAACAGTCAGGAGGAAGGAGAATACCGTGAATATTTCGAGAATGGAAAATTAAAGATCAACGGAAAGTATGTTCATGGAAAAAAGGAAGGACAATGGAAAGAAATGGATGAGAATGGTAAGGTGATCAAGACTGAAAATTATAAAGACGGAGAGTTGAAGAAGTAAAACAAGAGATTTATCCTGCACGGTTTCATTTAGTATCTTTGTGCGCCCGGAATCATTTTCCAGGGCGTTTTTTTTATGCTCTTCAAAAATAAAAACCTCTTATTACTTCATTTCATTGTATTGATCTGGGGCTTTTCACCAATTCTCGGAAAGCTTATTTCTGTGCAGGCTTTACAGTTAGTCTGGTTCAGGATCCTAATTACACTGGTTGCGATAAGTGTCTATCTGGTTATCACTAAGCAAAACATGAAGGTCAGCAGTTTTGATTTCTGGCGATTGGTAATGGTTGGAGTGATCATCGCTTTTCACTGGTTCTGTTTTTATAATGCTATCAAGATCTCTAATGTTTCGGTTACTTTGGTTGCGTTTGCTACAGGTACCCTCTTTACTTCTATAATAGAACCCATTTTCTATAAGAGGAAAATTATCCGGTATGAGATCGCATTCGGAATGGTTATCATTGGAGCGATTGCAATGATCTTTCATGTAGAAACGGATTATAAATGGGGAATAATATTCGGAATGCTGGCAGCCTTAACATCATCTTTCTTTACAGTCTGGAATGGTTTATTTGTTAAACGGATTGCAGCACCTGTGATTTCTACTTATGAGCTCGGAGGCGGATTTGTTGCTCTTACCATTTACCTTATTTGCACTGGAGCTTTAAATAAAGAATTTGTTACTATAAGCGCAGCTGATTGGGGCTGGCTCGCAATTCTGTCTGTGGTGGGAACTGCATTCACATTTATTGCAAGTGTAAATCTCATGAAACATATTAGTCCGTATACAGTAACATTAACAGTTAATCTGGAAACAGTGTATGGCATTGTGATCGCTTATTTTATTTGGGAGAAAGAGGAAGCGATGACTCCTGGTTTTTATCTTGGAACGCTGATCATTCTTGCTACAATTTTCGGGAATGGATTATTAAAAGGGTACTTGAAAAAACAAATAGAAAAAGCGCAATAGAACCTATTGCGCTTTCTATTATTTATAATTGAATTATTTGCTAACTACGATCTTTTTTATAATTAACTGATCATTCACTTTCATTTGTAGAAGATATATTCCGCTTGCAACATCCGCAGCATTCCATGTTGCATTGTAATTTCCTGACTGTTTTCTGCTGTTATCAATTGTTGAGATCACATTTCCTAAAAGATCCATTACATACAATTCAACATTCGCATCTTTAGAAATGGAATAGTTAATAATCGTGCTTTCATTGAAGGGATTTGGATAATTTTCAAGTGTTGAAGAAGTTTCTTCAACTGATGAAATGCCGGTCATTGCCGGAGCAACCACTGTAAGAGATATTGGAGTTGCGCCATGTCCTGTATTAATACTGTCGCAATATGTGTCGGTACATCCGCTGGCATCGCTTACCGTAAGGCAAATATAATATGGCATATTTGCAGCGTATGTATGAGTCGGGTATTGCAAAGTGCTTGTTGTTCCATCTCCGAAGTCCCAGAAATAATTGGCGGCTGAGCTTCCCGGAGTGCTGTTATAAACTAAATAATTAGTAACGTTAGTTGAGTCCTGGATTATAGAGAAATGAGCATCACAAATATAATGCGCATATAAATATTGCATTTGTGTGTCAGAACATAATGAATCAGTACTTGACGTTATTGTAAGCTGAACATTATAACTGCCATTGCTTGTAAAAATATGATAAGGATTAGTAGCTGTGGAAGTTGATCCGTCACCAAAATTCCAGTAATAAGTATCTGCCGATCCGGTGCCTTGAGAGGTAAAAGTACAACCATTCCCGAAAGCATCAAATGTATAACTGAAGCCGGCATAGCAGCTTGTTACTAAAATAGAATCACAAAAAGTATTTGAGCAACCAGTAGCTGCATTAGAAACAGTAAGGCAAACCGGCCACATACCTGGTCCTGGAAAAAGATGAGTTTGCCAGCCAGAAGTTGTGCTTGATGTCCCATCACCAAAATTCCACAGATAATCTAGTTGGTAACCTAAAGAGTTATCTGCGAGGTACGAATAACCTAAGGAATCAAAAACATAGCTGAATGATGCCTCGCAAGGTGGCGAGTTGTTCACTACAACAAAGGTGTCACAATAAGTTGTCGTACACATTGCTGAAGAGTCAGAGATAGTCAAACAGACTTCAAAAGTCCCCGAGGCAAGAAAAGTGTGAATCGGATTTTCTGAATAATCCACAGTCCCATCGCTAAAATTCCAATAGTAACTTGCAGGCTGCATGGCATTTGTGCTGCTTGTAAAGGCTACTACACCATCATTTGCCGGACTGGTACTAAAAGTAAAACTTGCAGTGCACTGGGCACTCAGTTGAGAATAGGCTATCAATAGCCCTGTGAGTAAAAGTATTTTTTTCATGGTGTTGTAAGTTAAGTTATTAATATTTATTAATTATGACACAAAGATGAAACTGCTATAGTGTTAAATAAAATTGAAACTTAGCATTTCTTACCTGTTCAATAGTTTTATTTTTTAATAATTTTTATTGAATATTTAGCTTTATCCGATAAAATTATGTCCGCATTATAAAAACCCGGTGAAAGCGATTCAAGGGATATGCTGCTTTGCCCTGAATTTTTTAATACTACACGACCGGAAATGTCATAAATAATAATACTTTCAATTTTAATTCCATCTCTGTTCTCAAAGTAAATATTATCGGCAGAAGGATTCGGATAAGATCTTAGGAACGCCTCAGCATCCAGCTCATTAATTCCATTCGGATCCATAATAAATACGGGGAATTCAAGTGAGTCTGTAGTGCCTGCTCCGCTTGCGATCGGCCAGATAACAATAACATTAATACCATAACGATATCCCGGACTGCTGATTACATAATCAGAGGTTAGCTGAAGTAATACACTGTCTCCGGGATTAATTGTAGCAGAGGTTGACACAGTGGAAGTTGAATCAAGTATTCCAGGTGCTGTTGAGTCCCTTACAGCAGTATTTATTGTAACTACATCACTAAATGTTCCTGGTCCAAAATTCTTGAGCCAGATATTAAATGTATCTGCGCTGAAAGCGGAAACCGTATCATTGGCCGGTGCAGTGCCGAAAGCTGTAATTCCGATATTGATTTGTGCCATTGCACTCAAGGAAGATGCAATGATTGCTATTAATAGAGCCTTTCTCATTTTTCTAATTTAAAACATACAATTCCAAAGATATTTAATAAATGTGGCCATTTAATAATTAATTCGTAAATTTCTTACGCGTTCAAATACTAAAGTTTATGCAAATATTACAGAATATTATAGGTGCTCTTAATAAAGAAGAGATTCGTCATTATAAATTATTCATAAATCGTACTGACAAATCAGAAAGAAAAGATGAGATATTATTCGATCTGATCAGGAAACAATTTCCTGGATACGATGAAAATAAAATAAATCAAAGGCTTTATGCCAAGACGGATAAGAATGCTTTGTATAGGTTGAAAAACCGGGTGCTGGAAGATATTGGAAGGAGCCTTACCGTTAACTATTATGACAGCACGGTGCTGAATTACATCTCTAATAATCTTGCACTGTCCCGCCTATTTCGACAAAAAAGGCATTATAAAGTGTCTTTTTACTATTTGAATAAGGTTGAAAAGCTTGCTACATCCAAAGAATGTATCGATTGGCTGGATATTATATACGGGGATTTTATTCAATTGTCACATGAAACTCTTGAGGTAAATCCAGAGGAATATATTCGGAAAAGAAAGGAGAATCGTTCAAAGCTTAATAAACTGCAGGAGATCGATGATATTCTGGCAGCTCTTATTTTCAGGATGCGTGTTTCTCAAAATTTTGCAAAACAAAATACCGCAATTCTCGATCTTTTACAGAAAACTGTCAACGACTTTTCAAAAAGTGATGAGGTTAAAAAAAGTCCTATTCTTCGGTTTAAGATCTATGATTCTGTGAGCCGGATTCTTTTACAGCAGCAGAATTTTGTTTCCCTTGAGAAGTATCTTTTGAAAACATTCACTGAATTTACCCGGGAAAAATTATTCACTCAGGATAATCATGATACCAAGCTTCAAATGCTTACTTACCTTATCAATTCACTTTTCAAAAACCACAAGATCGATCTTTCACTGGAGTACGCTGAACGTCTTAAACATTCAATGGAAGAATATAACGGGATCTTAAAAGATAAGTACTTATTTTATTACTATAATTCTCTCGTGATCAATTATTCTGAAAAGGATATTGATAAAGCAATCGAGATACTTAAGGAAGCAAAAAACAACGAAGTAATTAAAAAACTTCCAATCTATAATGTTTTTGTTCATCTGAATCTTTCAGTGCTCAATTTTGGAAGGGGCACTTTTAAAGAAGCTTTGAAAAACCTTATAAAACCATTGATGGAAGATGCATATAGTAATCTGGATGAAGCTTTCCGATTTAAGCTGGCAGTTTTCGAGCTAATGATCAGATATGAACTAAAAGATCATGATTATCTTGAACATAAAATATCACGTTTAAGGAAAGATTATAAAATAATTTTAAAAAAACCGGAATATTCAATTCAATGTGAAATGATAAATATATTGGGAAAAATGATCTATGCAGGAAATTTAACTAAAGATAAGCCTTTGCTAAAACGTGTTAATTTACTTATCACGTCTGCTTCCCATCGGAGCGATTCGGATATTGTTGATTATTCGGCCTGGTTAAAAAAGAAATTCAGTTGAGTCAAGTAGTATTAATTATGTTTTAAAATGCGTGGAAAAGCTTATCAGCACCCGCAAAATCTGAAATTTATCCCTAACTTTGCATTTTAATAAATATTCGATGGAGTCCCAGCTATACTGTAACAGTTTAACGAAATATTCAAGGTATAAAACGCGTGTCGTAAATATAGGCGATGTACCTGTAGGCGGTGACAATCCTATTCGGTTACAGTCGATGACCACTACCGACACAATGGATACAATCGCTACTGTTGAACAAAGTATCCGTATGATAGATGCAGGTTGTGAATATGTTCGTATCACAGCTCCCAGTTTAAAAGAAGCCCAGAATTTACAGAATATAAAAGATGAATTACGTAAACGTGGTTATAAAGCTCCTTTGATAGCTGATATTCATTTTACTCCAAATGCAGCTGAACTTGCCGCAAGAATAGTTGAGAAGGTTCGTGTTAATCCAGGAAATTATGCGGATAAGAAAAAGTTTGAAACACTGGAATATACCGATGCTACATATATTGATGAGTTAGACAGGATACGTGCACGTTTTACTCCTTTGGTTAAGATCTGCAAAGAATATGGAACCGCAATGCGCATCGGCACCAATCACGGTTCTTTGAGTGATCGCATCCTTAGCCGTTATGGTGATACTCCGCTTGGAATGGTTGAAAGCGCACTTGAATTTCTGCGGATTTGTGAGGACAATAATTATTACAACATTGTCCTTTCAATGAAGGCCAGCAATCCTCAGGTAATGGTGCAGGCGTATAGACTACTGATAAAAAAGATGCAGGAACTAAATATGAATTATCCTTTGCATCTTGGAGTTACAGAAGCAGGTGAAGGAGAAGATGGCCGTATTAAATCAGCTGCAGGAATAGGTACATTGCTGGAAGATGGTATTGGTGATACTGTTCGTGTTTCGTTAACAGAAGATCCTGAATTTGAGATTCCGGTGGCCAAAGCTTTAGTCGAAAGATATTCTAAAAGAAATTCTCATCAGGAAATTCCTGAGATCAGCTCCTCCTCAAAATTGCCTTATTCTCCTTACGATTATCAGAGAAGAGTTTCAAAAGAAGTACTCAATATCGGAGGACATAATGTTCCAAAAGTCATTGCAGATTACAGTAAAGTGCAAAAGATCACTGCTGCTTCTTTTTTTCCTGTGGGATATAATTATTCTGTTCCGAATGATAAATGGAATCTGAGTGATCAGGCATGTGATTATATTTTTACCGGTAATAACATCGTAGATTTTCAAATTCCCGGAACCCTTGGTTTAATATATAATTCAGAAACATGGAATGCTTTAAGTGATAAGACAAGATCCTATCCCTTGTTTACATATTCGGAGTTTATTAAAACCAATGTTCGCTCCGAAATATTGAATTTTGTTTCTCTTGACATCAATGATATATTTAATATTTCACCTTCTTCTGCTTTATTTAATAACTGTGTGATCATTCTGGAAACAAGTAACCAGCATGGAATGGCTGAACAGAGAAGAGCATTTATTGAATTGATGAATCGCAAGCTTGATATGCCTGTCATCATCAAAAGAAATTATAAAGAACTTGATGAAGAAACTTTTCAATTGCATGTGTCTACCGACATGGCCGCTTTGTTCCTTGATGGATTTGGTGATGGTGTTTGGACTGAAACGAATATTCCTTTAAAAGCGGTTAATTCTACTCTTTTTGGTATACTCCAGGCAACACGTACAAGAATCTCAAAGACAGAATATATATCCTGTCCTTCATGCGGAAGAACATTGTTTGATCTCCAGGAAACTACTGCAAAGATCCGCGCCCGTACTGATCACCTGAAAGGTATTAAGATCGGTATTATGGGATGCATTGTAAATGGGCCAGGTGAAATGGCTGATGCAGATTATGGTTATGTAGGAACCGGTATCGGGAAGATCACCTTGTATAAAGGGCGTGAAGTGGTTGAACGTAATATTAGTTCAGAAAAAGCCGTGGATGCACTTATTGAGCTTATCAAAAAGCATGGAGACTGGATTGAAAAGACCATGTAGTCCTGTTTTACTTTTGCCTCCAAAGCCTCCTTCCGTTTTTTTTCTATATTTGCTTTACAGAACTAAATTATTCTGAGGTAGTGATTCTCAAATCGTTGCACAGAAAAAATTAAAATACTTTTCATGAAAAAGATCTACTCAGTTGTTGCTCTGGCAATGGCATCTCTTGGCGTATTCGCTCAAGCAACTCCTAATGCAGGTTTTGAAACATGGACCCATAATTCTTTTCCAAGTTATGATACGCCAAACAGCTGGGATAATCTAAATCCTTCAACAGGATCTTTAGGAGTATATACTTGTTTAAAGGCTACTGCTGGAGCTGATGTTCACAGCGGTTCGGCAGCTTTAAAGCTGATAACAAAATCGGTTTTTGGGCAGATCGCCAATGGAATTGTAACAACAGGTACAATAAATACAACAACTCAAACTATTGGTGGGGGTATTTCTTATTCAGGTCGTCCGGATAGTATAACCGGATTTTATAAATATACTTCTGTTTCAGGTGATAACGGTTTTGTTGAGCTGCAGCTGCTTGGTGCCGGAGGTGATACAGATACAGTAGGATATGCGAGATTTGTTACTCCTTCTTCATCAGTTGGATCTTATGCAAGATTCGCGAAACAGGTTGTGTACCGTAATTCGAATCCGGTTGTCAAATCCATTTGGATACTTTCTTCGAGCAAAGATGCAGTGACGCATTTTGTAGGAAGCAGCTTATGGGCTGATGATATTTCAATGGTTTTCAATTCATCTACAGGTATTAAAGAAGTTCCTAAAGCGCAATTAACTGTCGGGCCAAATCCTGCAAATAATTATGTTGTGATTCAGAATCCGGATGCGAAAAGGATCGAGCTTAGAATGTTTGATGTTACAGGAAGACAAGTAACATCAATTCAAACAGAAAATGCAACAGGCACTCTGGATGTGAGTTCTTTCCCTCAGGGATTATATATGTATTCTATTACTGATGAATCAAAGAAGGTGATAAAAACAGGAAAGATCATTGTTCAGAAATAAAATAAAGTTGATAACCGGAGAGGACAAGCAATTTGTTCCTTCGGAGAGATGTTTATAACAATACTGTCATCCCGTGCTCCGACACGGGATCTTTTTAATTAGGATTAGAGTTTATTGGATCCTGCCAACCGAATGAAGATCCCGTGTCGGCACGGGAGACGTTCTAAATAGTAATTAGAATTAATACTATAACTTTTTTTGAAAGATAAAAATCGGATTATATATTTATGAAAAATTTTATATTTTCTGTTTTTTTTCTTGTTATAAGTTTCTTCTCGGAAACTTCTTCTGCTCAATCTTACGGAATGCTCCGCGGTGCCGTTATGGATCTGTCAACAAAGGAGGCTATTACCGGTGCTGCTATATATGATGCCGAAGACATTACCCGTGGTGTTGCAAGTGATATCAATGGAAATTATGAATTAAGAATGAGCATTGGAAAACATAAAATGATCTGTTCATTTATTTCTATGCGGCCGGACACATTCATTGTATTTATTGATTCATTAAAAACAACAGAATACAACGTCATGCTGAGATCATCTGCTGTTCAACTACAGACAACAGTTATTTCTGCTGGTAAATATGAGCAGCGTCTGGAAGAGATAACCGTCTCGATGGAAGTATTAAAACCTGCATTAATTGAGAATAAAAATTCATCCAATATTAAATCGGCTTTAGATCAAGCACCCGGATTAAATATACTCGATGGAGAACCGCAGATACGAGGAGGAAGCGGTTTTAGTTTTGGAGTAGGAAGCAGAGTTGCGATCCTGCTTGATGGATTACCAGTGCTGGCTGGAGATGCAGGCCGTCCTGAATGGAATTTTATTCCGGTGGAAAATGTTGAACAAGTAGAAATTATTAAAGGCGCATCATCTGTAACTTATGGCTCATCTGCGTTAAGCGGGAGCATAAATATACGAACAGCCTATCCTAAGGATAAGCCTTTCACAAAGGTTAATCTTTCATCAGGAGTTTACGATTCTCCTTCCGTAGATAGTTCAAAGTGGTGGAAAGGCACAGCTAATTTTACTAATCTCAGTTTCCTGCATTCGCAAAAATTCGGGCAAACCGATCTTGTAGTGGGCGGTATGGGAATATATGATCACGGGTACATTGGACCACCATCATTTCATCCATCTTTCGGTTCAGGAAATGATACCATAAGTGAAGAAGAAGTTGGTGAAAAAACGGGCAGGATCAATTTCAGTCTGCGGTACCGTCCTAAAAAAGTTGTACGAATGAATTACGGCCTTAACGGGAATTTCATGAAGTCAACAAATAATTTTTCTCTCGTTTGGGATAATGATAGTTCAGGCCTTTACAGAGCTTTTCCTAAAACAATGACTTTACAGGATCAGACTATTTTATATGTTGATCCCTTCATAAATTATTATGGAAAGGGTGGACTTACTCATACGTTGCGGGCACGCTATCTTTATGCAAACAATAAAAATGGAAATGCTCAATCCAATGAAACAAGCATAGTATTCAGTGAGTATCAATTCAACAAGAAACTTAATCAGATAGAAGGTTTAAATGTCACGGGTGGGATTGTAATGAACCAGACCTTTTCACACGCTGAGCTATACAACAATGGAACATCACCTGATAACAGGCTTCAGAATTATGCAGCTTATACTCAGTTGGATAAAAAGTTATTTAAAGTATTAAATGCTTCTTTAGGATTCAGGGGAGAATATTTTAAAATGAATGCAGAGGAATATGTTGCGAAACCAATCTTTCGTTCAGGCCTGAATTTAAAATTAGCACAGGCAACTTATCTCCGTTATTCTTATGGCCAGGGTTATCGTTTTCCTACCATTACCGAGAAATTTATAAGAACAAGAACAGGCGGTTTAGATGTATTTTCTAATCCCGATCTGCAGCCTGAAACGAGCTGGAATACTGAAGTTGGGATCAAACAGGGATTTAAGATAAATAACTTTGTTGGGTTTCTTGATGTAGCAGCTTTCTGGCAGGAGTACAGTAATACAATTGAATTCACATATGGTTTCTGGGATAAGAACAAAGACCAGTTCGGGGATGATAGTCTGGCAGCAGGATTTAAGTTTGTCAATACAGGTGACACAAGAGTTAGGGGTTTTGAAGCAGCTTTAGCGGGTGAAGGAAAACTCTCTAAAGATCTAACTATAAGTATTCTTGCCGGATATACTTATGTCCTTCCTCAGGCCGTAAATCCTGATCAGGTGTTTGCTGTTGACAGCACACCTCAGGAAATGACCTATAATTTTACGAGCACAGATACTACAGATAACATTCTGAAATACCGGTTTAAACATATCGCTAAAGCGGATCTGCAGATAACATATAAAAGGATATCTATCGGTGGAAGCTGGCGCTACTACACCTTCATGCAAAATATTGATCTTACCTTTTACCGTCTGGAACCTGTTCTTCATAGCGGTATTGAAAAATATCGTGACGAACATCACTCAGATACGCACGTATTTGATGTGCGGGTAGGCGTTGATGTAAGCAAAAAATTCAAGATCGCATTTGTTGTAAATAACGCTACCAATCTGAGTTATTCACTGCGTCCTTTAAAGATGGAATCACCACGGACCTTTGCTTTGCAGCTTTCACTAAAGGTCTGATAGAATTACTTGTTCTGCTCTTTGTCTTTCAGCTTTTGATATTCCCTTAAAGTATCATTTTCACGGTTATCCATGTAAGCACCGTAATAGCTGAAAGCAAGTCCTACACCCCATCCGAGTGTGCTCCAGATCGGCCAGGGAATATTATTATATTCACTGTCGTAATCTCCGGTAGTGAACAACCATAATGCCCACAAAAAGCTATTGATAATAATATAAGATGCTAACTGTTTCTTAAATGAGGCACGCTTTTTTGCAATGCGCCATAAATGTTCATCTCTGTTTTCCATTTTCTTTAAGATTAAATTTAAATGTTATTAATAGTTCTAATTCTTTTTTATGTAAACCTGAAGTGCAGCAACGTATGCTTCAAAAGCCTTGATTCCGTTTTTGGTAATGATGCAGCTTGTAAGCGGATAATTGTCTTTGAATTCTTTTTTGAATCCGCTTCCTTTACACTTATCAATAAACTCATTATTGATAAGCGAAGTTGTGAATGTAATATCGGATCAAGATCTTGAAACATTATTCGGTACTTCTTAAGATTATTAAATTGTTTATTTTCTGTTGTTCATTTTAAGAAGATAACCCGGAATTATATAACCTCCCATAACAGCTGCAGCAAGGATCAACAGTTGATATATATTCTGAACTTCAAATCCTGCAATAGCACAGATCCAGCAAAAGATACCTCCGAAAATTAGTGGCTTGAAGCGCAAAGCAGCACCTGATAAAAATAAGCCCATTCCGTACAAGACCATTATACATGGCAGAACTTGAAGAAAATGCATTGAATTAAAGAAAAGAATAATAAGTAGTGCAGCTGAGAATGCTATCCAGGTATACTTTAGCGACTCTGTGACTGCGGTTTTTGTTTTATCCTTTTTACCAGCTCTGATGGAATAAACAATTGTTATTAATCCGCCTAAAGGCATAAGCATCCATGGAACTGAATTCCATGCAACATTCATTTTTATTAGTATGAACTGAGAAAGGCTTGCAGCAAAGACCAGCCATCCCCATAATAAAAAGATAAAGGCATCAGCTTTAACATCATTTTTTGCAGCGCTTATCATTTCATGAATGATGCGAAGACTTTCTTCCTGTGTTAATTGTTTTTCTTCAGTTTCCATTGTTTACTAATTTTTGAACTATTAGTTGAGCTATAAAGTGTGGGCGGCTTTGCACTGATACGGCCAGATTCATTTATTTCTTATCACATTCTTTAATAAAATATTCGGTGGAGCGTTTACCCCAATTTGGTGAGATCGAACTGGCAGGCTTAAAAGTTTCATACATTTTTAATGCTTTCTCAAAAGCTGGTTTTGCTTTGTCTTTTCCGCCACCAAACATTGGAGGTGTATAAAAATAAGCGGTACCCTCCAGGTAATATGGACGTGGATTTGTTTTGTCGAATTCCTTTGCTTTATCGCGAAGCACAGCAGATTCCGTTCCGTACTTTTGGCCTCTTGACATCGGGTTTACACTGATGCGCGCAGAAGCGATCTGTGATTTAATAGTATAGATCTCAGAGTTATTTGGCGAGATGGAATCTGCTTTGTTTATGAACTTATCTGCTTTATCACAATAAGTATCGATCATATCGCCTTTAGTAGAATAGGTCATATTCACATAACAATATGCAGCGTAATAATTTGGAAGCCATTCTGCCTTTTCCGCTCCTGCAATTCGTTCGAAATTATTTGCAAGATTCTGAAGTTTAGTTGCATCTCTTGTTGTATCAAGTTCAGCTACATTTTTTTCCATTGCAGAAATGTATTTTTTGTTTTGTGCTTTAACACCGATACTTGTTAAAGCTATCAGTGCGATTAAGATTGTTTTTTTCATGTTGTGTTTTTGAATTTAATTTATAAATGAATTTGCTTATTGCCTGTTGAATAATTGCCACCCCTTTTTAGTTATTATTATCAATTACTTCTTTCGATCTATCCTGTCCGAATGATAAGAACAGGCCAACAAAGAAGAATCTTTTTGCAGGAGGGCCAACAGCGCTCCTTCTCATCCCATCATAAGAATACCGGTAGCTGTAAACCTGTTCATTTCCAATAACGTTTCCTACAGACACTGCAAGTACCGCAAAACATCTCCCGATCTGTCTCAAGTAAGCGGCATTGATACCAACAGTATGAAAATCAATTGTTCGGTCTTTGAGGAATTCCGGATTGTTGGGGTTGTAGTAAGGGCGGCCGGTTGCATAGCTGTATGTTACCCCGGTGCTGATATTTAATTTAGTGAAAAATTTCTTAAATACAATTGATGTGGTATGCGTAGCTGCAAAAGGGGGTGTTACCTCTTTAGGATAATTCAGCCATTGACGTTTTGTATCCAGGTATGTATACGAGATCCAGTAATCAACTCCTTTAAATGTTTTCTTATCACGCCAAAAAATATCTAAACCCTGCGCATATCCTGTTCCACTGTTGGAGGTGTCATTTAGAGTGCTTGTAAGGTTATCATATTTTTTATAATAGATCTCCGCTCGAAGTGTATGGTAGTCATCCACACGCTGCACATTCAGAATATAATGAGTGGCTTTATTATAACCGGGAACCTGAGGATAGAAGATATAATCACGGTCGGGCTTTTGATAAAATTGCCCGTAAGCAAAAGATACCTGGCTGAACTCTCCCACTTTATAGGCTATTGAGGTACGGGGTGAAAAAACGAGTTTGTTTATGAGAGTAGAATTCTCAGCACGGACTCCTGCGCGCCATACGAGTTTAGTTGTAAGATAAATATCTGCTTCTGTAAATCCTGCCGTATAATTATCAAAGACCTCACTTGTACGGTGATAACGAGAAAAGGAATTGCGGCCATCGATTTTAAATGCGTCATAAGAATATTGGTATTCTGCTCCAACTCGTATTATCGATAATCGTCCAATTCCACGGCTTACCACAATTCTTCCCTGGGTAAGGTCACTTTGTGAACGAATAGTATCTGTCCATGTTTTTATTTTATCAACGTTGGTGCTGTAAGAAGCTCCGATGTTCAATATGTATTTTTCTCCAAGGCGTTCTTTATAGGTAAGATTAGTATATATATTATTGTTATTAATATCGAAGAGATTTTTGAATCCGTTTGTACTGTCTATGCTAAGCGTTTTAATTCCCATATCGCCAAGATTAAAATAACCATAGAATTTAATGATACCGCTAGGAGAAGTTTTCTTGCGGAAATTCACAGAGCCACCGGAAAATTGAGGAGCACGGGTATATTCAGGAGTCTGTTTGATCAGCTGAAAATAGGGTAGAAGGTTAGTGTAATTAAGATCAAAACCGGCACTCATTTTTTTTTCAGTCCACAATTGATTGTGACCTACACCAATTCCTACTGAGGATAATGCAATTGTGGAAGAGGTTCTGTCGGGCAGATCCTGGGTTTCCAGAGCCAAAACCGAAGATATCCCTTGCCCGTATTGAGCAGAATAACCACCGGTGCTGAATATGGTTCCTTTGAAAAGGAAAGGAGAAAATCGTCCGCGTGAAGCAATGTCAGGTGCGGCAGTGTAAAATGGGTTGTTAACTACCATTCCGTCAATAAGGGTCTTTGTTTCAGTTCCGGTACCGCCTCTGACAAATAAGCCTTCTGATTCACCTACCTGCTGAGCACCAGGCAAAGTTTTTAACGCCCCAACAATGTCACCCTGTGCACTCGCGGTAGTAACAATATCTAATGGTTTTAAAACAGTTGCTTTCTTTTCATCACTTGCTTCAATAGTTCCTGCTGAAATGGTAACTACTTTTAATTCATTAAGTGATTCTTTCATTACTGTATTGAAATTGATATCACTTCCCGTTAAACGGATCTTTTTTTCTATAGGATCGAAGCCTATCATGCTGGCTGCTAAAACTACTTCTCCGGTATCATTTGCTATAAATGAATAGTTTCCGTTTGCATCTGTTGTGCCTCCGTCATAACTATCTTTTATTAAAATATTAACTCCGGGTACGGGTTGTTTTTTTTGATCAGTAATCTTCCCCGAGATCTTTGTTTGTGCAAAAAGCCCCTGGATACTCAGATTTGTTAGTATTAACAGTGCAATCAGTCGTGCCATTTTATTCCTTGAGATCTTAATTATTGGACAAATATAAACTGGTTTATAATATAAACCAAATTTATTTAATTTGTTTTTGCCTTTGTCTTATGAATGCACCATGAAAGGATTTGGATGATTTTGAAATAAAAAAAGCAAACCGGGAAGGGTTTGCCTAGATAATTTTTATTCGCATTTATTTGGCCTGAATAGCACCTTCTTTGATTGGGCGGAAGGCAGTTCTTCTGTTTTTCTGATGATCTTCTTCTGTTTCAGCATTAGGAACAAGAAGTTTTGTTTCACCGTAACCCTGTGCGAGTAATCTGTCAGCTTTGATACCTTTTTCTATTAGATATGTAACTACGGATTTCGCACGTTCCTGTGAAAGCTTTAGATTGTAAACATCACTTCCACGTGCATCAGTATGTGAACTGATCTCAACGCTTAAGTTGTTGTTAAGGTTAAGGAAATCCACCAGGTCATCCAGGATCTTCATTGAAGCTGGACGAAGTGTTGCTTTATCGTAATCATATTCAATTCCCGGAATAACGATGTCACCTGCAGGGATAGGGGAAAGGAAAAAATCTTTTACGAAATGCTGTGATTCGGTAAGGCCCATCGTTGAAATATTCCCGGCATCCCCGAAGAATTTATTTTTCTGTGCTTTGATATAAAGTTCCCAGCCTTCTTCTACCGGAGTTGAATAACCTCCCAGTGAATCGGTGATAAGATAGAACGTTTCTTTATTTCCGCGGATATCTTTAAACGTCAAAAGAGCATTTGAGATAACCTGGTTATTTTCTGCATTGTAAACAGTTCCGACAAGGTCATACACATTTGGTTCTTTTTCTAATGAGTAAACTTTGTAGCAGGCACCTTCGCAATCAATACATTCACTTCTGTCGGAAGTTACATACCCTGAGCGCTGGCTGCGTTCCATTACAAAATATGAATCATCTTTAGAAGAGTTAACCGGAGCGCCCATGTTCTTAGGCATGCTCCACAATGAATCACTGTTGAAGCTTGATTTAAAAACATCAAGTCCTCCAAATCCAGGTAATCCGTTTGAACTGAAATATAGAGTAGAAGTATAGTAATGAAAGAAAGGTGTTACTTCGTCTTCAGCAGTATTGAACAGCTTTCCCATATTGATAGGTTTTCCTGTAGGTCTTCCTTCTTCATCAATATTAACATACCAAAGATCCATTTTACCAAATCCACCCGGACGGTTAGATGAGAAATATAAAATGCTTCCATCAGGAGATAATGCAGGCTGCATTGATTTGTAACCCTGCAGATTTACATTATCATTTAATCTTTCTGCAGGAGCCCATTTGTTGTTGAATAATTTTGAAAGATAAATACCACATTCGGTTTTGTTTGTAGTGGACCAACGTGTGAAGTAATAGTTTGATTTATCAAGTGTAAGAAAACCTGCACCATCATTCATTTCACTGTCAGCAGGACCATCTACTTTCTTTAGCTGTGACCAACCGTCATTTGTTTTCTTTAATGTATAAATATCAGCGGTGTATTTAGCCTTCGCTGCATCTTTCTTTGGGTCAAGAACTTTGTTTGTGTTTCTTCCTGAGGTGAACTGAACAGTGCTTGCATCACCGTAATAATTTACCGCAAATGTAGAGGTGCCGGAATTAAATGCAGAATCAAGCTCTTTTATATAAAGATCTTTTCTTGTATTGGTTGTATCAGTGGCCAGATAACATCCTGCAATTTTAGTTTGTGCAAGTTTAAAATAAGTAGAATCTTTCTTTTCTGCTTCTGTCATTACCTTGTCAAACTCAATAAGTGCAGCAGGATATTTTCTATTCTTCATTAAAGCATCCCCATACCAGAAACGCTCGTAAGGATAATCAACCGGTTTGTTCTCAACCGACTTTTTAAACCAGATCTCGGCATTTTTATAGTCATGATTTAAACGATAAGCATCTGCAAGCTGATGGGTAACATATTGTTCCATAGGACTTACAGCAGAAATAACTCTTAACGTATCTTTCTCAATCGCAGCAAGACTGTCTTTACTTACTTTGCGGGGCTTAATATAAGGCTTAGGTGTATACGGATAAACCAGATCAACGCTTGTTCCAAGATCAAGAACCTTTAAATAATGACTTATAGCTGATTTATAATCTTCAATTTTAAATGATGCATCTCCATATGCCATCCATTCCCGTTTGCTTTGGGAAAAGACAGCTGCTGAACAGGCAACTAACAATAATATTATTAAACTACGCTTTACCATAATTATAATCTCGGGCAATTAGCTAATGGGTTTGGTTTGCTTCTGCGTGCAATGTATGTGAATGATATTTCAAAACCTCCGCGGTGATTTGAGACTTCTTTTAACGTTGATGTATTAACATCATAACTTACTCTGCAGGTGTATTGTCCTTTTTTTAGTCCAAGCTCTATAATACCTGCATCATTGCTGCGGTATGTTGGCCCAAAGATCAGATAAGTATCGTCTTTTAAATAATAGTGAAGCAATAAAGTAACAGTATGTTCACTTGCGTTAAGTTCACGCATGTAAATGGCTTTTGGAAGCAATTGAATTTTTTCATTCACATTGATCTTCAATCCTCCGTGAATGTAATAACGCAAAGGAAGCTTATTGTTATAGTCATAGAACGATTCCTTTGGCTGAGTTAAATGGAATGCGGAAAAACCAACGAATGGATTTACCCTTACGTTCTCTTTCGCATAGTAATACAAAAATCCAGCATTGATATCATGATTCAGAATACTGACATTTCCAAATGTTTCACCTGAAGGAAGGTTAGTATCAAATGTTCCGTTATTAGCAGTTGTATATTGATTACCGTAAGTAAGCTTGTTTACATCCACCGTTTTGTGAACGATGCCTCCTTGTATACCAAGTGCAAGATGATGATTTTTATCTTTATCAAAAACAACATCATATCCAACTGAAAGCAATGCACTTAAAACATTAAAGTTACCGGCTCCTGCACGATAGTTCATTATTTGTAATCCTGCTCCGAACTTTTTTACCGGCATGTCAAGTGAAAGGCCTGTAGTTGTAAATGGTTTTGATGCTACAGCAGCCCACTGTGTACGGTAATGTGCATGAACACGTAATTTGCCATCAAACATACCCGTCATGGCCGGATTTAAAAATAATGGTGGCGCATCATATTGGGAAAGATGAAAATCCTGAGAGTTCACTGTCTTTGGTGACAGTAAACATATAATTGCCAGCAGCAATCCAGCTGATGAGAATTTTATGATATGTAGATATCCTTTCATTTACCTTATCTTAATAATGTAACATCCCCTGATAAATTATGCTCCTGATCATCTTCAGTTATAGCATAAATAGTGTACACGTAAACTCCTATAGGCTGTTCAATGCCTTTACGTTTTCCATCCCAGCCTTCAGATTGTTTGTCTGACATAAATATACACTCACCCCAGTTGTTGTAGATCCTGAATTCAAGCACTTTGAAAGGACCTCCGAAAACATGGAAGATGTCATTTTCGCCATCACCATTAGGAGAAAAACCTGATGGAACTACAGGAGGCAAGGAAACAATTTCTCTTCTGCACATAGTATCCGTACATCCGTTCATGTCATTAACATACAAGCATACATCGAAGTAACCGCCTGTATTGTATATGTGCGTAGGGTTTTGAAGCGTTGAAGTCGAATCCAGCTGAGAGTCACCAAAATCCCATGACCAACCTGTTTGTCCGTTGGATGAAAGATCAGTGAAAGAAACCGTTTGTCCGGTATAAACAACATAATCATCAGCGGCAAAATCAGCTGTAGGGTTTCCGAAAACATTCACAGTATGCACAACTGTATCTATACATCCTTGTGCAGATTCAACAATCAGAGAAGCATTATAATTTCCCGTAGCCGGATAAAAATGAAGTGGATTTTGTGTTGTGTCTGTTCCGGAATCTCCAAATGTCCATGACCAGTTAGTAATTGTTGATCCACCAACAATCGAAGAATCATTGAATTGAGTTCCATCCACCAGGCAGATTCCGTTAGCATCAAATTCAGCTATCGGCTTGTTGTACACATTTACTACCTGGTTAAGAGTATCGATACAGCCATTAGTGGAAGTGGTGATAAGTGAAACGGTAAACGGGCCACCTGTTCCGTAAACATGAGTAGGATTTTGTGATGTGCTTGCCGCACTTCCGTCACCAAAATTCCAGCTCCATGAAACCAATGGTTCAGTTGAGCTTGAAGTATCAGTAAACAATACCGGGAATGTCGGACAGGCCGAAATACTTGTGAATGCAGAGGTTGGAGAGGGAATCAGCGTAATGTTGATCGTGTCGTGCTGAATGCGGCATCCTCCGTTGTTAGTTGTATTAAAATAAAGTATAACACTTCCTGTTGTATCGTCTGCTATGCTTGGATTATAATAACCTGTGAGGGAAGTGTTGTCCGGACTGAAAGTTCCTGTTCCGCTGCTTATCCAATATCCGAAGCCAGTTGAAGAATTCACGGTAATATTTACAGGATTTCCCGCACATGAACTGTCGTTGGATGTTATCGCAACAGTAGGAGTTGGGGTGAAGAAAACTGTCATTGTATCGCTTGCAGAAAAACAATTACCATTTCCTGTGGATACTAAATATAAAGTAACAGAACCTGCAGTTGTATCGGCCGTACTTGGAACATATTGTGTACAAACTGAAACAGAGTCAGTAAAAGTACCTGTACCGGAGGTGGTCCATAGAACTCCGGAACTTGAAGTTACAATTGAACAGATCGGAACACCAACTGTGTCTTTACATACAGTAACATCAGGCCCTGCACTTACCGTTGGACCAGGATAGTAAGTTATCACAACCTGATCGGTATCAGCAGGACATAAAGCATTGCTTGTAGTCACAAGATATAGAGTATCAAAACCTGCAGAGATAGCAGCAGCTGTGGCAGTATAAGATGGATTCAAAACAAAAGTGCTTGGGAGAAATGAACCCCCGGCATACCATTGTCCGCCACCCGCGTTTGTAACTGACCCCACCATAGTTATTGTTGGATTGTTGTTACAGGTACTTGTATCGTTTCCTGCATTTGCAACAGGGAAGCCTTGAATATTTACAATGTGTACAGCTGTATCAATACAACCTGCAGCAGTAGTTATAATCAACTGTACAGTGTAAGAACCGCCTGCATTGTATGGATGAGAAGGATTCTGTACTATAGATGTATCACCGTCACCAAAGCTCCAGTTCCAGCTGGTAATGGTTGTACCTGAATCGAATGTTGTGGTATCATTGAAATTAATTGAAACTCCCTGACATGCCGGGCCATCGTCCGTAAAGCCTGCATTTGCAGATGAAACATTGATAACGGAAGTTGTTGTGTCGTTACAACCCTGATCAGAACTTACAATTAATGTAACCGTGTAAGCACCGGCAGTTGAATAACTATGCACAGGTGATGACGCTGTGCTTGTATTGCCATCACCAAAATTCCAGCTATTTCCGGCAATTGTTCCGCTGCTGATGGTTGAAGTGTTTGTAAAGATTACAGAGTCCACATTACATGTAGCACTGCTTGTAAAACTACTGACCGGAGTAGGATATACTGTTATTACTTTTATTACAGAATCCTGGCAGCCAGAAGCTGCAGTTACAAGTAATGATACATTATATGTTCCTTCGGTGCTCCAAGTATGTGAAGGATTTTGAGCGGTGCTCGTATTTCCGTCACCAAAATTCCAGCTCCAGTTAGTTATTGTTCCTGAGATGATAGTGGAGGCATCAGTTAAAGAAAGGGATGAATTAGCACATACTCCTGCGGAAGTGAAATCCGCATCAGGAGCAGGTTGAATATTTATTGCAGTAACAGTAGTGTCTTTACATCCAAGCGCAGAGGTTGCAATAAGAGTAATATTCAAAGTCCCTGAGATTGAGTAATAGTGTGCAGGGTCCTGTAATGTACTTGTGTTTCCATCCCCGAAATCCCAGTTCCATCCGGAAATACTACCGCTGCTGATTGTGCTTGTATTAGTGAAGTTTACCGAGTCGGTATAACACATACCATTGTTTGTGAATGACGCAACCGGTGTAGGATCTATAGTAATTACTTTTGTTACGCTGTCAATACATCCTGCAGCAGTGGTTGCAATAAGCGTAACATTATAAGTCCCTCCTGCAGAATAATAATGAACAGGATCCTGCAGTGTGCTTGTGTTGGAATCTCCAAAATTCCAGCTCCATGAAGGAGATGTACCTGTTACTGTTACAGAAGTGTTGGTAAATGAAATTGGTGAATTAGAACAGTTTCCTGCAGACACAAAATTTGCATTCGGTGCAGGCTGCATATTAAGGCTGACAATAGTAGTGTCCCTGCAGCCGCTTGTTGAAGTTGCAATAAGAGTTACATTATAAGTGCCTGCGGTTGCGTAATAATGAGTAGGATTTTGTAAGGTGCTTGCAGAGGCGTCACCAAAATCCCAGTTCCAGCCAGAAATGGTTCCGGTGGATATTGAACTTGCATTTGTGAACGTTACTGAATCAGCATAACACATTGAATTTGCTGTAAATGACGCGGCCGGAGTCGGATCAATTACTAATGGCTTAACAATAGTATCAGCACAGCCTGCAGCGGTAGTTGATATTAATGTTACGTTATAAGTACCACCTATAGCATATGCATGAGAAGGATTTTGAAGTGTGCTTGATGAGGCATCACCAAAGTTCCAGTTCCATGTTGGTGAAGTGCCGGCAACTGTAACTGAAGTATTGTTAAAAGCAATTGAAGCATTGGCACAGGCAGAGTTGGCAGTGAAATCAGCATTTGGTGAAGGCTGCATATTCATAGCTATTACAGTTGTGTCTTTACAGCCGAGTGCAGAAGTAGCAATTAAAGTAACATTATAAGTTCCTGCAGTACCATAATAATGATTCGGATTCTGTAATGTGCTTGTGGTCGCATCTCCGAAATTCCAGTTCCAGCCGCTGATGGATCCTGATGCAATTGAACTGGTATTAGTAAAACTAACTGAGTCAACATAACACATGGAATTAGCTGTAAATGCAGCAACCGGTGTCGGATCGATAGTAAGTGATTGAACACTGTTGTCAGTACAACCTGCTGCAGTAGTAACAGTAAGAGTTACATTATAAGTTCCTCCAGTCAAATAACTATGAGCAGGATTCTGTAATGCGCTTGATGAAGCATCCCCGAAATCCCAGTTCCATGATGGTGAAGATCCCGGAACAACTACAGATGTATTTGAAAAGGATATTAAAATATTCGCGCAGGCAGGAGTAAAGCTGAAATTAGCATCCGGAGCAGGCTGCATGTTCATTGCTATTACAGTGGTGTCCTTGCATCCAAGAGCGGATGTAGCAATAAGCGTTACGTTGTAGGTTCCTGCAGATGCATAATAATGATCAGGATTCTGCAGAGTGCTGGTTGTTGCATCACCAAAATTCCAGTTCCATCCTGTAATGGTTCCTGAGGCTATTGAACTTGTATTGGTAAATGTAACTGAATCTATATAACACATTGAGTTTGCAGTAAAAGCTGCAACCGGAGTAGGATTAACTGTTACTGTTTTGGTATTGCTGTTTGTACATCCTGCAGCTGTTGTTACTGTAAGTGTTACATTGTAAGTTCCTCCGGTTGCGTATGCATGCGCAGGATTTTGAAGTGTGCTGGATGTCGCATCTCCAAAGTTCCAATTCCATGTTGGAGATGTTCCTGTAACCGTAGTAGAAGTATTTGTAAAAATTATTGCTGTTTGCGCACAAGCCGAAGTAGAGGTAAAGTCAGCAACTGGTGCCGGCTGCATATTAACAGGAACTATGGTGGTAGCTGAGCAGCCAAGCGCTGAAGTAGCAGTAAGGGTTATATTATACGTTCCTGCTGTTGCATAAACATGTGTTGGATTAGTTAATGTGCTGCTTGTTGCATCACCAAAATCCCAGTTATAATTACTGATTGATCCTGATGCAATTGAGCTTGTATTTGTGAATGTAACTGAACCTACGTAACACATAGAGTTTGCTGTGAACGCTGGAACCGGAGTAGGATTAACTGTTACTGTTTTAGAAATACTGTTTGTACATCCTGCAGCTGTTGTTACTGTAAGTGTTACATTATAAGTTCCTCCTGTAGCATAGATATGCGTAGGGTTTTGAAGTGTACTTGAAGTAGCGTCACCAAAATTCCAGCTCCATGTAGGAGATGTTCCTGCAACTGTGGTTGATGTATTTGTGAATGCTAATGCCGTTTGAGCACATGCTGAGGCTGAGGTAAAGTCGGCAATCGGAGCAGGCTGCATATTAATAGCTACTGTAGTTGTAGCGGAACATCCAAGTGCAGAAGTAGCAATAAGAGTAACATTATATGTTCCTGCAGTTGAATATACATGTGTTGGATTAGTTAATGTGCTGCTTGTTGCATCACCAAAATTCCAGTTGTAACTGCTAATTGTTCCTGATGCAATTGAACTTGTATTTGTGAAAGAAGCTGCTCCAACATAGCACATTGAATTCGCTGTAAAAGTAGGAACCGGGGTAGGGTTTACAGTTATTGTTTTTATGATACCGCTTGTACAACCCGCAGCTGTAGTTACTGTTAGAGTAACATTATAATTCCCCCCTGTAGCATAAGAATGAGAAGGGTTTTGAAGTGTGCTTGATGTGGCATCACCAAAATTCCAGTTCCAGGTTGGAGAGGTTCCGGTAGCAGCAGTAGAAGTATTGGTGAATGCAATGGGGACCAGAGCACATGCGCTGCCTGCTGTGAAATTAGCCGCAGGTGCAGGCTGCATGTTGATCGCTGTTGTAATTATGGAAGAACATCCAAGGGCTGAAGTCGCTGTAAGAGTCACATTGTATAGTCCAGCTGTAGCATAAGCATGTGTTGGATTCTGAAGGGTGCTTGTGGATGCGTCTCCGAAATTCCAGTTCCAGCTGCTGATTGTTCCGCTGCTGATCGTGCTTGTGTTCGTGAAAGTAACGGATCCGACATAACACATGTTGTTACTCGTGAAACTCGCAACAGGGTTAGGGTTAACTGTAATAATTCTGGTAAGTGTATCAGAACAACCAAAACTGGAAGTAGCAATGAATCGAACCGTATAGGATCCCGGAGCTGCATAAACGTGAACAGGATTTTGTAAGGAACTGGTTGTTGCATCTCCAAAGCTCCAGTTCCATGCGGTAATTGTACCTGATGAAATAGTACTAGCATCCGTAAAACTCATGTTAGAGTTCGCACATGCATTTGTTGATGTGAAATTGGCTACCGGTCTTGGCCTGGCATTTACGGTAACAGTATCAAAGACAGGCGGACATGTGGTTACATCACCTATCCTGACCCAAAAAGTTCCTACACCAACAGCAATAGATTGTGTTGTAGCTCCGGTACTCCATAAATAGTTATAAGGTTGCCGTCCTCCGGTTCCATTTGCAGTTAAGATTGCATTTGTCTGTCCGGCACAAATTACGGGATTATTAGGCAGAATGGTTGCAACTTTATCATTAACAAAGTAAACCCAAACTGAATTCGAAACAGTGATCGCGCTGCATCCCCCTTTGGGAGTACCTGTCACCTGATATAGAACAGAATCCGGGTAACCGGGCTGAGAAGTGACGACAGTTGTATCACATCCTGCAGTACAGCTCAGGTAAAGATTATATATCCCTATAGGGCCGGGAGAAATAGAGGTCCAGGTTAAAGTAGATTCAATATAGTCACTTGCATAAACAAATCCTGTACAACCATCACTTACTGCAATAGGCGGTCCAGCGCTTGGCTTAGGAATTCCAGTAATATAGTAATCGTAGGCATTTCCTCCCGGTTTACACAAAGTAACATGGTGAGGACCAACTCCCGAAAGACAGATGGTATCCAGAAAGCTATAGGTAGTAGTATCACATTCAAGCTGAATACCACCAGCACCCAAAGCCGGTCCACCACTTGAATTCAGAGAAATACCCTGTTGGTTTGCATCCATTGTAATAACAAACTCAATACACCTGTTTGGATTAGCATGGGTACAGCATAAGCCATCTCTTACAACGTTTGAAATAGTATAGGTGGTTGAAGGACTCCCGGTAAAATTAATGGGATATACAGGAACTGTTGTATCGCAGAGCTGGGCAAAGGCAAAAGATCTTTGCAATAGCAATAATGAAATGATAAAGAAACTCCGGAAGTAGAATTGTTTCATTATGAAATATAAATGTGAAAAAAAGCCAAAATGTGTAAAAAGCCAACAAATATAGCACAATTTTCAAAACACCCAACATTCCCAAGTCTGCCAACCGTTAATTTAACCGTACAAACCCTCAAATAAAAACGCCAAACAGATATACTGTTTGGCGTTTTTATCTGAGGGAAAAGATTATTTACATTGCTTGAAGAAGGACAGCCGCTGCAGGCTCCGCGAAGCTGAACAGTTACTATTCCATCAATAAAGCTTTTGAATGTGATGCTTCCTCCGTCTCCTTCTACTGCCGGACGAATATACTGCTCGAGTGTTTCAATGATCTTAACTTCAAGATCTGTTGCCGGTGCCGTATGTTCAGTAAAAACTTCTTTCTTCTCCTTAAAGGTGCTGTCAACAGGGACTTCAGCTTTTGGTAATTCTGTTATTGGAACATTGCCTTCAGTAAGAAAAACCCTGATGAAATCGCGTAATTCTAAAGTCACATCCTCCCACTGAATACCCTCTATCTTACTTACAGTTACAAAATTTGAAGCTATGAAAACCGCCTTCACAAATGGAAATTCGAAAAGTTTTGCAGCTAAAGGTGAACCTTTTGTTTCTGCTTTAGATAGATACTGCGCTGTTGCGCCATCCATAACCATTAATTGGTTAGCCACAAATTTCATTGATGAAGGATTAGGGGTGCTTTCAGCATATATGATTACAGGTCGTTTAACGAGAGTGTCCATTTTTTATAATTTATTGCAAAGATAAGGAATTTAATGCTTTTAAGATAAACAAGCGTATCGTATGAATGTTTATTCTGATACAACTTCTAACCAAAAAATAAAATAACTTTGCGAAAAAAACTTTGAATCGCGAGGTCGACTTTCTTATTATTGGTTCCGGTATTGCCGGGTTGAGCTATGCATTGAAAGTTGCTGAACACGGCAAAGTTTCCATGATAACGAAAGCCAGTGAGGATGAAAGTAATACCAAATATGCTCAGGGCGGAATTGCTGCTGTTATGTATAGTCCCGACAGCATCGAAAAGCATGTAAATGATACGTTGATTGCTGGTGACGGGATTTGTGACGAGGAAGTGGTCAGAATGGTTATCTCTGAGTCTGCAGAAAGAATTAATGAACTCATCTGCTGGGGAGCAAAATTCGATAAGACTGAAACGGGAGAATATGATCTTGCAAAAGAGGGTGGTCATTCGGAACACAGGATCCTTCATCATAAAGATAATACAGGTTTTGAGATCGAACGTGCTCTGCTTGCTGCTGTTCATAAGCATTCTAATATAGAAATTCTTGATCATCATTTTGCTATTGATATTCTTACCCAGCATCATTTAGGTATTGAGGTGAACAGCCGAACTCCTGATATTGAATGTTACGGAGCTTATGTTTTGGATCTAAGAACCAATACGATTGAAAAAATACTGGCAAGAACAATTCTTATGGCAACCGGTGGGGCCGGACAGGTTTACAGCGCCACCACAAATCCTGTAATAGCGACAGGAGATGGAGTTGCAATGGTTTATAGAGCTAAAGGAAGAGTAGAAGGAATGGAGTTCTATCAGTTTCATCCTACCGCTCTTTATAATCCGGGTGAAAGCCCTTCTTTTTTAATTTCAGAAGCAGTGCGCGGTTTTGGAGGGATACTAAAAACAATTGATGGAAAAGAATTCATGCAGAAATATGATCCGCGTAAATCATTGGCTCCGCGTGATATTGTTGCACGTGCAATAGACAATGAAATGAAAACCCGCGGGGATGATTATGTTTATCTGGATTGCCGTCATCTTGATAAGCAGGAGCTCGTTAAACATTTCCCCAATATATATCAGAAATGTCTGAGTCTTGGGCTTGATATGAAAACAGATTTTATTCCTGTGCTGCCGGCAGCTCATTATATGTGTGGCGGAATAAAGGTGGATAAGCAAGGCAGAAGCAGCATTAAGAATTTATATGCGATAGGAGAATGCTCGTCAACCGGACTGCACGGGGCAAATCGCCTGGCCTCAAACTCTTTACTTGAGGCAGTTGTTTATGCTCATCACGCAGCAATTGATTCAATCGCTCAGTTTAAAAAAGTAGAGTATTGCCCAAATATTCCTGATTGGAATGCTGAAGGAACGCATTATCCGGAAGAGATGGTTTTGCTTATTCAGAGTTTAAGGGAAGTTCAGGCTATTATGACGAACTATGTCGGGATTGTTCGTTCTGATATCCGTTTGCAACGGGCATTCGACAGACTGGAAATTCTCTACAAAGAAAACGAAGAGCTGTATTTAAAAACTACAATATCACCAAAGCTTTGTGAATTAAGGAATATGATCAATGTGGCGTATATTATTATCAAGCATGCACGCCAAAGAAAGGAAAGCAGAGGCCTGCATTATACGGTAAATTATCCCCGAAATTAGTTTGATTTTTTTCCTCTGGAGATCTCAAATCCTCCTGCTCCCAAAGCATAAGCAGTAACTTCTCCTTCACTATTGTATGTCGGTTTTGCTTCAACTTTTTTACCGGTGATCTTGCTTACGCCTTTTGCAACTACTTGCAGGATATCCCAACCGCTGAACTTTTTTATGCTGCCGTTTTTCTTCTCCATTGCATAAACTTCAGGATCCAGCGTTTTTTCTTTTATTCTGGAAGCAGCGATCTCACCTAAAGACATAAAATCCACTGAGCCTGATTTTTTCCCTTCATCTACTTTTGCAAGGCTGGTTGAATTTGTTTCAGGTTTGTTGTTTGGCTGAATGACCTCTTCCTGTGGAATATCTTTTTTTATTTCTGGTTCAGGAATGTTTTGAGCAATGCCGTTATTTAGAGTTTCCTTTTCAGAATTGTTATTTAAGGCATCAATAGGAACGCTATTATTTAAAGTCTTTTTCTTAATCGGAATAATATTGCTTGCCAGTTTTTTTGACTGGATGATCACCGCTTCATTTTGCTTTGCTGTCTGAGGTTTATCCAGTTTTAAAGAAGGAACAGTTGAACCCTCCGCAAGTTTTGTTTTATCTGGATCGCCATTCTTGAATATCACAAACATTCCAAAGAGAAGCAGAATAGTTGCAGCTACTGATACATAAAAATAAAAAGGAATAACTTTTTTCTCCTTACGTTTCAAGCTTTCTTTGTTTTCAAAAATAACAGATATTTCAGGCTGTAGTTTTGTTTTTTCAAATAATGAATAATTCTTCTGCATTTCAAAATCAACAGATAATTGTTGTTTGAAAAAAGAATACTCTTCATTTGTTAGCAGGCCTTCAGAAGCCGAAATCATCATCTCTTCCCGATGATCATTTAATAAGTTATTGGAAGATTGAAAAGCTATTTGTTTAAGCTCGTTTTTATTCTCGAAAACAATTGCTTCATCAGAAACTAATTTTGTTTTTCTATAAAGTTCGAGATCTGGTAAATATTGGGGATGTTGTTTTAAAAATTGCGCTAATAAACTTGTTTCAGTTTCGGTCAAGGTTCCATCAACTGAACGACAAAAATATTCATCTTTATTCTGAAGTGTAATCTCTTTCTTTAATTTTTCTTTATTCTCAAAAGTATAAGAAGAGAAGTCTTCCAGAGAAAAATTTTCAAAGCTTTCAAATTCGTGTTTTAATTCAGGATGCTGTTCAACAAACAAAAGCAGATCTGCCACCTGTTGAGGTGAAAGATTTCCTTCGTGGTAATCAAGGAAAAAAGCTTCGTAATTATGTTTATTGATATTCATTTATTGAAATTGAATCTTGTTTTTTTTGACTTATGCCCTTAAACTGTCTTGAAGATCTTATATCACATTCTCCATTGCACCTATATAATTCTTAAGAAGAGTTCTCGCTCTGAAAATATATACTTTTACCTGGGGTTCCTTCAAACCTGTTATTTCACCGATCTCTTCGTAATTATAACCTTCATAATCTCTTAAAAGAAGAACTGAACGTTGAATTTCAGGTAATTTAGTTAATGCGTCATTTAAAATTTCTTTTAAATCACTGTATTGTTTATTTGTGCTGAGGCTATACATATTCGCCTCTGTCATTTCTCCTTGTTTCTTATCCCTCCTGATCCTGTCTATCATAGTTCGGTACGCTGCTGTGAACATATAAGACTTTGCATTTGCACTTTCCACCTCGGAGACTTTCAGCCAAAGCTTTTCATATGTATCCTGAACAATATCACGCGCTTTTTCTTCATCCTTAATGTTTTTAAGGATAAAACGGTAAAGATTATCTGCATGCAGATCAACACATTTGTTGAATTCTTCAGCGGTCATGGTAGCTTTTTTGTGCTTTTTCGGGTTTAAGACGAATAAGTAACTGTAAAGTTACAGGCTTTTTGGAATTTTTTTTTAAAAAGGTTAAGAAGCCTGCTGTTCAACTTAAACAATCGAATACTTAGTTGATTCTTGGATTTTTAGGATGAATATTGTATGTTTATATTAACCAATATGTACTGAATGATCTGAACTTACTAAATCCACTTACTTTCTGAATACTCCTCGGACTGAAACTTTCAGTTTTAAGCCATCATTCTCATTACTCAAATGTGGAGTGCAGATTGCTGTCTGGCGAATCAAAAAAGGAAAAAATGGAATGTAAAAACCCAAAAACATCTGCCTATGAAAAAATTTCTACTTATTTGTCTTATCGTATTTACGGTTAAACCTTCTAATGCTCAGTCTTGGGTGTACCATCCCTTTCCTGTTGATAGTGCTACATGGATGCAGGAAAGCGTTGTAACGGATTCTTATTTATATTCCCGGACTTATTTGATGGGAGACACCATCATTGGTTCTAATATCTATCATAAAATATATTCGACAAGTAGTTGGGGATGGTTTAGCAGCAGCTATTATCCCGGCTCTGTGGGAAATAATATTATTGGTGCTTTGCGCGAGCAGAATAAAAAAATTTATTTCTATGATGGAATGGATGGCACCGAAAAACTGCTTTATAATTTTAATCTAAATCCAGGTGATATTGCTTTTATTGATTCAACATTTTCTCAACACGATACAATCGTGGTAACCGGTTCGGATTCAATTTTAATAGGAGGCGCATATCATAAGGTGTTAATACTTGAAAATTTAGGAATACATAATTATGGAGTACCTGCAAATTGGATAGAAGGAGTTGGCAGCGATGCAGGTCTTTTTGAGAAATACAGATATGGTTTTGAATTTGGCAATCAGCTTGTTTGTTTTGCCATTAATAACGAGTGGCTTTATCATACTTCTTCTCTGCATCCTTATGATTGTAAATATGGAGTTGGAATTAGCGAGCAGGAAGGAAATAAAGTAGATATTAAAGTAGGGCCAAATCCCACCTCGGGAATGACACACCTCGCTATATCATGTAATGATAGGTATCAAATTGATGTAATAAATAATATCGGAGATTTGATCATCAGCAAAAGAGATCTTCAGCTATCAGGTACATTCGTTGATCTTAGCTCCTTTTCAAAAGGTGTTTATTTAATTCGTCTTAGCGATTCAAAAGGAAACAACGTAACAAAAAAGATTGTGAAGGAGTAATCATGGTGATACGAAAACAAAAACGAACCGATGAAGGTTCGTTTTTGTTTGGATTTAGTCGTTAAGCTTCAACACCGCCATAAATGCACTTTGCGGGATCTCGACATTACCTACAGAACGCATACGTTTCTTACCTTCTTTCTGTTTTTCTAAAAGTTTACGTTTACGCGAAATGTCACCACCGTAACATTTGGCAGTAACATCTTTACGAATGGCTTTGATAGTTTCACGCGCTATTATTTTCGCTCCGATAGCAGCCTGGATAGGGATCTCAAACTGTTGGCGGGGAATAAGCTCTTTCAGTTTCTCACACATTTTTTTTCCGAACTCGTAAGCATTGTCGCGATGGATCAAAGCGGACAATGCATCCACAGGCTCAGCATTTAAAAGTATGTCGAGCTTAACCAGATAACTCTGGCGATAATCAAGAGGCTGATAATCGAAGGAAGCATAGCCTTTAGAAATGGTTTTAAGGCGATCATAGAAGTCGAATACGATCTCTCCCAGTGGAAGATCAAACATCAGTTCTACACGGTCTGTTGTCAGATAGATCTGATTGGTGATGATCCCGCGTTTACCGATACACAGGCTCATGATATTTCCAACGTATTCCGATTTTGTGATGATCTGTGCTTTGATGTATGGTTCTTCAATTCTGTCAAGCTTGCTTGGGTCAGGAAGGTCAGAAGGATTGTTAACGATCAGTTTTTCATTCTTCGTATCATAAGCGTGATACGATACGTTCGGAACTGTAGTGATCACGGTCATGTTAAACTCGCGTTCGAGGCGTTCCTGTACGATCTCCATGTGAAGCATACCCAAAAAACCACAGCGGAAACCAAAACCAAGGGCGGCAGATGATTCTGGCTCCCATGTTAGTGAGGCATCATTCAGTTGTAGCTTTTCCATTGAATAACGAAGCTCTTCGAAATCTTCTGTTTCTACAGGATAGATCCCGGCAAATACCATTGGTTTCACTTCTTCAAATCCCTGGATTCCGCCTTCACATGGGTTGGCAACTGTGGTAATAGTGTCACCAACTTTTACTTCGCGTGCATCCTTGATCCCTGAAATGATATAGCCAACATCTCCGGTCTTTACTTCTGAACGAGGCTCCTGCTTTAAACGTAAAACTCCGATCTCATCGGCATTGTATTCTTTTTCAGTGGCGACAAATTTTACCTTGTCGCCCTTTTTAATTGTACCGTTTGTAACTTTAAAATATGCAATAATCCCTCTGAAGGAATTGTAAACAGAATCAAATATCAATGCCTGTAAAGGACCGGTCGGATCACCTTTTGGAGCAGGTACTCTGGAAACAATTGCTTCAAGAATATCATGAACACCCATTCCGGTCTTCCCGGATGCAGGAATGATCTCTTCACGCTTGCAACCTAATAATTCAACGATCTGATCTTTTACAGCTTCAGGCTCTGCGCTTGGAAGGTCAATTTTATTAAGGATAGGAATGATCTCAAGGTCGTTACCAAGTGCAAGATAAAGGTTGGAGATCGTTTGTGCCTGGATACCCTGTGCAGCATCCACGATCAGCAAAGCGCCTTCACAGGCTGCAATGGAGCGGGAAACTTCGTAAGAAAAATCAACGTGGCCGGGAGTATCGATCAGATTTAAAACATACTTTTTGCCATTAAGCACATAATCCATTTGAATTGCATGGCTTTTAATGGTGATTCCACGTTCCTTCTCAAGATCCATATCATCAAGTACCTGGGCCTGCATATCACGCTTACTGATGGTATTGGTATATTCTAATAAACGATCAGCAAGAGTACTTTTCCCGTGATCTATGTGTGCAATGATGCAAAAATTCCTGATGTTTTCCATTCTGTAATTGCTGTTAACGGTTAAATGTTATTTGTTAAACGTGGCTCCGAATAACTATTAACTGATAACCTTTCCCTTTTTTGGGGATTGCGAATTTACGAAAAATCTATGAACTTTAGGAGGTTAATTTGTATAAGGACATGGGAGAATTTGATTATAACTGACGGTTTTACTTTGTTTCTACAATTTTCCTCATAATGGATTTACCATCGATGGAAATTTTAACAAAATAAATACCTCCTCCTTTATTGTGCGTTGGAGCAAAGTGATAATTATGAGCACCTGGTAGCTGGTTTTCGTTACACAAAGTTGTTTTCTTTTGTCCAAGGGCATCAAAAATCTCAATACTTACAAACGCTCTTTCTTTTAAAGAATATGAAATTTGAGTTGATAAGGAATATGGATTTGGATATATCTGAACATCAAAAGAGATTTCCGAGTTTTCAATATTTGTAAGTAAAGGAGAAACCAATGGTAAAATATTAAAGATCTGTGGTTCACCATCCGCTTTAACTGCAGTATATCTGGAAACACTGAGGTTTAATGTGTCAAGGCTTGTAACACTGTTTTTGAGCTGGAATTTAAGTTCTGCAATTTTTCCGTAACCATTTGCATTTATATGATCAGTGCGAACAACGGCTCCATAGGCAATATTAGCAGATGAATCAATGTTAGAAAGTTTGAGAGCATTCATATTTATTGTTCCCAACCAACTATCAGGAATGCTTACGTTAACTGTGCCTGATCTTACCAAGTCAGTATTGTATTTAACATCAAATGCAATTCCATATAATTCAGAAACCGGTAAGCTTGGTGTTCCAATCCATAATTCAGCTATCACCCAATCACCACCATGATACGAATTACTTCCTGTTACAAAATACAGGTCCGCAACACTTCTTGGTTGAACAACCTGAGGGTGTGCGATAAATGCATGGGCTAAATTCATGTTCAAAAGAATAGCAAGCGTATCATTTGAATCGATGATACCATCGCCATTACAATCTGCATGTTTAATATCAGCTCCGTTTGCTTCTGTATAACCCCAATCTACAGCAGGATGAGCCTGCCAGTTATTATCTATGCTTGGGCGGGGAATTCCGGTTTGGGAATAATGCAATCCAATAGGAAGTAAATCATTGTTATCAGCAATAAAATCGTGATTAGCGTCTCCGGGCCAAACTTCGTCTGAGGTTGCTATACGTGTCAGAAAGCTATCATCAAATGAGGCGCCTGAACTAAATACATTAGTATAACCGATACCATTGTAAAAGCCTAACCCCGAACCATTAAATGCTCCGGTAAGATATATGTTTTTTGAGCCATCGGAGTACATTCCTCCCGCACCGGCCCCACTACCATTACCTGCACCATTTATCCAAAGGATGTTACCGAATTTATCATATTGACCATAAAAAAGGGGACCGCTAGTTACAGTAATACTACCACTAAATTGTAAAGGGGCACTTGTGAATCCTCCAAAAACATGAAATGATCCGTTCTTATCAACTTCAATACAACGTCCTATGTCATCATTAAACCCTCCTTCTTTTTTTAACCACATAACATTACCTGAATCATCAAATTTAGCAATAAATGCATCCCAGGTATTTCCAGTATTATTTGCGTTTGTCACATTAAAACCATCGATGGAAAAGTTCATGCTTTTGAAACCACCTATTAAATATAGATCGTTTGTCGGACCTACACAGATATCAGAGCAATAATCACCGCTATTTCCGCTAGCCGCTTTAGCCCAGATGACATTGCCCTGCTCATTATATTTCACGATGAATATTTCTGTCAATGAATAGGTTGTGTCAATATTGTTCAATTGGATGTTACCAAAAGTTAAACCAGGTGAAGTAAAAGTTCCTGCAACAAAAATATTCCCTGAAGAATCTGAGCTAATTGCAGTGCCTTCGGCCTGTTCATAAATTGCGCTGCTTGTTTTTGCCCAAACGCCATTCCCGTATGTGTCAAGCTTGGCAATAAAAAAGTTGGAGGAACTATACCCAGGTGGATGTACAACTATGTTATTCCCAAAAACAAGTGAGTCACCAAAAAGCCCGGTAAGGATGAGATTGTCATTATGATCGATATGAAAATCATTTAAACGGTCTGTGTCACTTCCACCTATTTGTTTAGCCCAAACAACATTTCCTAAGGAATCATATTTAGTTATAAAAATGTCAGACCAACCCTTGTTATGCAGCGTGATACTGCCAAAGGTAATACTGTCACCGTAAAAACTTCCTGCTATATAAATGTTTCCCAAAGAATCAGTCTGAATTGATCGACTGGAATTATTATCACTGACTGCTGAAGTTTTATACCAAATAGAATTTCCGAGGGTATCATATTTCATTAAAAAAATATTGTAGTTCAACCCTATCCCAATATATCCTGTTTGGTAAAGATGTCCAAAGCGGTCCATTGTAATTGCAGTGCCACCTTCATTGCTATTGTTATATCCAAAACGTTTCGCCCACTGGCAATTTTGCGCCTTTATCAAGAGAAGGTTGCAAGTTATAATGAGTATTAAAGTAAAGGCAAAGCGTTTCATGACATGGAATTTGTTCCAAAGATAAAAAAACGCCCTGAATAGTCAATGAAATAAGTAGTTTAATGGTTCTAGAACACTACGTATTTATGGTTCAATTTGGTTTTTAATCTTTCAAGCCTTTACTTTGCACGCTCAAGTTAAAAATTTATGAAAGTTACCGATCACATCCAACAGGCAAAATCCACCTTGTTTTCAATTGAAATTCTGCCTCCTTTGAAAGGAAAAAGTATTCAATCCATTTTTGATGGTATTGATCCTTTGATGGAATTTAAGCCTTCTTTCGTAGATGTTACCTATCACCGTGAAGAGTATCTTTATAAAAAGCGTGAGGGTGGTTATCTTGAAAAAGTGAGTATCCGTAAACGCCCCGGAACTGTTGGTATCTGTGCTGCTATCATGAATAAATATAAAGTTGACGCAGTTCCTCACATTATTTGCGGTGGTTTCAGTAAGGAAGAAACGGAAAACGCCTTGATCGATCTTCATTTTCTTGGGATAGATAATGTTCTCGCTTTACGCGGTGATTCAATTAAAAGTGAACCGGAATTTGTTCCTGAACCTAACGGCCATGCATATGCGATCGATCTTGTGAAGCAGGTTAAACAAATGAACAAAGGAATATATATGGAAGATGATCTTGCAGATGTTGCTCCAACCAACTTTTGTGTAGGTGTGGCCGGGTATCCCGAAAAACATTTTGAAGCTCCTAACATGATCTCGGATATGAAACATCTGAAAAATAAGATCGATGCAGGTGCTGAATATATTGTTACACAAATGTTCTTTGATAACGCTCAGTATTTTGAATACGTTAAAAAGTGCAAGGAAATGAGTATCAATGTTCCTCTTATTCCGGGTTTAAAAATAATCACGACAAAAAAGCAAGCAACTATACTTCCGAAGATATTTAAAATTGATGTTCCTCAGGATCTGCTTGAAGAAATTGAAAAGTGTAAGACTGATGCTGAGGTGAAAGAAGTTGGTATTGAGTGGTGTATTGAACAGTCAAAAGAATTGATCAAATCTGGTGTTCCTTGTCTGCATTATTATACAATGGGAACTTCTGAAGTTACAAGAAGAGTTGCGAGTAAGGTGTTTTAACTATTCCGGTGTGTTGGGTTTGGTTATCCTGAACTTGTTTCAGGATCCGCGCGCAGATTCTGAAACAAGTTCAGGATGACAACGCTCTTTACTTCTTCATTAACTTAGAAATATACTTTCCTAAAATATCAAACTCAAGATTTACTACTGTTCCCTTTTTAATAAACTGGAAATTCGTATGCTCATGTGTATAAGGGATTATACAAACGGAAAAGGAAGTGTCTTTAGAATTCACCACTGTTAAACTTACTCCGTTCACACACACTGATCCTTTTTCAACTGTGATGTTGTTTTGTGCAGCATCATATTCAAACGTGTAAGTCCAGCTTCCATTACTCTCCTCAACGGATGTACAAACTGCTGTCTGGTCAACATGCCCCTGAACAATATGCCCGTCAAGGCGGTCGCCCAGTTTCATACAGCGTTCTAAGTTTACTTTGTCACCGATATTCAATAAACCAATATTGGTTTTGTTTAATGTTTCATCTATTGCAGTAACTGTATACTCATTACCTTTTATATCAACTACTGTCAGGCAAACACCATTGTGTGCAATACTCTGATCAATCTTTAACTCATTAGTAAAAGCAGCTTCGATAGAAATATGGAGATTGCTTTTTTCTTTATTCAGTGAGGTAACTTCACCCAGGGTTTCAATGATACCGGAAAACATATTTAATTATTGATTAGGTGAACTTGTAGTATTAATAAGCTGAATAAATCCTTTAAGAACTCTGGGAGTAATACCCTGCACTCGAATTTCATTCACGGTGCAAAGGTAAAAGTAAGTACCATCCGGA
>JAJTCJ010000056.1 GCA_021323165.1 Bacteroidota bacterium | reverse complement strand
ATTTCAGTTAGAGAAACTCTACAAACAAATATATTGATTTATAGCAAACTACGAAAATTAATACCTCGTTTAACCTAAATAGGACAAAAATAGTTCCAATGCTTTCTTCTTGCGGTCATTGAAGTCGTAACTGATGTTATGATTGAGGTAAAAATCAATATTGGTAGGGTATGTCGCGGAATTTTCTATTTCAGTGATCAATTTAGGCATTTTTGAGATTCCCCATCTTAATGCTTCGTTGAACGAATTAATAAAATCAGCCGAGAGTTCTTTGTTTGCTACCCAACAGGCAAAAACAAATGGCAACCCGGTAAACTTTTGCCACTCTTCTGATAAGTCATAGGAATATTTATACTTTCCTTCAAGGCCAAAAGTGCGGTCACCGATGATCACTGCAGCAGAATTGCCTGAAACATTATTTTCGAAACCAACTTCAGCATTTATCCATGTTGGAGCAATCTTCCAGAAATTTTTTGCGAGTACCTGTACAAGTGTCACAGATGTCCGGGAATGATAATCCAAAAACACATTTTCGATCTTGTTTAAAGGCACATCACTGTAAAGCATTACAGAAGCCACTTTTCCTTCTGCACCAATGCAGTAATCACTGATAATATAATGTTCATGTAATTTCGGTATGACAGCAACCGGGATGAGTCCGATGTCGACTTTTTCATCAAGTAGTTTCTGTGCACAAACTGAAGGTATATCGAGCTGGAGATCGATTTTGGATCTGATATCTGAATTTTCCAATCCATAAATAAATGGTTTGGAGTTTAAATAAGAAACTGCTGATATTTTAACTTTATCCATTTAACTTTCCTTTTCGGCAGAATGATTCTCCACAGCAACAATGGTTGCCGCTATTACTGATATAATTGGTGCTATTAACATTCCTGCTAAGGGAATAGCGAATATCAGAGCGAATATAAATCCGTTTCCTATAGCCAGCCCTTTATTCTTCCTTATAAATGAAATACTTTCAGAGACACTTAGTTTGTAACGTTCGTTAGTATAATCTATCATGCCAAATCCATAGAAGTAATAATTGATCACAACAAGAAAGAAGGGTGCCAGCCATCCTGCTAAGGGAATTGTCATTAATACGAAGCAGATCAATACCAGTCCCAGCTGCATGAACATATTCCTTATAGCAAGGAGAGATCCGCGGAAAGCATCTTTGATCAGTTGAATTAAATTGAAATTGTATTTTCTTCCGGTTATGATCTCATCAGTTCTTTCTGAAAGCAAAGCAAGTACAGGAGATAAAAGTATCAGTACGATATACTTTAAAATAATTGCATAAAGAAAGAAGAAGAGAATCTTTAAGCTGATATTTAAAAAAAAGCTGAATACACCGGAGTTCTTTTCTGGAAGACCGAACCAGGAAACTATTACAGATTGAAGGTAATCGGAAAACTGACTGATTACAGCTGTTCCACCGATGATGAGTAAAATACAGAGAATAACCGGCCAAAGAAAATAAAGCCATAAGTTATGTTTTGAAATAAGTTTAAGCGCAGTCGGGTATGCTTTTATAGCACGAATGAACTGTTTTAACATGAGGTAAAAATACAGATATTTATTTTAAGATATGAGGTAATTCAAAACTGCAATTAATACCTTTGAGGTGATTTATGAATCTTCTAAAAAAATATCTTTTTATTCTTTTTGCCTTATCAGCATTTGCTGCAAATGGTCAAACATACACTCAAACTATTCGAGGGAGAGTGATTGATTCTGATTCAAAATCAGAGATCATTGGAGCAAATGTTATTTTACTTGAAACAGATACCTTGTATGGTTCAGTCACTGATATTGGCGGAAATTTTCGCATCGAAAATGTTGCAGTAGGCAGAAGAGCAATTAAAGTTACCTCCATTGGATATGAAGATGCTGTGCTGACAAACATAATTGTTACATCAGGAAAAGAAGTTGTTCTTACCATTGAGCTTCGTGAAAAAGTATATACTTCTGCAGTGATAGAGATTACCGCAGCAGCCGATAAAACCAGAGCAAATAATGATCTTGTTACAATAAGTGCGAGAAATTTTCAGGCTGAAGAAACAGGGCGATATGCAGGAAGCCGCGGAGATCCGAGTAAAATGGTAGCCAATTATGCTGGCGTTTCAAGTGGAAATGATGCACGTAATGATATTATAGTCAGAGGAAATTCACCCCTAGGAGTTTTATGGCGCTTGGAAGGAGTGGACATACCAAATCCAAATCACTTTTCAGCACAAGGCGCAACCGGTGGGCCTATTAGCATGCTTAATAATAATGTATTAGGCAATTCTGATTTTTTAACCGGAGCTTTTCCTGCAGAATATGGTAATAAAAATGCAGCTGTATTTGATATCAAATTACGGAATGGGAATAATGAGAAAAATGAATTTACCGGACAGATTGGAATAAACGGAGTGGAACTTGGAGCTGAAGGTCCAATTTCGAAAAAACAAGGAAGCTCTTACCTTGTAAACTACCGATATTCCACTCTTGAATTATTCAATAAATTAGGAATCCGTTTTGGTGTTTCTGCAAGTCCGGATTACCAGGATCTTTCATATAAAATAAATGTCCCGACCCAAAAGGCGGGAATATTCCAGGTGTGGGGAATAGGAGGAATAGGTAAGTTGAAGTTATTGGACAGCGAATTAAAACCTGGAGATTGGTCATATATCTCAAAAGGGGAGGATCTGGTTTTTAAATCCAGTATGGGCGCAACTGGTTTATCCAATCTTTATTTTTTTAATTCTAAAGTTTCAGGAAAGCTTTCTTTGTCAGTTTCTGCTTCTGACCTTGATGCCTATGTGGACACCTTGTCTCCTGTGGATGGTTCAAAATTCAGGGATGCAAAAAACAAATCAACAGAAGGAAGCGCGATTGCAAATTACACGCTTACCTCTAAATTCAATGCCCGTCATTTAATTAAAACAGGTGCAACATATCAGAATATATTCTTTAATGCGACTTCCTATAATTATTCAACTGAGTACAATAAATACATTTATGATCTTAATGTTAAAAACTCAAATGCGGGTTTGATACAATCTTTTCTTCACTGGCAATGGAGGCCTTCGGATAAGATCACGGTAAATACCGGACTTCATTATCAGAATTTTTTGCTGAACAATACATGGGCCCTTGAGCCTCGCTTTGGGTTGAAATATAAACTTACTGAAAAGCAAAATATAAGTGTAGGTTACGGAATGCATAGTCAAATGCAGCCAGTCATTTATTATTTTTATGATACTTACGATCCTGTTAATGACAGTTATTTTAAGAGTAACCGCAATCTTGATCTGAGCAAAAGTCATCATGCGATCCTTGCTTATGATTATAACTTTGCTCCTGATTTCCGTTTTAAATTCGAATCTTATTATCAGTATTTATATAATATCCCTGTTCAGAAGAACTGGAACTCTTCTTTCAGTATGATCAATGTTGGAAATGCATTGGAAGGCATTCCGTTAGTTGACTCCCTTGAAAATACAGGCACAGGCGAGAATTACGGAATAGAATTCACAATTGAAAAATTCTTCAGTAAGCATTATTATTTTCTTTTAACAACTTCACTTTACGATTCGAAGTACAGAGGGAAAGATGGGGTTCTTCATAATACCAGCTATAACGGAGGATATGTACTTAACGCTTTGTGCGGTTATGAGCTGGGATTGGGAAAAAATAAAAACCGGAATCTTTCTTTTGACCTAAAATATACGCTTGCCGGTGGAAACCGATATACTCCAATCGACCTTGAGAGTTCAACAAGTATGGGGCACGCAGTTTATAGAGACAATGAAGCGTTCACAAAAAAATACAATGATTATTCACGCTTTGATATAAAGGTGTCTTTTAAAACCAATCGAAAACGCACTTCTCAAAGTTTATTCATAGTTGTAGAGAATATTTTTGATACGCCAAATATTCTCCGTGAATCATATAATCCAGAAACTCAAAGTATCCAAAAAGAGTATCAGCTGGGCCTGTTCCCGTATGCCGGTTACCGGATAGAGTTCTGAGTTTTTTCATTCCTTTTTTGCTTATCTTCGTTCCTCTTTTATTTAAAACAATACAATGAACGAACTGACCAAACTTTCCGCTATCTCGCCAGTTGATGGCCGCTACCGAAACACCACTGAAAAGCTCGCGGATTATTTTTCTGAAGCAGCATTAATTAAATACCGTGTGCTTGTTGAGATAGAATATTTTATCGCTTTATGCGAATTGCCATTGCCTCAATTAATAGGTTTTGATAAAAAATTGTATTCTTCGCTTAGAGATATTTATAAAAAATTTTCTGAAGAAGATGCACAAAAGATAAAGGACATTGAGAAAGTAACTAATCATGATGTAAAGGCTGTTGAATATTTTATCAAAGAAAAATTCGAGGCATTAAAACTGGATTCACAAAAAGAGTTCATTCATTTTGGTTTAACATCCCAGGATATTAATAACACGGCAATTCCTTATTCTGTAAAGGATGCAATGAATGAATGTTTATTGCCGGTTCTTGATGAGGTGGTAAATAAACTTTCTGCTCTTTCAGAGGAATGGAAAGATGTTTCAATGCTCGCGCGTACGCACGGACAGCCCGCTTCTCCTACCAGGCTCGGCAAAGAAATCTTTGTATTCGTAGCCAGATTACAGCAGCAATTGTCTCAGTTAAATGCGGTTCCTTATGGAGCCAAGTTTGGTGGTGCTACAGGAAATATGAATGCTCACCATGTTGCTTATCCGCAGATCGACTGGCTCTCATTTGCCAATGGATTTGTAAATAAAGGATTAGGTTTACACAGATCGTATCCGACAACACAGATCGAGCATTATGATAATTTTGCTGCTTTCTGCGATGCATTAAAACGCATCAATAATATTATCATAGATCTTGATCGTGATATATGGACATACGTTTCCATGGATTATTTCAAACAAAAGATCAAAGCTGGTGAAATTGGTTCTTCTGCAATGCCGCATAAAGTCAACCCGATCGATTTTGAGAATTCTGAAGGTAACCTTGGAATTGCCAATGCGATATTTGAGCACTTATCTGCCAAATTGCCGATTTCACGTTTACAGCGAGATCTTACAGATTCAACGGTTTTAAGGAATGTAGGAGTGCCGCTGGCACATAGTTTAATTGCTTATAAATCATTATTAAAAGGATTGGATAAACTCATCCTTAATAAAGAAGCCTTCGAAAAGGACCTAGAAAATAACTGGGCGGTGGTTGCAGAAGCATTGCAAACTGTGCTACGCAGAGAAGGTTATCCGAAGCCTTACGAAGCTCTGAAAGAGTTGACCCGCACAAATACTCATATTACAAAACAAAGTATTTCTGCTTTTATTGATACTTTAAAGGTGGGTGATGACGTTAAAGAAGAGCTTAAAAAAATCACTCCGGCCAATTATACCGGAATTTAAATTGTATTAAAATGAAAAGATTAATTCCATTCACTTTATCGCTCACATTATTCGGAACTCTTTTGCTTTCATCATGTGCAAAAGAAGAAGAACCGGAGCCGGAAGGTCCTGTTTATTCAGATCCAAGAGCAAGATTTCATGGACATTGGTATATTTCAGAGAACAGTACCCAAACAGGAACAGCAACCTATTATATTGACATAACTGATTCTTCAAATGCATCATTTGTACAGTTAGCTTATATTTATGGATATCATACAAAGGTACGTGCAACCGTAAGCGGAAATACTTTAACAATTCCATCTCAGATCGTGGAGGGTAATAATGTTTCCGGTACTGGTAGTCTAACTAGTGCCAATCAGATAAACATGAGTTATTGGGTTAACCAGGGTTCAGCTATAGACACAGTGACAGCGACATTAACCAAATAAAAAAATCCCTTCAAATTCTGAAGGGATTTTTTTATTCAACATATGTTGGAGTGTTGCAGGTTTCTTTTCTACCAGAGAATTCATATTTTAAACCGACTCTTAGTTCAAAGGCTTTATTGTTAATGTGAAGTCGAGGATTCACATAAGCAGGCATTATATCCGGATTGTAAAACCCTTCGATAAATACTTTAAAATTCGAATAGCTGACAAGTTCGACACCAGCTCCTACAGCAGCGCTTACATGTAAGGGGAGAAAGCTTCCGGTTATCTCCGGAGAAGTTGTGGCTTGGCTGAGATTATAATCAAGGCGGGGACCAACAAGTACATAAGGGATTATACTGTACATTTCATAACGAAACTTAAGGTAATTATTCCAGGAGATCAGCTGGAGCTTATTGGCGTAATCAATTTCCGGCCGCTGATCAAGTGAGCCTTTCTGATTGTATTGTATTTCCGTAACCCATCTAACGTTATCATGACTCAGGCATTCAAGAAAAACGCTTGCATTAAAACCAAAAACATAATTCTTGCGTGAGATTGAAGGAGGCTCATAAAGTTTGAACTTCTGGTTAGCAGCTGTCGCGCCTACAGTAATTCCAATTGAATTAAAGAATTGAGCTTGTCCTTGTAAAGTGCTCAGTAGAACGGCAATAATAAGAGTCAGCCTTTTCATTTTTTATGATTTTCATTAGAACGGTTTAATCAGATCTAAATTGTTACGATAATATCAGGAAAGATTTATGCCTGTTTAAGTAAGGTTAATAGTTGATTGGTTAATAGTTATTTAGGCTGTGTTTAACAGGGGTGCCTAAAAAACATATTACCCAATAACCTAAATACTTGCGGCTTCCATTGCAGGATTTACCTTTTTAACCAAGCCTTGCAGAACTTTTCCCGGACCTACTTCAGTAAATGAAGTAGCACCATCTGCAATCATTTGCTGGATGGTCTGGGTCCATCTCACCGGAGCTGTTAACTGTGCTACAAGATTATTTTGAATTTCAGCAGGATCAGAAACAGCTTTAGCGGTTACATTCTGATAAACAGGGCAGATAGGATCATGAAATTTTGTAGCTTTTATTGCAGCCTCAAGTTCAATGCGGGCCGGCTCCATTAACGGAGAGTGAAATGCGCCTCCAACAGGTAATACAAGTGCTCGTTTTGCTCCCGCAGCTTTCAGTCGTTCGCAGGCAACTGTAACACCGGTAATGGTCCCCGAGATAACTAATTGTCCCGGGCAGTTATAGTTTGCCGCAACCACGGTTTGTCCTTCAGATGTGATCTCAGAGCAAATGTCCTCAATAATCTTATCATCAAGATTAAGAACAGCAGCCATTGTGGAAGGATTTAATTCACAGGCATGCTGCATTGCTAATGCGCGCTTATAAACAAGCTGAAGTGCATCTTCAAAGGAAAGTGTCTTATTTGCCACAAGTGCGGAAAATTCCCCCAGGCTATGTCCTGCAACCATTTCTGGCTGAATCTTATCCTGAAGCGTTCTAGCCATAATAACAGAGTGTAAAAAGATGGCAGGTTGAGTGATTTTAGTTTGTTTCAGCTCTTCGTCAGTTCCGGAAAACATTGTGTCCGAAATTCTGAATCCGAGGATATTATTTGCTTCTTCAAACATTCTTTTTGCGATATCGGAGCTTTCATACAAGTCTTTTCCCATTCCTGAAAATTGAGATCCTTGCCCGGGGAATACATATGCTTTCATATAGTTTTGTTTACGTTAAATATTAATACTGATTCAATATTAACAATAAAAAAAGAGTCCTGCTTTTGATCAGGACTCTTTTTATTCACAATGAGATGATGATTATTTTCTGTCTCCGAATAACCTAAGTAAGAATAAGAAAAGGTTAATGAAATCCATGTAAAGATCCAGGGCACCCCAGATAACAAGCTTTTTTGTTTCCTCCGCACCATATTCTAATCCGGCTCCTATTCTTTTTAATTTTTGTACATCATAAGCAGTAAGGCCGATGAAAACAAGAACTCCAATGAAGCTGATGATGTAATCAAGCTGGCTGCTCTGCATGAACATGTTGATAAGCATTGCGATCATAAGTCCGAAAAGAGCCATTGTCATGATGCTTCCGAATTTTGTAAGATCTGTTTTAGTAGTATAACCAACTACTGCCATCAGACCGAACATTCCGGCAGAGGAGATGAATACACTTAGAATAGACCCGCTCGTATAGGCAAGGAATATATAGCTTAAGCTGGCTCCCATTAAGGCTGCGAATAAGAGGAAAAGTCCGAGAAGTACCGGATAAGACATTTTTCTCATTCCCATTCCCATTCCGAAGATAAGAATCAAAGGAGAGAACATAACGATAAGACCAAGACCTGTGTTGTGATAGCGGCCAGTCATATCAACAGTTCTAAGATAGGACATAAGTTCGGCATCTACACCGAAATAATAAGCAACCACGGAAGTGATTACCAAAGCAGCCGACATCCATGAAAAAACACTCGCCATGAATGTTTTTGACAATGTTGATGTTACTTCTTCCGACTGTACGATTTTGAAATTGTTAGTATCCATATATTTTAATTTTTTTAGCGATTTAACGGTACAAAGATAATACCGTTTGCAGCCAAATGCAAAAATGGCAGTCCAATTTTAATTAATGAAGCTTTGATCCGATCAGACTGATAAACTCTGAACGAGTCGTGTCTTTCAAAAATTCCCCGGTAAAGGCTGAAGTTGTTGTTACAGAATTTTGTTTCTGGATCCCGCGCATCTGCATGCAGAGGTGTGAACATTCGATAACCACAGCAACTCCTAATGGATTCATGGTGTTTTGGATACAATCTCTTATTTCGGTTGTTAAGCGTTCCTGCACCTGCAGCCTTCTTGCGAAAGCATCCACAACGCGCGGGATCTTACTTAATCCTACAACACATCCGTTTGGAATGTATGCCACATGCGCTTTGCCAAAGAAAGGTAATAGATGATGCTCACACATACTGTATACTTCAATGTCTTTAACGATCACCATTTGCTTGTAATCTTCCTTGAACATTGCGGATTTCAGGATCTCCTGCGGATCAAGGTCATAACCATGAGTGAGATACTGCATAGCTTTGGCAACACGTTCAGGTGTTTTTAACAAACCTTCACGCTCAGGGTTTTCACCGATATTGCTGAGTATGGTTTTATATTTAGAAGCGATATCGTTTACCAGCTTTAAATTGTAGCGATCTATTTTCTGATAACCGTCTACATCATCAAATTCATCGTGGCCCATTTTCAAATTAGTGATTTAGTGATTTTTGATTTACTTCGTTCTCCACTCTCCTGACTCCCAACTATTCCTCTCCCAGGTATTCTACAAAATTGTTTTCCGTTTCATATAATTTAACCGAGTGAAGTTTTATTCCTAAAGCATCAATATGCGGAGTTAATTGTTTCCAGATAGCAATTGCCACATTTTCTGTTGAAGGCATCATACCTTTCAGGAAATCAACATCCAGATTAAGATTCTTATGATCCAGTTTGTCTGTAATATGTGTTCTTATAATTGTGCTGATGTCCTTTAAGTTGGCTGAATAACCAGTTTCCGGATTAACAGGCCCTTTAACAGTTACAAACAGATTGTAGTTATGTCCATGCCAGTTAGGATTAGCACATTTTCCAAACACTTCATTGTTCTCTTCTTCTGTCCAATTAGGATTGTGAAGCTTATGTGCCGCATTAAAATGTTCTCTTCTTGTTATGTAGATCATGACGCTAAAATGAAATACAAATATAGCTTATATATTGAATTTCTATTGACTGCATATGTTCAACAGTTCAGTTCGACTTTTGTTTAAATTAGGCATATAAATGATTTGTATCTTTGTACCCGATAAAAAAACGGAATAGTAAATGAAAATCCTTGTCGTTGCAGCAACCAGATTTGAGATCAGCAATGTTATGCAGAAGATGGATGATGTGCGTAATCCTGAAAGTGATCTTATCTTCTGCAGGTATAAAGATCATGAGGTGGATTTTCTTATCACCGGAGTTGGGATGGTTGCCACATCTTATTTCACTGCGAAAGCGATCAATGATTCCTATGATTTTGCTATTAATGCCGGTATCTGCGGAAGTTTTAATAAAAACTTGGAATTAGGTGATGTGGTAAATATTTGTGAGGATACCTTTGCGGAATTAGGTGCAGAAGATGATGATAAATTTCTTTCACTTGAGGAGATGAAGTTGCCGGGGATTTCAAAAGTTGTAAATAATAGCGGTGCTTTACATCCGGTAATCGAATCATTGCCCAAAGTCAACGGAATTACAGTAAATACAACACATGGCAATGAAAAAAGTATCGCAAAGGTTTACGAAAGATTCCATCCCTATGTTGAAAGTATGGAAGGGGCCGCATTTATGTTTGTATGTGAAGAGGAAGGAATTCCTTATGTGCAGCTGAGGGCTGTTTCTAACTATGTAGAAAAAAGAAATCGCGATGAATGGAATATTCCATTAGCTATCGAAAAATTGAATGATAAATTAATAGAAGTTTTAAACGCTATACAGTGATCTCCAATCTACAGTCTTCAACCTCACTGCTAACCTTAGGATTTAGTCCTTGTCCGAATGATTGCTTCATTTTCGATGCGATGATCCATTCCCGGATTGATACTGAAGGTTTGCAGTTTGAAGTGGTGATGGAAGATGTTGAATCATTGAATCAAAAAGCATTCAGAGGAGAGCTGACAATTACGAAATTGAGTTATCATGCATATGCTTATCTGACAAAAATATATCAGTTGTTAAATGCAGGAAGTGCTTTGGGAAATAATTGCGGACCATTGTTGATTGCAAATTCCATAATTCAAATTAATCCGGACACACGTATTGCGATACCCGGGAAATATACAACTGCTAACTTTCTCTTATCACTTGCATTTCCTGATGTAAAGAATAAGATCGAAATGGTTTTTTCGGATATTGAAAATGCTGTTTTGAATGGTGAAGTTGATGCGGGATTGATCATACATGAAAACCGTTTTACTTATCAGGAGAAAGGTTTAAAAAAGATAATTGACCTTGGCGAATTCTGGGAGACTTTATCAAAAGCACCAATCCCTTTGGGAGGAATTGTGATCCAGAGAAACCTGCCGGATGAGTTGAAGCTGAAAGTTGACAGAGTTATTCGCAGAAGTGTGGAGTATGCATTTGCTCATCCGAATGCAAGTTCAGATTTTGTGAAAGAAAATGCTCAGGAAATGAGCGAGGAAGTAATGTATAAACATATCGGCCTTTATGTGAATAAATATTCAATTGATCTTGGCGATGAAGGAAAGCGAGCGGTTGAATTATTATTTGATAAAGCTCAAAATCTTGGAGTGATTGATAAAATAGAAGAAGAGATTTTTTTAGGAAATTAGTTATAAAGGATTTTTTCCAGGTGGTTTCGAGACCTCAACTACCAGTAATTCGTAAATTCGTTTTTTAATTCGTTATTCGTACCATGATAATAGTAACAGGAGCAGCAGGATTTATTGGCAGTTGTTTAGTAAGCAAACTGAACAATGAAGGTTTTAAAGATCTCATCATAGTTGATGATTTCTCTGATCCTGAAAAAATGAAAAACCTGGAAGGAAAGATCTATACTCAAAAAGTACATCGTGATGATTTTGTTAAATGGCTGAAAGAAAATCAACGCTTGGTTCAGTTTGTTTTTCATATCGGAGCAAGGACTGACACTACAGAATTTAATAAAGAAATTTTCGACCGACTAAACCTAAATTATACCAAGGACATCTGGAATGTTTGTGTTGAATTCGGCTTGCCGCTAGTGTATGCATCATCCGCTGCCACCTATGGATTAGGGGAATATGGTTATAATGATGATCACACTATCGTAGATAAATTAAAACCTTTGAATCCTTATGGAGATTCCAAAAATGATTTTGATAAATGGGCTTTGAAGCAGGAAAGAAAGCCATATTTCTGGGCAGGGTTGAAATTCTTTAACGTTTATGGACCGAACGAATATCATAAAGGAAGAATGGCTTCTGTTATCATGCATGCTCATAAGCAGATCAAGGAAAAAGGTGAAGTGAAATTATTTCGTTCACATAATCCGGAATATAAAGATGGGGAGCAATTACGTGATTTTGTATATGTAAAGGATGTTGTTGAAGTATGTTATTTTCTGCTGCATCACCGGAAAGATTCGGGTCTTTATAATCTTGGCTCAGGTAAAGCAAGAACATTTTTGGATCTTGTGAAAAATACTTTTGAAGGAGTGAATAAAGAACCGAAGATCGATTTTATAGATACACCTATTGATATAAGAGATAAGTACCAATACTTCACTGAAGCTAATATGTCAAAGCTCCAATCCATTGGATATGACAAGCCTTTTCATACTTTAGAAGAAGGAGTGAAGGATTATGTGAAAAATTATCTTGAGGGGAAGAAGTATTATTAAAACGCTATAATTCTTCTTTAATTTTAATTAAAACACTTCTGATATTTCTGAGCTTGTTTTCGATCTCAGAAAATTGTGATTTCTCTGCTTTCAATTCGTGCTTTACTGTTTTCTTATTTTCTTTCAGATATTTTTTAGCTCCTTCAAGAGTAAGCCCTTGTTCCTTTACAAGGTTATGTATGATCTTAAAATTGTCCAGATCTTCAGGAGTAAATAAACGATTGCCTTTTTTGTTTTTCTTAGGTTTGAGGATATCAAATTCCTTTTCCCAGAAACGAACAAGAGAAGTGTTCACCTGAAACATTTCAGAGACTTCACCAATGGTGTAATACAACTTTATTGTATCTGTTTCCTTGTAAGGCAAGTGAAAGGGAATTATTAAATTATAGATTATGAATTATAAATTGAAATTACAGTTTTTTCCGACATTCCATTAAAATCTCAGATCTTACATCTCAAATCTTATATCTAAACTAATCGAAAGATTGAGAAGATTGAGCAGATAATTCGATAAGCTTCTGATATTGTTCAGGGGTAAGATCGTTGTAATAGAAATTGATAGGATTCACAGCTTCAGTGTTTTTTCTAACCTCATAATGAACGTGTGGAGCAGTTGATAGTCCGGTGCTTCCGACATATCCGATAAGCTGTCCTCTCTTTACCTGTTGTCCAACACGAACTACAAATTTGGTCATGTGTCCGTACAATGTCGTATATCCATATCCGTGATCAATTACCACATGGTTTCCATACCCCTGCGCCATATCATCGGCCCTCGCTACAGTGCCATCTCCCGTTGAATAGATCTCTGTTCCTTCCGGAGCAGCGAAATCCATTCCGGGATGAAACTCAGGTGTTTTGTAAATAGGATGTGTTCTCCATCCGAATCCGCCAGGCTGATGCCTTAGATCTTCATTGGAAATAGGTTGAATCGCAGGAATTGAAGAAAGAAGCTTTGCTTTACTTTTAACAAGTTTTGCCACTTCATCAAAGGATTTGGATTGAATATACAACTGCTTGCTGATCCTGTCAAGACCTTTTGTGGTCTCGACCATCAGGTCTGAATTGTTGAAGCCCTGCAGTGCTTTATAGCGGTCAACGCCACCAAACCCTGCTTTTCTAATACTTGCCGGAATAGGTTCTGCCTCAAATATAGTACGATAAACATTGTTATCCCTTTCCTGGATATCATCAAGAACTTCGGTCACCTCCGACATCCTGTTGTTCAGGATCTCGTATTGAAGGGTCAATTCGTTGATCTCGCGCTGTAATTGTTTTTCTTTTGGTGAATCAAGGTATTTATAGGCAATAAGGATGGTTATTGTAGCAAATACAAGCCCCGTAGCAAGGTACGATAACGCCTGCCATACCCTTTTACGGAAAGGAATTGTGTCCTTTTCATAGGTAAGAGATTTGGTATTGAATTTATATTTGATTTTGCTCACGAAATAATGTCCTTGCTTAATGCGAATTTACACAAATAAACTAAATTTGCAATCCGTTAAATGTTTGCAAATATGGATATTGAAGAGCAGTTGCTAAAATCTGAGAAGGCGATGAGAGATGAAGATTATTCTCTCGCTAAGAATATTCTGTATGATATTCTGGAAGATAGTCCTGAAGCCGCAAGAGTGCATAATGATCTTGGCTGGCTTTTTCACAGGAAATTTTCTGATCCGGTGAAAGCAGAAACGCACTATAAATTTGCAATAAGATTCAGTTCGAATAATCCTGCAGTGTATTTCAACTATATATACATGCTCAGGGATCAGGGAAGGATTGAAGAACTGGAATCCCTTCTTAAGCTGGCTGAAAAGGTTGTGGGGATCAATCGTTCCAATCTGTATGATGAGTTTGGTTCTTTGTATGAAATAAAAGGTGATTACAATAAAGCCATAGAGAATTATAAAAAAGCTATAACATTCAGCCTGAATAATGAATATATTGAAGATCTGAGAAAACACATTAGAAGGTGCCGTGATAAAAAGGATTTTTTTAACGGTAATCGAATATATAAAGCATTGAAAGTATTAATAAATAAAGAATAGCATGTTAAACAGCAACGAGGTAAGAGAGAAATTTTTAGATTTTTTTAAATCCAAAGGACATGAGATAGTTCCATCAGCACCAATGGTTGTGAAGAACGATCCAACACTTATGTTCAATAATAGCGGGATGGCTCCATTTAAAGATCTGTTCCTGGGAAACGCGCCAATCAAATTTCCGCGTGTTGCTGACACACAAAAATGCCTTCGCGTAAGCGGAAAACATAACGATCTTGAAGAAGTTGGTGTTGATACATATCATCATACTATGTTCGAAATGCTTGGTAATTGGAGCTTTGGCGATTATTTTAAGAAAGAGGCAATTACATGGGCATGGGAATTATTGACTGATGTTTACAAGATTGATAAGTCCCGTTTATATGTGACAGTGTTTGAAGGAAGCGCTGAAGATGGCCTTGGCTTTGACCAGGAAGCATATGACCTGTGGAAGCAATTTGTACCTGAAGAAAGAATTCTTCGTGGCAACAAAAAAGATAATTTCTGGGAAATGGGTGATATGGGACCTTGCGGTCCATGTACCGAAATTCATTATGACGGAAGATCAGATGCCGATATTGCAAAGATTCCTGGTGCTTCAAGAGTAAACAACGATGATCCTCAGGTGATCGAGATCTGGAACAATGTGTTCATGGAATTCGAACGTAAGGCTGATGGCTCACTGATAAAATTACCAAAGCAGCATGTTGATACGGGAATGGGCTTTGAACGTCTTGTTCGTGTTTTGCAAGGCAAACAATCAAATTACGATACCGATGTTTTTAAACCGGTGATTGATAAACTTGAAGAATTATCAGGCCACCGTTACAAACCGGAAAATGAAAACGATCACAAGAAACAGCTTATTATAAATATTGCTATGCGTGTGATCGCTGATCATATCCGTGCAATTTCATTCAGCATAGCTGATGGACAATTACCTTCTAACACCGGTGCAGGATATGTTATCAGGAGGATCTTAAGACGTGCGATCCGTTATGGGTACCAGTCGCTGAACTTAAAAGAACCTTTTATGTTCCGTTTGGTTCCCGTGCTTGCCAATCAGTTGGGCCATGCTTTCCCGGAGCTGCTTTCTCAGAAGCTGCTTATTGAGAAAGTGATCAGAGAAGAAGAGAGTTCATTTTTCAGGACCCTTGAAAAATAGTATTCGAATTATATGATACTTATGGTTTTCCTGTAGATCTTACTTCTCTTATTGCAAGGGGTTATGGATTGAGCATTGATGAAGCAGGTTTTCAAGCTGAACTTGGAAAACAAAAAAATCGCTCCCGTGAAGCAACGGCCGTTGACACTGGGGACTGGCTATTGGTTGATGGAAGAAAGGCTGAAGAAGGAGGAAGATCATTCGTAGGATATCAAACACTCGAAAGCGAAGTAAAGATCATTCAGTACAGAAAGGTAAAAGCAAAAGGAAAGGAACAGTTTCAACTTGTTCTGGATAAAACACCTTTTTATGCTGAGAGTGGAGGGCAGGTTGGGGATATCGGTAAAATAGAATCAGCAAATGAATCTATAAACATTACTGATACTAAAAAAGAGAATGGAATTATTATTCATTTTGCAGAGAGGCTTCCTGAGAATTTCTCACAGACTTTTATCGCGAAAGTTGATGCGGAAAGAAGACAGCTGACTGAAAACAATCACAGCGCAACACATCTTTTGCATGCAGCCCTGAGAAAGGTTTTAGGAACGCATGTTGAACAAAAAGGATCTTTGGTAAATGACGAACATTTACGGTTTGACTTTTCACATTTCTCTAAAGTAACTGATGAAGAGATCGCACAGATCGAAGCAATAGTGAATCAAAAGATCAGGGAGAATATTACTGCTGACATTAAAGAAATGCCGATCGAAGAAGCGAAGAAGTCGGGTGCAATGGCTTTGTTCGGAGAAAAATATGGTGATACGGTTCGTGTGGTTACATTCGATAAAAACTATTCAATTGAACTTTGCGGAGGAACTCATGTTCCTGCAACAGGACAGATAGGCTTATTTAAGATCAGTTCCGAAAGTGCTGTTGCGGCCGGTATAAGAAGGATTGAAGCAATTACTTCAGTCAAGGCTGAACAATTTTTTAACGAGCAGAGTGCTACTTTACATGAATTGAAGATGCTTTTGAAAAATCCAAAAGATGTTTTAAAAAGTGTACAGGGATTATTAGAAGATAATTCCTCTCTTCAGAAACAGATCGAAAGCATGCTGCGTGAAAAAGCAAAAGGTTTAAAATCCGAACTTCTTACTAAAAAGCAAACAATTAACGGAATTAACTTTATAGCAGAACGTATAGAGCTTGATTCTGCTGATGCGATCAAAGATCTTTCTTTCGAACTTAGAAATCAGATCGATAATTTATTCATGGTTTTGGGTGCTGAGGTAAAAGGTAAACCGAGTTTATCGGTTATCATTTCTGATAATCTGGTAAAAGATAAGAATCTGAATGCCGGAGCAATTGTCAGGGAATTAGGAAAAGAAATTCTTGGTGGCGGAGGCGGACAGCCTTTTTATGCAACAGCAGGAGGTACTAATTCTCAGGGTATTGCCAAAGCGTTAGCTAAAGCGAAAGATTATCTGAACTAAAATATATTTAAATAAAGTATTAAGAACTCTGGAATTCCCCAGAGTTCTTTTTGTTTGGGGAAATTCAAATATTTTATGTGACAATATTTCCCAATTCATAAAAGCACCTGATTCCTTCGGGATTAATTAATTGTCTTTCTGGCTTTTGTTTTATTCTTTTCAGCTACGAGCCCCTTATTTAATAGGCTTTTGGCATCAGTTTGTCTTCCTTTAAGTAATAACTAAAAGAAAGGAAACAAACCATGAAAAATCGAATCATAACTATAGGAATTGCCTTGGTAATGGCTGCAAGCTTCAGCTCATGTAAAAAGGAAGATACAAAACCAACCCCAAGCCCTACAGCAGCGGCTGAAATAAACGGGAAATGGAAAGCAAACTACATATTGAACGGAGTTGATAGCGACTTTTTTGCTCCCTATACATTTGCGTTCAGGAATGATGGAACCATATCGGCATCAGGAAATGGAAAAGTGATTGTTGGGAAATGGTCCAGAAATTCGGTAGACGAAAAGCCGGGAATGCAGCTCGACTTTGGAACTGCAGATCCATTCAGTTTATTAAATGCAAATAACTGGAGAATCTTAAATGAAAATGATACCTTGATTGAAATGACAGGTAAGAGGGGAGATGATGGAACGCATACCTTGAAATTCTCGAAATAGGTTTTAATAAAAAAGTCCTTCAAATTCTGAAGGACTTTTTTATGTTTAAATGTAAAGGGTTTATTCTTTTTTATGTGATTTATCCTCTGCAGGTTTATTAAACACTTTAATATTATATATAAATGTCAGCATGAAATATCTCTGTAAAAGATTTGTCTGGATATCTTCCAGGTAAGTCTCTGTAGTATTTCTAGTAATGCTTGTATTCTGCTCGAGGATATCATTAACCGATAAACGGATCTCTGCTTTTTGGTCTTTCATGAATTTATAACCCAATGCCGCATTCCATAAGAAATAGTTCTGATTGAATCCCGCTGATAATCCTTTGTAATATTGATGTGTAAGATCGGTGCTAAATACCAGCGACTTCAGGAATATCATATTAAGTTTTAATTTACTATTCTGATTGTAATATTCAGTGTTCAGTTTTTTATTGATAGTGTTCTCAACTGTGCTGTAGGAAAGATTTGTTGAGAGTGTAAAATCGATCTGTTTGCTTATGTTGCTGCTCAATGTTATTCCTCCGCCATAAGTTTGTGCATTAGAATAATTCATCACATCATTAACAATTCCTGGTGTTCTTACAAATGATGCGTTTGCATTAAAGTTCAGATTAGATTTGATGATGCTGAAAGGCAGGCCGTATGTAATAAAACTTCTAAGATTCATGTATCCATCCACATTAACTGGTTTAGTGATTTGAGTTCCGCGTAATAAAATGATACCATTTCTGGAAGTGTCTCTAGATGCTGTGAACACACTGTTCGCAATATAATTATCTGTTAATGTTCCTGCTATCATTGCGAAGAAGGACGTAGCCTTTTCGGTGTTGCTTGATGCATAACGGACAAAAAGAGTGTTCTCGTAATTTTGTTTAAGATCGGGATTTCCAATGCTTAATTGTGTAGGATTGGAATTATTAAGAACATTCTGCAGCTGATCTATTGCGGGCTGGGTAGTTTGAGTTCTGTACATCATTCTCAGGCTTTTCTTCGAATTGAAGTTGTAGCGAAGCATGGCACTAGGAAGAATGTTCTCATAATTTCTTTTTAAATCATACATGTAAGGAAAGTGCTGTTCACTGGTTAAGGATGCCAGCTGATAATTCGCTCCAGCCATAAATTGCAGCTTTGTGTTGTTAAATCTGTATGCCAGACCAGCTTTATGTGTTATGTATTCGCTGCTGAATTCATTGGTAAGATTAGTGTCCAGAGTGTTGTAACTATCATCACTGAAAGAATAGTTATATGTTTTTTTATCGTTGTTCGTAAAGTTGAAAGAGTTGCTGTAAGAGATCTGAACAATACTTTTAGAACCAAAAGGTTCTGTATAAGTTAAGTTGGATCCCATTGTAGTACCTGATTTAGAAAGCGTAGAGCGCTGATCCAGAGTTGTTGTAAAAAAGGATGTGTCATTGTAATAAGAGTTTGTAGAGTAGAGATCGCTTTGTGCAGTGCTCGGGTTGTATGCACCGCTAAGATTAGCAGAGATAGTTCTACCTTGTTTCATAAATTTGTGCTGCAGCAAAAGATCTCCGGAAAGATTATAGGTAAAGATCTCTGAATTAAAAAGATTGCTGGTTCTGTTCAATGTGTCATCGCTGATAGTATTTAGTCCATTGAGATTGCTTCTTCCGGTATTTTGCTGAAGAGAAATTTTTGGTGTGAAAGTCACGGTGTTATTCGTGTCTTTTTTCCACTCTAATTTGAGATTTAAACGATGATTGGTATTCTTAGAATTATTATTGCTTGTTTCATTGTATAACAAACTGGAATCCGATAGCGGAAGGTATTGCCTGTTGGTTGTTTGTTCTGCAGTATTATCGGCATAGTTAAGAAAATAACTTGCGCTTATTTCTGTTTTTTTATTCCACTTGTCTGTATAATTTATTCCGAATGCATGAGTTGTGGAAATTCCGTTCTTTGCGTTGACTAAAAAATTATTGCTATTGTTTCCGCCTCCCCAGTTGCCTGATCCGCCAGGGCTTCCCCCTCCGGGACCACCTCGTCCTCCGCGATTTCCACCTCCTGATGAACTCATAACTCCTGCAAGATCCTCTGAAGAAAAATTTTGTTCGTTTATATTATTTGATTGTGAAATAATTGAAATACGTCTGTCGCCTTTAAAAAAGTTGATGTTCAGTCCTGCTTTGTAAACATTATCATATCCGTAACCAACATAGGCTTTTCCAAATGTTCCGTTCTTCATTCCTTGTTTGGTAATAATATTGATTGTTTTCGATGTATTACCATCACTTACTCCGGTGAATTTCGACTGGTCACTTTGCTGATCAAAAACCTGGATCTTATCGATCACATCTGCAGGGAGGTTTTTTAGAACAGCATTTGGATCGTCACCAAAAAAAGGTTTTCCATCAACCAATACTCTCTTTACTTCTTCACCGTGAGCCTGAACTTTTCCATCCTGAGTGGTAACTCCAGACATTTTCGTGATGAGATCCTCAGCACTTGCATCAGGATGAGTTTTATAACTGTTTGCATTATACTGAGTAGTATCGCCCTTTTGAATAGCTGTGGGAGCTTTGTCTACGATAATAACATCTTTAAGCGTCCGGCTGGACTGAATTAATGAAATATCATTAAGTATGATGGGATTACCATTAGCTGAAATATTCTGATAATGATCAGTGTACCCGATGAATGAGATTTTTAGAATGTACTTTCCATCTGTGATATTTTCAAGAATGAATTTTCCATCCATATCAGCGCTCGTTCCTTTGTAAATGGAAGAATCGCTGTTTAAAAGTACAACTGAAGCACCGGGAAGTGAGTTTTTATCTGAGGTATCAATGAGTTTTCCGCTAATAATGTTTTGACTGTGAGCGCCAAAGAAACTTAGGAAAAATAGTAAGCAAATAAATGATCTCATTGAAAAAGTTTGAATAAAGACGCTTTTAGCGGGTAAAAGTTTAAACGGCAAAGATAATATTTTAATTTCCTGTATAGGTCCATGCCCAATAGATAAGGAGGAATTGCAACGGTAAACGAACAACAGCGATCCATAATCCGGGATGTTGTTTCTTTCTGAAGTTAATTAGCATTTGGATGTTTGCCGGAAAAACAGCTATTAACAGTGCTATGGTAAGCCACGCTCCCAGAGAACGAGTGCTTTCCGGAATAAGTAGTATTGCAACAATTATCTCGCATGCACCACTTATATATACCAGCGGAAGATGAAAAGGTATATAAGAAGGCATTATTTTGATGTACATCTTTGGATTCACAAAGTGATAAATTCCCGCAGCAAAGTATATTAGTGACATGAAATAAAGAAGAATCATTTCCATTCTTATTTTTTTAATTTGCTGTTTGTGAAATCGGAAAATTGAGTGAGGCCTGACAGGTGTGATCTCAGTAGGGCTTTCATATGCCCGCCATTACATTCCTTAATAAAAGGTTCTCCTTTAAATGCGTGAGCAAGTTCTATCTGATACTTGGTAGGTACAATTTTATCCTTTAAGGCAATCACGAAAAAAAGATCTGACGCTTCTCTGTTTTGAGAAAATTGGCTTACATCAAGATTCATGGATTCCTTTAATTTTTTACGAAAATCTTCAACAGAGGAAAGATGTTCAGCGTTCATTCTGTTGCTTCTGTATTTCACAATACGTTTTTGTGTTGACTCTGCTACAATATCTCCGATAGAAGTACCCCCAGCTATCAGTATTGCGGCATTAATTCTTTTATCGATACTGATCACGAAACTACTGTGGATCGCTCCCATGCTAGCTCCCCAGATGAAAATATTCCTGATGTCTACCTGTTCTTTTTCTGAAAAAATATCTATTGTTGAACGTACCGCACCAACAAAAGATAACAGGTTCTTTTGAAATTCCTGTATAGGTACATTAATGTTGGAAGTGCTTTTAACAGGTTCAATTACTACTGTATGATATCCGCATTTAATAAAGTGCTCGCTTACATTTTTTTCTCTTGCACTTATTCCATTTATTGGTGGAACTATAACAAGCAGTGGAAGTTTTCCTCCTTTCTTATTTTCGAAAAAATGCACATGCACGATCATAGGTTCACCATTACCTGGATCAAATGTGTTAATGTCGAGATCATACAGGTTATAACTTTTCTTTGATCTTACAAGGTTAGAAGCGAGGAGACCCTTGGCTTTTAAGTAAGGGATCGTATCTGATAGAGCAGATAATGATTGCGTTCCTAAAATTAAAATAAGTAAAAAGAGATTTTTCAATTGTGCGATCTGGATTAACTTAGATTAAAATGTTCAGAAGCCATTTCCTGTATTGCTGTTCCGATCGCAAGAGAAGAAGTAGCAGCAGGGGAAGGTGCATTCAGCACATGAATTGCATTCCCATTAACTTCTATTTTAAAATCATCGATCATTTCTCCTTCAGGTGCTAATGCCATTGCACGTACACCTGCACGTCCGGGCTGAAGATCATCCATTTCTAGCGTTGGGATCAGCTTTCGTAAACGTTTTAAGAAAAAGGTTTTTGAGAAAGCTCCACGGTATTCATCCCAACCGAATTTCATATTTTTCGCGAAGAATTTCCAGGTACCGCCAAACGCAAAAGCTTCAGCTGTATCCTTTAAGGAAAAATCTGTTTTGCCATAACCTTCACGTTTAAAAACAAAAACTGCGTTTGGTCCACATTCGGTTCCTCCATGAATCATCCGTGTAAAATGTACTCCGAGAAACGGATACTTCGGATTAGGCACAGGATAAATGAGATTCTTTACTTTGCTTAATCCCTTTTCAGTAAGGTCAAAATAATCACCTCGAAATCCTACGATTGCGGTATCGATCTTGGCACCTTCCTTTTTCGCGATCCTGTCACTTTGCAGGCCTGCACAGGTAATTATATATTTTCCTTTAAAGGAGGCTTTAGGTGTTATCACGGTAGTAAATCCTTCCTGTTTCTCGAAGGCAGTCACCTCGTGATCTGTAAGGACTTTGCTTTGTGAAAATTTAGATCTGATCAGTTCTACATATTTTCTTGAAACGTCTGCATAGTCAATAATTCCGGTGCATGGAACCCATAATCCTTCAATTCCCACACAATATGGTTCTATTTCTTTTATCCTATTAGCATCTATTTTTTCAACGCCTTCAACACCGTTTGCAATTCCATTGTTGTAAACTTTATTCATGTGAGCAAGCTCAGATGTGTCAGTAGCAACAACGATCTTTCCGCATATATCGTGTTTGATGTTATGCTCTTTCGCGAAAGCCACAAGCTCCCTTCGGCCATCTACACAGTTCTTCGCTTTGTAAGATCCCGGTTTATAATATAATCCGGAATGAATTACTCCTGAGTTATGACCTGTCTGATGTGTTGCAACTTCTTTTTCTTTTTCAAGAACCAGGATTTTTTTATTGGGATATTTCAGATTGATCTTATATGCAGATGCCAGGCCTACTATTCCTCCGCCCACTATTATGATGTCAAATTGATTGTTTTCCAAGAGATTTAATTTTTTTGTAAAAATAATGAAATGTTTCCGGTTTATGTTTATTGTCGCGGATAATAGCGAAGCAAATGTGGAGAATCAGGGTCTTCATTTTATTAATAAAAAAATATTTCTATTATTTTCTTGACTTGTAACAAAATTTGGTTTTACTTTGCAGTACAAAGTACTTTTTAAATGTTTTGAAATGATAAAAACCTTATATAACTATATAAAATGAAACAGGAAATCATAACCAACATAAGCAATCCCAAGCAACTTGAAAAGTTGTATAGGGAAAATAGATCTGCTTTCAAAAGAGAATTTAATCAGATCTATCCAACAATTCAGGATTCTGCGATAGCTCAAATCTGGAATACAAGATTAAATTTTGAAGAAGAAAAAATTTCATGGGGAACAAATAAGGAATTATTTTTCGTTATCATTTCCGCTTTCATTTCCGCCTTAATTGCTAAACTACCCGATATCACGGGAATAGATTCTGAATATTTTTATTCAAGAAATATAGGTTTCATCGTTTTTCCATTGTTATCAGCCTATTTTGCATGGAAACAAAAATTGCAAATGAAACAGATACTCGCAGTATTTGTAGTTTTCGTAATATCCGCAATTCATATAAATAATCTTCCTAATAATATAGAAAGTGACACACTTGTGTTAGCTTGTGTTCACATGCCTTTATTTTTATGGTCAGTGTTTGGTTTTACATTTGTAGGGAACCTTTCTGACAAGCATAAACGGCTGGATTTTTTGAGATATAACGGGGATCTGGTAGTAATGACCGCAATTATTCTTATTGCCGGAGGCTTGTTGACAGGAATTACAATCGGTTTATTCTCACTGATTAAAATTAACATCGAAGATTTTTACTTTAAATATATTGTTATCAGTGGACTTGCCGCTGTTCCGATAGTTGGAAGTTATCTGGTTCAGACAAATCCTCATCTCGTTAACAAAGTTTCTCCGGTTATTGCCAGGGTTTTTTCTCCTTTGGTTCTGATCACGCTTGTGGTTTATCTGATCGCGATCATCTATTCAGGAAAGGACCCATATAACGATAGAGATTTTCTCCTGATCTTTAATGTTCTTTTGATCGGGGTTATGGCACTCATACTTTTTTCAATTGCTGAAACTTCCAAAAATTCAGATAGTAAAACGGGTTTATTAATTTTGCTTGGTCTTTCAATTGTAACAATTGTAATAAACGGAATTGCCTTATCCGCTATACTTTTCAGAATCTCGGAATGGGGAATTACACCTAACAGATTAGCTGTTTTAGGCGGTAATATCTTAATTCTTTCAAATTTGTTGGTTGTGACTTTCAGGCTGTTCAGGACAATGAAAGACAGAAATGAAATTACTAAAGTTGAAGAGAGCATAGCGTTTTTTCTGCCATTTTATAAAAACTGAAAGATTGGTTCCCTAACAATAAATTCCTTATTTTTGTGGTCCAATTAAAACAAAGAATATGAGAACAATAGAATTCCGTGAAGCACTTCGTGAAGCGATGAGCGAAGAAATGCGCAGAGATGAGAAAATATTTTTGATGGGTGAGGAAGTGGCAGAATACAATGGTGCTTATAAAGTGAGTAAAGGAATGCTGGCCGAATTTGGGGCTAAGCGTATTATTGATACTCCTATTGCCGAGCTAGGCTTTGCCGGAATTGCAGTAGGCGCAGCAACTAATGGTCTGCGGCCGATTGTAGAATTCATGACATTTAATTTTTCACTTGTTGCTATTGATCAGATCATTAACTCAGCTGCAAAAATGAAAAGTATGAGCGGTGGACAATATTCTTGTCCGATGGTTTTTCGCGGTCCTACTGCTTCTGCAGGAATGTTAAGTTCGCAGCACTCACAGGCATTTGAGAATTGGTATGCGAACTGTCCGGGTTTAAAAGTTGTTGTTCCTTCCAATCCATACGATGCAAAAGGCTTACTAAAAGCTTCTATTCGTGATAATGATCCTGTTATTTTTATGGAAAGTGAACAGATGTATGGAGATAAAGGAGAAGTTCCTGAAGGAGAATATATTATTCCGATTGGAGTTGCAGATATTAAGAAAGAAGGAACTGACGTAACTATCGTTTCTTTTGGTAAGATCATTAAACAGGCGTTAGCTGCTGCAGCTGAACTGGAAAAAGAAGGTATCAGTGCTGAAGTAATAGATCTGAGAACCGTTCGTCCGATCGATTATAATGCAATTATAACTTCGGTTAAAAAAACAAATCGTTTGGTTGTAGTTGAAGAAGCCTGGCCGCTTGCATCAATTTCTTCAGAGATAGCCTTCAAGGTTCAAAAAGATGCTTTCGATTATCTTGATGCTCCGATCCTACGTGTAACGTCAGCAGATGTTCCGTTGCCTTATGCACCAACTTTAATTGAGGCTTCATTGCCGAATGCGGCTCGTGTTGTGAAAGCGGTGAAAGAAGTTATGTATGTAAATAAATAACAACGAACAATTTAAAAAAGAAACGCCCCGCATAATTTGCGGGGCGTTTCTTTTTTTATTAGTGGAATTATTTAACTATAGTAACTGTTCCAAGGTATTTATGAACTTTGTTGTGATGGTCTGTAACCTTAACAGTATAAACATAAACATCTTCTAAAAGAACTTCGGCCCCGTCATTATTAAACCTTCCATTCCAGTGTTTGTTGATATCATTGGTGTAAAAGGTGAGATTACCCCATCTGTCATATACACTCATTTCATATTTAATAATGTTGTCTCCTTTTCCGAAAAACTCATCATTCGTCCCATCATCATTAGGAGAAAATGCATTAGGAATAAAGAAAGTAAATTCAGGATCAATAATTATACAATGCATGATCGTATCTTTACAACCTGCATTTGATGTAACGATCAGTTCAGCACAGTAAGTCCCTATTTCAGAAAAGGTATGTGTCGGATGTTGTAACGTACTGCTATTATTAAGTGCGGTTGATAAAGAATCACCGAATGACCAATTCCAGGTTGCTATAAAACCCGGAGCAACATATGATTGATCAGTATATTGAACCTCTGGAGAAAAAATACTTGTGGAAGCAGGTGCAGAGAATTCAGCTATAGGTATCGGATTAACAGTAATAATAAAAGGTGCGCTGGTAGCGGTACAGCCCGCATTTGTAGTAGCAGTAACAGTTATAGTATATGTTCCAGATGTCGTATAGCAATTAGAAGCTGTTTGTCCCGTACCCGGATTTGCAGCAGGGTCCCCGAAATTCCAGCTCCATCCAGTTATAGTTGCAGGAGGTATCATACTTGAAGTTTCATTAAATGTAATACATTGTGGCGCACATCCCGCAATTGCACTTGGACTTATTACTGGTAAGGGACGCGGTTCTACCGTTACGGTAACAGATGAAGTTATTGAAGGTGAACAACCATCATTTACAGTAACAGTATAAGTTGTAGTTGAAACCGGAGTCGCTGTCGGATTCCCTATTGCCGGATTATTTAATCCTGTAACAGGTAACCACGAATATGTATATCCGCTGCCATTTCCGTTTGAAGCAACAGCAGAAAGTGGAGTAGTTGCACCCGGGCAAATCGTTGTGGTGCCGGTTGTTACTACTGTTAACGGTGGATTAACAATAACTTTCGCGATTGTTTGTGTGCTGCACAAATTTGCATCTGTGACTACAATAGTATACGTTGTTGTAGATGCTGGTGAAGCAGTGGTGTTTGCAGTATTAGTGCTGGTCAATCCTGTTGCGGGCGACCATGAATAATTGTATGAACCAGTGCCGCCATTTGGTGTTGCAGTAAGAGGTGTACTTCCTCCAGTACATATTGTAACATCAGAAATCGCGGCAAGTGTTAATTGCGTAGGTTCAGTTATAGTAACAACAATTGCTCCTCCTGCAGGAGAACACCCGTTTGCATCAGTTACAACGCAACTATATGTTCCTGCGCATAATCCTGTGGCAGTCTGGGTAGTTTGAACCGGAGAAGTATCCCATGAATAATTATAAGTTCCTCCAGCGTTAGTTGTTCCTCCGCTAGGTGTGACGGTTGCGGAACCATTGCAGGCATTTTTGCAGGTAACGTTTATTTGTGTGAAACTTGCAGTAACAGCAGTAGGTTCCGTGATAAGTGATGTTCCGGTCGCAGTACAGGCCCAGCTGTCGGTTACAGTTACTGTATAGCTTCCTGCACTAACATTACAAGCAGCAGCAGAACAGCTGCCCGGATTCCATGAATACGTATAAGTTCCTGAGCCTCCTGAAGGAATGACAATAGTTTGTCCATCTGTGGAACCGTTACAACTTGCCGGTATTCCCGCAAGAGCCAGGGTGATCTGAGGATCAGCGAAAACAGTTACGTTATCATTACCTGAACATCCGTTTGCATCTGTCACGGTAACACTATAAGTGGTAGTTGTTGTTGGCGATGCCACCGGATTGTAAATAGAAGCATTGTTTAAACCAGTAGAAGGTGTCCATGAATATGTATAACCCGCACCATTAGGCGTTACTGAAAGATTTGAACTTCCTCCAAAACAAATACTGTCATTTAACCCTGCATCAACAGTTAATGCGTTATTGATTGTAACTGTTGCTACCGCAGTAGCGCTGCATCCTAAGGATGATCCCGTTACGGTATAAGAAGTTGTTGACGCTGGTGAGGCAGTTGCTGTGTTTGCACCGGTCGATGTTGCACCCGCACTCCAAACATAAGTAGAAGCCCCATTAGCTGTTAATGTAGCCGTGCTTCCCGGACAAATTGATGGGGAGTTAACAGAAACTAAAGGGATCGGATTAACAGCTACTGTAGACACTGCAGTGTTAGTACAACCTGAAGTTGTTCCTGTCACTGTATAAGAGGTAGTTGAAGACGGATTCGCATCAGCGGTCGTAACACCTGTTGATGT
>JAJTCJ010000003.1 GCA_021323165.1 Bacteroidota bacterium | reverse complement strand
ACTTGCACTTGCATATTCAAAAGAACGCAAAGCTTTCGGAAAACCGATCAATCAGCACCAGGCGATACAATTCAAGCTTGCTGATATGGCAACACAAATTGAAGCAGCACGTTTACTTTGTTTGAAAGCAGCATGGATGAAAGATCAGCATGTGAACTTTGACAGAGCAAGTGCAATGGCTAAAGTATTTGCATCCAAAGTAGCAATGGATACAACCATTGAAGCTGTTCAGGTTCATGGAGGATACGGATTTGTTAAAGAATATCACGTTGAACGTCTGATGAGAGATGCCAAGATCACTCAGATCTATGAGGGCACCACAGAAGTTCAGAAGATCGTTATTTCAAGATCGTTATTATCTTAATATAACAGATTTATATGCAATAGAAGCCCTGCAATCGCGGGGCTTTTTTATTACGTTTTTGCGACAGCTGTATTCTTTTCCTTCCGGAAAAATGGATATTTAAGATCTATCAAAACCTTTTCATTTTTATTAATGTAACTAAATGCAAAGGCAGACCAAAAAAGTATTGGCATCAAAGTATAAAGGAATGGATATAACCAAAAATGCCTGAAGGTGTATAATATTGGTTTTTCCGGATCTCTTCCCTGAAGAAGTACAGGCAGCTTTTCATTTAATTTATAGGCTGTCCAGACCTCACCTTTAAAGTTGTAAATACGACCATTCATTCTATATTCTATTACAGGATATATTAATTTCCCTTCTTCCGGATCCAGTTCAGAAACATAATATACAAACGTGCCCTCCACTTTTTCCGAGCCAATAATAAACTTTGACCTGTTAAGGAAGTAAAATAAAAATATGATCCCTAAACCTACAAGATAGCATTGGATTCTGTTTAGCTTTAGCAAGATCTTAATCTTTTAAATGTTTGTTAAATGTGACTTACGCGCTGTCAGTCTAAGCTTGATTAGAGTACATCCAATACTTTTTCAAGTTTAATACCACGTGAACCTTTGATAAGTATCGTTGTATCTTTAACAGGATTCACTTTTAAATAATGAAGTGCATCATCACTGTTTGCAAATGTCTTAAGATTACTGTTACTCCCTGCTTCAATAAACAAAGGACCTACAAGCAATGCATTATCTATATTCTTTTGCTTAAGAAGATCTACGATCGCGGAATGTTCTTTCCCACTTTCTTCTCCCAGTTCAAGCATATCGCCCAGAATAACCATTTTATTCGGATGCTTTAATGAAGCAAAGTTTTCCAGAGCCAAAGTCATTGAAGAAGGATTAGCATTGTAATAATCAAGGATTAAGGTATTGTGAGCTGTTTTCTGAAGCTGGGACCTGTTGTTAGACGGAGAATATTCTCTTAATGCTTCATTGATCTTAGAATCTTCTATCGCAAAATAATTTCCCACGCAGGCTGCGCATAATAAATTGTAATAATTGTAAACCCCTACCAATTGAGTTTTTACAACCTCGCTGTTCTTTATGTTCACCGCATTGTAACGGGTGGCCCATTGAAAAGAGATGTATTCAGAGCCGGCAGTTGAATTCATACTGCCGACAATATCATATAATTTTTTTGTACCGTAGGTTACTTTGTTACAATCTCCGGCAAGACTGATCAACACCTCATCATCTCCATGAACGAATAACTTGCCTTTGCCTTCCGGTGATCTGGTGTTTTTTTGCTGAATGTATCTGTAGAGCTCCGATTTTCCTTTCTTCACTCCTTCTATTCCACCAAACCCTTCGAGATGCGCCTTACCAATATTTGTTATTATTCCATAATCCGGATCAGCTATCTTACTAAGTAATTCAATTTCTCCCTGATGATTTGCACCCATTTCAATAATTGCGATCTCATGTTCTTTTGTGATTGACAATAAAGTAAGAGGAACACCAATATGATTATTAAGATTGCCTACAGTTGCGAGCACATTGAATTTTTTATTCAATACTGCATTCAATAATTCTTTAGTCGTAGTTTTTCCGTTAGAGCCGGTTATTCCGACCACAGGAATATTCAGCTGTCTGCGATGATGATTCGAAAGTTCCTGTAAAGCATTAAGAACATCTTTAACTAAAAAATAAGAATCTCTCTTGGGTGCATCTTTGGATACATACTCTTCTTCATCTATCACAGCTAATGAACATCCCATTTCAAGAGCCTGGGCAGCGAATTGATTCCCGTTGAAGTTACCGCCTTTTAAGGCGAAGAAGATCGATCCGGGTTTTATATTTCTTGTATCAGTACAAACAACAGGATGATCAAGAAAGTGAGCGTATAATTTTTCGATCATAATTATTTAAGTTCTTGAGGAATGATACAAACAGGAACAGGATTCATTTTGTGCTGATTGGCTTTATTCATGCGTGTATAAATATCCAGCACAATTTTGTGCCTGTCAGTCAGCAAAATAAAATCGTGAGGATTATCAATAAATTTCATTGCCCATTCCAATTCATCGTAGGTTGCTCCGATCTGATCCTCATCACTTCTACCATCGGCAAACAATCCGTCAGTTGGTTTTGCTTTTATAATAGAAGATGGAACCTCCAGTTCTTTCGCAAGCATATAAACTTCCGATTTCATCAGATCAGCGATTGGAGAGATGTCCACTCCACCATCGCCATACTTTGTAAAAAAACCGACACCAAAATCTTCAACTTTGTTACCGGTGCCGGCAACAAGCATTTTATGATGGCATGCAAAAGCATATAAAGTAGTCATACGCAGACGTGAGCGTGTGTTTGCCATAGTCAGCCAATCCTGAATATCCTTAGGAAATGTTTCTTCAAGAGCCTGAAATGTTTTTGTCAGTTCCACTTCTGCAGAAGTCACATTTTTAAAATTCTTTTTAAGCCAGTCGATATGTTCATGTCCGCGGTCATACTCTTCTTTATGCTGATGAATAGGCATATTCAGGCAAATAACATTTTTACCTGTTTTCGCGCACAAGGTGGATGTAAGTGCTGAATCGATTCCACCTGAGATCCCGATAACAAATCCATTTGTTTTACTGTCATCACTGTATTGTTTTAACCAGTGAACGATATGATCTATTATTTCTTTGTTCTTCATTGTATTAAAAAAATAAAATCCCGGGATCATATTTGAACCCGGGATTAAATTTACATAATTTATATCTTAGAATAAAACACCAACAGTTAATGCAATGCTGTTTGTTTTTAAGTTTTGTTTTAAACTACTTCCATATCTTGGACTACCTTGAGTTATCTTTCTCAAATAATCAGATTCACTTGGTGTCATATTAGTAAACCCAAGTAAATAATTGGCGCCAATAACAAGAGATGTAGATCCTGATAAATTCCATTCAACTCCCAAGCCCATATTTAGAGATTCATTGAATAAACTAACATCCTTTTTAATGTCAGTCTTAGTAATTTCTTCAGGGCTTAACCATCCTCCAGCCGTTTCTGAATACTTTTGAACTTTATCCGTTGCTTTAGCTGCTACTCTTATAGATGTATTTAAACCGAACATACCAAAATAAGTTAAAGCCCCGATCTCTTTAGTTCTTAATTTCAAAGTTAATGGCAGAGTTACGTAAGTTACTTTATAATTTCTTTCATTTACAATACATGGGACGTATTGAGACGCGACAGCTGGATTTTGAGCTGTATCCATAACATAAGTATCGTATGCCGGTTGAAATTCCGCGATATTCTCACCTACTTTATCATAAAAATACTGAACAAAACTAGTGGATGCATTTCCTGAAAGATCATTTTTATATTGAACTTTTCCACCACTTGTGTTTACCATTAGTCCAGTTGCAAATACAGCCACATCTGTTAATCTGAACTCTATTCCAAGTCCGCCACCAAACTTAACTGAAGAGCCATTTTTTTCCGTGATCTTTTCACCTGATTTCACCCAGTTAACTGATGGAGCAACCATCAAACCGAACCTTACTTTCTTGGAAAGAGCATCATCCTGAGCGAAAGTAAAGGTTGAAGCCAATAACAATGCGGATAATGTGAAAATCTTCTTTTTATTTTTCATATTTTTGAGCTTTTAATATTAATGTGGGTAAATACTATTGTCCCACAATATTAAGTATATTTTTTTATATGATAAACTTTAATTTCTGTGCTTTTATTATAGTTCTAACAGTTGGTTTTTCTTCCTGTACAACCGATCCTCTGGATGTGGATGTAAGTTCTGTCGAGATCCCGGAATTCCAAATAAAGCGCCTGGATCAGGACCTATTCAAATTAGACACTTCCAATATTAAAGAAGCTACAATAAAGCTTCAGTCGAAATATGGTAAATTCTATTCTACTTTTTTCAGCAGCATTATTAATAACGGAGATGTAAGAGATTCATCCTACGCAGTGCGCCTGAAAGCCTTTATATTTGATAAGGACATGAGAGAAACATTTCAGACAGTTTCAACTAAATATCCTGAGCCTGAACCATTAAAGACTGAATTCGCTGAAGTGTTTAAACATTTGATCTATTATTTCCCTGAAAAGAAGATCCCGTCAGTTACAACAATGATCTCGGGATACAACACCTGGGTTGTTTCTGTAGACAGTACAATTGGGATCGGATTGGAAATGTACCTGGGAAGCGATAATAAGTTTTATCAGATGCTTGCTCTTCCGAGATATAAAACAATGTTTATGAACAGGGAAAACATTGTTCCGGATGCAACACGCGAAATGCTTATCACTCAATTTCCTTACAACATGAATAAAAGTGATTTTTTAAGTGAGATCATTTATGTTGGAAAGATCATGTACCTTACAGATGCGATGCTTCCGGAAGTACAGGATACTATTAAAATGAAATATTCAAAAGATCAGATGCGATACTGCGAAGAAAATGAATTTAACATCTGGAGTTATTTTGCGGCACAAAAAATCCTTTACACTACCGATCAGGCTGAGATCCTGAAATATACATCAGATGGACCTTTCACAACGGCATTAAGTAAAGAATCAGCACCCAGAATAGGTTATTGGGTTGGATGGCAGATCATTCGTCAGTATATGAAAAACAATCCTGAAATAAGTATTCCGGAGCTGATGAATGAAGCGGATGCACAGAAAATACTTACAAAATCAAAATACAAACCTTCAAAATAATTGAACAACAGATAACAACAGAAAAAATGAAACAATCAGAAATTAAATTTACAGTTACCCTGGATGAGAATAATTTACCGGATAAAATAGACTGGAGTGCAACAGACGGAGGAGAACAAAGTTCAAGTAAATCGGTAATGATAGCATTGTGGGATGCGAATGAAAACAACACTCTAAGAATTGACTTATGGACAAAAGATATGATGGTGGACGAAATGAAGCAATTTTATCACCAGTGTCTTCTTTCCATGGCTGATACATTTGAACGTGCAACCGGAGAAACTGATTCCGCTAAGGAAATACGGGCTTTTGCACAACATTTTGCAGAAAAACTGAAGCTGATCGAGAAAAAAGGCAGCTAACAGAATGTTTCTGTAAAATTTTGTTTCACCGGATTTTTCAATAAATTTGTTTGTATTGAATTATTATTTCAAGGATATGATCAAAGCTGTATTAAAGAATAAATATTGCGTCCTTTCCACATTTGCTGCATTAACTGCTGCATCTCCGGTTCTGTGCCAAAATACTTTATTTAATAATGGAGCAATGATCTATGCGGGACCTTCAGCAATAATTCATGTAAATGGAGGGTTTCAAAATGACGGTGCTGCTGGCACTACTCCGGTTTTTGAAAACAACGGCACAATGACTATTGCCAACAGTGGAACTCCGGGAACCGTAAGACTTACAAATGCTTCCGTCCTGCAAGGGAACGGCACGTATAACATAGAACAGGACTGGATTAATGACGCATCGTTTATCCCCGGAACCAGTACTGTGATATTGTATGGAGATCTGCAGCAATTCATTACAAGTACAAATGCCACTTTTACAAGCTTTAATAATCTTACGCTTACAGGAACAGGAACCGGTATAAACAGAAAAAAAACTTTGTCTCTTGTAAGTGCTGATATCGGATTGTTCGGAACTCTCGATCTTACCGACCGTGAACTGGAAACACAAACAAACTCTATTAATGTATTTAATCCTTCGGTTACCGCAGTTGTAAATAATACATCCTTCGGCAATGAAGGTTTCGTGAGCAGTGCTGTCGGAGGAAGAATATTAAGAGCTACGAATTCTACTTCTTCATATCTATTCCCTACAGGCTCAAGCAATGGCACTTTGCGTTACAGGCCGGTACATATCAAGCCGACAACTGCTTCAATAAATGAGTTTACTGCAAGATTAGGTAATAACAATGCTTCCGCAGATGGCTTTAATGTAAATCAACTAGACAACACGATGTGTATGGTGAATGATCTTTTTTATCATCAGATCAACCGTGCTTCAGCTATTAATAATGCAGATATAGATATATTTTATGATCAGATCACAGATGGTATTTGGGATGGTTTAGCACAATGGAACACTCCGATGGTCTCTGTATGGAACGATATGGGCACCGTAACTGCGAGTACCAGTGCAACATACAACGACAATCTGAAACCAAACTGGTCTGATTTTTCAAACACACCCTACGTTTTATCAAGAGCGAAATTAACCGCACCAGTTTTTGTCTGCAATGATGTTTGTGCCAATTCAACCGGAAATATTTTTACAGCTTCTGGCGCACCGGCAGGTTCTTCTTACGTATGGTCCACTCCGGCCGGAACAACTATCACATCAGGAAACGGAACCAATACTATAAACGTTGACTGGAATGCTTCTTCAGGACAGATCATTGTTTTGGACACTAACTCAGCCGGATGTTTTTCAGATCCTGTATTTTGTACAGTAAATGTTTCGTCACCACCATCAGCCGCATTTGATACTACATCTTCGGGGTTCAGCTATAACTTTATTGATCTTAGTACAGGTGGTGCATCAGCATGGACATGGGATTTTGGAGACGGAAGTTCATCTACACAACAAAATCCTACACATGGTTACAGCGCAAACGGACTCCAGACTGTTTGTCTGACCGCTATAAACACTACAGGTTGTGCCGATACATCCTGTATGACAATTGCAGTAGATGCATTGGATTACATCAACATACCAAATGTATTTACTCCGGATAATGATGGAATAAATGATGTTTTCTATATTAACAGTGCGGGATTAAAAGAGTTTCAGCTTGACGTTTATAACCGATGGGGAACTTTACTTTTTACTTCAACTGACAGCAAGATCAAATGGGACGGAAGATCATCTACAGGAGTTGAATTAAGTGATGGTACTTATTTCTTTATCCTTAAGGCTGTTTCAGTAACTTCCAAAGATTACAGTACCAGAGGTTTTGTTACACTCTTGAGAAGCGGTCAGTAATCAGGCTTCTTTTTTAAATACCTGGTTAGCCTGGGAAATAAAATCCAGTAATTCTTTTCTTCCCTCTTTCATTTCGGCAGAAGTATAAAAACACTGTGGAAGTTCATCCCATGATCTCCCCATTTCCTCTTTATAATTTTTTATGTTGTTGGCAATTTTGGATTTGGATAATTTATCCATTTTGGTAAATACAATTACGAAAGGAATCCCGTTCTCACCCAACCAGTCCATAAATTCAAGATCTATCTTCTGAGGGCTTAGTCTTGAATCAACTAGCACAAAGGTGCACATAAGATTTTCTCTTCCTAAAATATATTCATTGATGAATTTTGCCCAGGTATCCCTCTTATCCCTTGAAACCTGTGCGTAGCCATAACCTGGAAGATCCACAAGATACCAGTTCTCATTAATGACAAAATGATTTATAAGCTGGGTTTTCCCCGGTTTTCCAGAAGTTTTAGCCATATCCTTGCGGTTCACAAGCATATTGATTAAGGAAGATTTACCAACATTAGATCGCCCGATAAATGCGTATTCAGGCATGGAAGGAGCCGGACACTTTGAGATGTCAGTATTACTAATTACAAATTGAGCTGAAAGTATTTCCATTTTTTAAAGATAGGAAAATTTCCGGCTGGCCGTAACACTTGATATAAATGAAGAAGGCACAATCGCTGATGGATCATGCCTTCTTTTCCGAAAGTAATTTTATTTAATTATTAATCTTGTACTGAAAGTTCTATTGTCGGTTGTAGCTGTTAGCATATATATGCCAGGTAGAAGTTCTTGTTGTGGTTCAATAATGAAAGTGTTTTCATATGTTCCGGGAATCAATACATCTGAGTAGAATGTTCTTCCTAACTGGTCGTAGATCTTCAGAATTAATTTACCAGCAGATTCCGATTCTAATTTAACATAAATATTTTCCCCGCTGTTCGGATTTGGATATACCTCAAACAAAGAAGTATTATTCTCTGAAATGGGCTTAGCCGAAGATGGGCTTAGCTGTGAGTTTTCTCTTTCAATAAAAGACTCCTGAATTGTATGCGTCAGATCTGAATCAATTGGTGTAAAGATGTTTCCATCTAAAGTATTCGTAATCTCATTATAACATTTGCTGTTCTCGGCACCACCATCACTTAAAATTGTTTGAACAACTGAAATACTCAATGAGGATTGAATTTGAACATGATCTGTGGGAGAAGTAAACTGTAAAGCAGAAGGAGAAGATTGAGAAAACTCATCATTCGAGCAGCTTGTTCTGCAATTACTATTAAGTTTTAGCAAATAAACCTGCCCGTTTAATTCGCCACATATAACATATCCTGTACTTCCAGCTCTTTCGATATGATATCCTATATCTGAACCATTGTCGCCAAAAGATCGGGAAAATTCAATATCTCCATTTACAGTTGTTTTAATAATATATACATTAAAGTTATCTGAAGAACTTCCGGTATGTCCTAACATAACATACCCGCCATTTCCTGCTTCAATTATATCATTCCCACTATCTACTCCTGGTCCTCCGAAAGTATTCTGCCAAATAACCTCACCATAACTATTCAACTTTACAATTAATGCATCTCCCGACCCGGGACCATAACTGTATGATCCTCCTGTAATAATATAATTTCCATCAGCCGTTTGTTTAACAGAAGATGTATAATCGGTATCTGAACCGCCAAAAGCCTTTGACCATTCTTTATTCCCTTCATTATCTACTTTTAAAACATATCCATCCTGAAAGCCGGAACCAAAGCTGGTTGTTGTGCCAGCTAAACAAAAGCCATTATCAGACGTGCGTTTAATTGAAGTAAAACATTCCTCATTAATCCCTCCGTAATTTTTAAACCAATTCACCGATCCGTCATTTTGCAAAGCAAGAATAAAACCGTCAAAATCACCCACACCGTAACTATCCGTTTTACCGGTAATAACACAGCCTGAACCATTATTTTCAATGCCGTATGCCATCTGGTCACCTACACCACCGTATGTTGCAGACCAAAGAAGATTTCCGCCCTCATCAATCTTTATTACATATATATCGAACCCATTACCAAAGCTGTTTGTGTAACCTGTGAGAAGAAAATTGTTATCTGCCGTTTTAATAATAGATGTACCGAATTCCATATTTGAACCACCGAAAGTTTTTGTCCAAAGAACTGAACCATTGACAGATGTCCGGACCACATATACATCAAGGATTCCCGCACCATAGCTGTCTGTAGAGCCCACTGAGATAGATCCTCCATCAGCGCATTGAGTTGTCCCCCATGCGAATTCAGAACCCGGGCCGCCATATGATTTTTCGAAAGTGATCTGAGCCTTTAAAACGCAAGTAAAAAACAACATTAGGAATAAAATATTTTTCATATTAAATATATCTGAGAATAGATTAAAAAATGATCGTGCCAGGCATTGGCATAAATTCCAACAGGATGAAATAAAAGTGGCACCTCCGTTTTGGATAGTGCCACTATGAATTTACTTCACTATTAATCGTTTGCTGAATGTTTCTTTACCTGAAGTTGCAGTAACCATATAGATTCCAGGCAATAAATTACCTTTCGGGTCGATTGCAAAAACATTATTTGAATTTTCTTCGGTAACAATGATCTTTGAATAATGTTCTCTTCCTAACTGATCATATACTACTACTAAAATTTCTTCAGATGCAGCGGATTCAAAAGACATATTAACGTTCATCCCATCATTTGGATTTGGAAAAATAGTAAAGCCAATATTTGCTGGTGCTGAATTAAAGAGTTTTTGTGTGTGTTCTTCTTCAATGATTATATCTTCAGCTACAATAATTTTATCCTCATGAATTTGATCAGCCGTATTTATTGAAGAGGAAATATCCGCAACAGGTTCAGGCGAATAACACACCGATGCGCCAGTTAAATTTACATCTGCCGCTAAAGTTAAAGCAATGGTTACAGATGGAATTACATAGTTGAAAGCAGGTTGAAAAGTATATACACTTTCATCAAGAGTTAAGGTATCCTCAATTATTTGAACAGGATTATTTGAACATGAGGTAATACCATTTATATCTGTTTTTATAATATATGCATCAGAAATACCCTGCCCATAACTATTTGTAATTCCTGCAACAATATATCCTTCATCTGAAGTCTGGGATCCTGACACGGAAACTTCATTGTTTAGGCCACCAAAACCCTTTGACCAAAAAATGCTGCCCAAACTATCTGTTTTTGCCAGATACATTCCAGAAGATGTGCTTTCTGAATTTATACTCCCCGAAATTATATATCCATTATCTAATGTAGAATTAACCGAAACACCTTCACCACCTGTATATGCTTTTGCCCATAATTGTTCGCCCAACATATTAATTTTAGAAATAAATGCGACAGAACCATTTAGCAAAGGTCTTCTTGCTCCACCTCCAACAACATATCCTCCATCACGGGATTGAGATACATGAGTGGTGGTAAAAAAACAATTATCATTGCTATATGTTCTTGACCAAAGGTTGTTTCCAAACTCATCAGTCTTTATTAAAATATTTTTAGAAGATAAGTTAGCAGATGTATTTATTCCATTAAGTACAAACCCGCCTTCGAAAGATTCTATAATAGAATGGCCTTCTCCTTCAAATGGGAAATGAACCTCGAAAACACCTGAACCATCCGTCATTGTTTTCAACAAATAAATTACTTTAAGGCCATCGGTATTTTTTGATGAACCTGTAATTGCATAACCGCCATCTGAGGTCTGTATAACAGACTTACCTTGCCCTGATGTCGATTCGCCTAAAGTTTCTGACCATATTAAATTTCCGTTTACATCCAGTTTTAAAAGATAAACACGTTCATCTCCTGAATTAAAGCTTTTGGAAGAACCTGTTATAATATATCCTCCATCACTGGTTGTTTTTATATCATTTCCGTAATCAGCCTCAGTGCCACCAAATGTCTTGTTCCATACTCTACCACCGGATGAATTCAATTTAATGACAAAAACATCAAAATCGCCAGCACCAAAACTTTTGGTACTTCCACAAATAATATAGCCTCCATCTGAAGTTTGCTGCAAACAAGTAAGTGAGTCGTTTCCTGCTCCTCCAAACGACTTTTCAAAAGTGGTCTGTGCTTGGCTGAAAATAAAGTTAAAACTGATAAGTGTAATGAGTAGAATCTTTTTCATGGTTTATGTTTTTTTGTACGATGCAAAGAAACTTCAAACCCGGGGGGCTCACGAACCAAACTCTTCCGAAAGGATGCAGATGTAAGATTTTTGATTTATTTGTAAATAACTTAAATTGAGAAGTGAAAAAAAATCAAGACTGAATGGACCCAGTGAATAGGCTAAAAACGTTACTTATAAAGAAATAATTGAGGGGGGAAATATTTAAGAGAATGATTTACTTTTTATATGTTGCTAAATGCCTCTCCTTTTTAGTATCATAAATATCTGCAATTGTTACTAAAATTCCGGTTTCTTCTACTTCTCCAAAATGGGAATTCATGGATGTACCAAACATTTTCATAGTTGCGGAAAGATTCATATATGCATTTACAAGCGGAGGTATATGTTCATTATGCTCACGAACATTTTGTCCGAGGATTCGGTGGGCTTCCTTGTAAGAGAGACCTTTTATCGAATTTAAGAATGGACTAACATCCGTTTTAAGTTTTAAAGGCTCTATTGGCTGAACAAGATTTTCTTTGTCAGGGAAAAAATAATTCATGAATGCAAGGATCATATCCCTTGCTTCAACTTTAAAATCGGTATACATAGTCACCTTCCCGAAATAATGCTTTATATCAGGATTATCTACAATAATAGCCCCCAGGCCATCCCATAAATTATCCAATGAAAATAAACCTTTTCGGTTATCGACTGAAGGCTGAAATTTTGGCTGAACAAAAGAGCGCCCTAATTCAATTGTATAAGGAACATATTCTTTCATGAATTTTTCAGAAAACCGAAAAAGTTCGGTTGTAGCTACATGAACCACTCCGTTTATTACGGGAGCATCTTTCAGTTTAATAAACCGGTATCCACCAACAATTTCTTTTTCTTCCGTATTCCAGACGATCAATTGTTTATATGGTGCGTCTGCTGTATCAAACTCATCGATATCGATCTCATGACCTGTTCCTCCACCCGCTTCACGGAAAGTATATTCCCGCAATCTTCCGATCTCCCGCATAAGATTTGGAGAATCATGATGAGTTATAATATATATTTTATTGTGACCATTATTAGTGTCACGCACAAATCTTTCAGAAGTTAATTCAGCTTCTAATAATTTTCTATCAACCGGTGCTATAATTTCCTGCATTGTTTATTTAGTTAAGGTGCAGACATTTTAATTGTTGGCAGCATCTTAGTTTTATCACCTGACTTCAAACCATACACATGCTGCTTTACCTTTTCTGACCAATATTCAGCCGGCTGATCTTTTGAAAATGTTTCCCAGGAGATCGGCTCACCAAAAATAAAGGTAATGGTTTTTCCTTTCTGCTTATACATTTCGTCCACAAGATAGAACATTTCTATGTTTGCCTTGATTCCAATTTTTTTTCTCCAATAAGCCAGATTATAGAAAAAAGAAGAATTATGTCCATCGATAAAAACAGGAATTATATTCTTTTGATACTGAATCGCTTTTGTGATAAAGCTTTTCTTCCATTCCAGATCTTCAACTTTTCCGCTTTTTTGCCTACGGGATACTAATCCTGCCGGAAAAATAAGAATACAACTATCTGAAGCATATACTTCTTCAAATTTTTGAGTGTATTCTGAGGAATTTCGCCCATGTTTATTGACTGGGACAAAAATAGGAGCAAAGTTTTTCAGCGCCATCAAAAGATCATTCACAAAGAAACGAATATCTCTTCGGTAATGTCCCACAACTTTCATAAATGCAATTCCTTCCAAACCACCCATGGGATGATTAGCAGCCATTATTACACCACCCTTTAAAGGAATATTTTCAGCACCTTTAACTTCGGTGTGGGCACCGAATTCTTTCATTGCGGCTTCAACAATGTCATATCCTTGTAAATCCCGGTACCGATATATTGCTTCATTCAGATCATTTTCATGAACTGTGCGCTTAATGTATTTCAATAAAAAACCTGGAAGAAGTTTGAGGAGCCGCGGATTCTTAGAGGCAATGGCTTTCTCAATATTAATAAATTTATCTGATTCGGGAACGAGGTTATTTGTCTGATCTTCAATAGCCATATTAATTCTCTAAGTGGTTGACCACTTCACAAAGTTATATTTTTATTGTGAAAGGAATTCATTCTTTTAAATAAGAAATAACAGCTTTCTGGTATTTATCTTTCATTACCCACTTTTTCATATTAAGTTTTGTTTGATAGGGACCCTCAACAACCGCGAGGTTTACAAGCCAGGCGGGTACATATCCACCTGGATCTACTAATAACTGATAGTTTACTTCCACCCATCCGTCCTTTAATGGTATTAAGGTCCATGAGGCCTTGAAATTCCTGATGCGGACCATATCTTCTGTTTTTGGAATAAAATCGGGGTGAGGCTGAGAGATGATTGTGATAATTTTCGTTATCGGATCCTGCGTTAATTTTACATTCACTACGAAATCACGACTATCCACAGGCCAGGGAGCAATTACAGTTTGATAATGAATAACTTCGCTTTCACTGATTGTTTTTAAAGTACTGGATTTCTCGCATCTGTATACCCATTGAGGATAGGAATCCCAGTCGTTCAATAAAGCAACAATACTTGATAATGAGGTTCTAATGGTCACAACAGACTTCAATTCTTTTAAAGAAGATGTCTCCACATTTCTGGTATAAACCGAAATACCTTCTTCTTCCTTTTTTAATATCCAATCGTTTTGCGACTGTGACGAAGAATATTTACACAGCAGAAAGAAAAAAAAGAAAAAATTACGTTGCCAGAAGGTAAGTTTTTTATAATGCATATTTCCAAATATTCCTTAAATTTAACAATAATCCAAGATTTGCTGGGCAAATCATTCCCCACATAGGTTTTTGCCCATTAAATTACCCTGTTTATCTACTACTTTTCCGGCCTTGGCTATCTTAAAAAATAGCGTATTTATACCTATTTAAAAAAAATAGTTAATTGTTTAATGGTCAAATTGTTGCAAAAGCTTATTTATTATTTTAACTTCGTGTATTACTATATTACTAAACGAGTTCATATGACTAAATTTTACATTTCAATTCTATTTTTATTTTCATTTTCTATTATTAATCTGAATGCTCAGGAAGAAGGTCGTGCAACGACTTGCGATGTTTTAATGGCTAAAGATCCTATAACCAGAACAGTTACTTTGGGTGAGGAAAATGTAGTTGCAGGAAATTTTCAGGCTCTTGCTCAGCAGTATAATGGTTTAACCGGTCAGATTAAAGGTGTTCGCTTTTGGGGACGTACGAACCCTGCTGCAGGTGTTCCAACAAATATTGTTAAAGTTGTTTTATATAATGTTAATCAGGGTAAACCGAACCAGATTCTGACACAAACTACTGTAACACTTGATTCTTCAAGTACGAGTTATGAAGTAAATGCAGTATTTCCTACACCATATACAATCACAACCACCAGTATCATTCTTTCTATTGAACCTCTTTTTCCTACAACCGACAATTATTTCATTGTTAGAAATGGATATGGTGATGGTCTTAATTTAAATATGAGTAAGATAAAACAAGCCGGATTATGGTACCTTGGCGCAGCCGAAGGATATGATATGGATTTCTACATTTTTCCGGTTGGGACAGCTACTGTTACTTCTAATTTTACAACTAATACAAGTTCTGCTTTTACTGCAAGCTTTACCAATACAAGTACTTCTGCTACTTCTTATTTATGGGATTTTGGTGATGGCACTACTTCAACAGCCACAACACCTCCACCGCATACATATTCTTCTGCAAATACCTATTCTGTTAAATTGGTGGCGTACCATTCTGATATTACCTGTGCTGATTCAATTGTAAAAAGTGTAACTGTTTTAACAACCGGCATTAACGAAAAGAACAAAAATAAAAACAGTTTAAGCTTATTAAAAAATCCGGTACAGAATGTTTTAACCGTAACTTCAAGCGAGGATTCCGAAATTGGAATATATAATGTTATGGGAAGCTTAATCTTGAAGGAAAAAATCAAATCAGAAAATCCTCTGGAAATAAACGTAAGTGAATTTATTCCCGGTGTATATTTTATACAAACAGAAAAAGGAAAAGCTACAAAATTTATAAAAGTTAATTAATCAATAAAATCATAAGTTATGAAAACCGGAAAGTCAATCTCTAAAACAGTTAAGCATTTTTGCTTTTTATTCTTATTTTTTATTGCAGGCAGCTCCTTTGCTCAAAATGGAGTTAATACAGATATTTCAAAACAACAAAATATAGCGCCAGCCGAAGAACTTATTGAAGTTCAACCTGCAGCTCCGGTTTTGGTAAAACAGTTTGGAGAATATAAAGTAATGCTTGAAGATGGAATTAAAGTAGTATACGATGCTAATGGAATCCCTCAGATGTTAAATGCAGATGATTTTGAAAAAATATATTGGGAACAAGAAAAGAAAAAAGCAGCTGAGAAAAACAGCAAGCCTAATGATAAAAAATAAATTTTTGTTTCAACAATAATCATACTTCAATAATTTAATAATACTCTAGTTATGAAAAAGATCTCTCACTTTTTAGCAGTAATTATTCTAACAGGATTTTCTAGCTTCCTGAGCGCCCAAACTTATTGCACCGTAAGTGGTTCTACTGCTACCCCGGGGTATCTGAAAACCGTTAGCTTTAACTCTATCAACAGAACAAGCGCCTTTGACGGTTATATTAACACGGGTATGGGAACGACCATTGTTCAAACACTTTCCTATAATCTGAATGTTACAAGATATGACGCGAGTACATATAATTTATTTACTGCAGCGTGGATCGATTGGAATGATGATGGAGACTTTGTGGATGCAGGAGAAAATGTAATGACAAGTGTTGGTGCGACAAATGCAGGAGATCTCTTAAGAACTGTTGCAGTTACTGTTCCTGCCGGAGCTGCAATTGGTACAACCAAGATGAGAGTAGTGTGTAAATATAATGCAACTCTAACTGGTCCTTGTGATGTTTATGCAACTTATATTGATTGGGAGGATTATGATATCACTGTGGTTTCAAGTGCGGCAATGACATACACTTCTTCTACAACAACGCAAGCCAGCACCGCAAGTGTTACCCAGGGAAGTACCGGTAACGCAATTTTAGGTATTCAGGTAGTTACGGCAGGAGGAACCAGCCCTTTATCTGCCACTTCTTTTACTTTCAATACAACAGGTTCAACAGCTCCTTTAACAGATATAAGCCAGGCAAGATTATATTATACTTCAACCAGCTCGACTTTTTCTTTAGCTACTCAATTGGGTATTGTGACCTTTGATCCGAATGGTTCATTTACAATTGCCACTTCACAAGTATTAGAACCCGGAACTAATTATTTTTGGTTAACTTATAATATTAAGACTACCGCCACTGCAAATAATTTAGTTGACGCACAATGCACCTCTATTAATGTTGGAGGAGCAAGAACACCAACAGTAACTGCTCCAGCCGGAACTCGTCAGATCATTGCACCTGCTGCAGGTGCTTATTGCGCTGCAACAGCAACAGCAACTACTGATTTTTATATTAGTAATGTGACATTCAATTCGATCAATAATACAACTGGTGCAACCGGAACAAGCATGTATAATGATTATACGGGTCAGAGCACTACTGTTTATTATGGTGAATCATATGAATTGATTGTTGATCATAATAAAGTTGCTAATGGAGGTACTCAAAGTACCTGGGCTTACGCGTGGATCGATTGGAATGACGATGGCGATTTTGCTGATGCGGGAGAACAAGTGCTTTCTAATGGTTATTCTGCTAATAGTGCTACCACCGCATATCGTTCCTCTGTAGATATTACTGTTCCTAATAATGTAACTTTAGGAGCCACGAGAATGCGTGTAATATGTAAAGGTAATACCACTGCAGCTTCATCTTGCGGTGCTCAGGGTGTTGCAGGAGAAATAGAGGATTACACTATTATTATTGCAGAATTACCCAAAGCTATTTATGTTTCTTCAACTGTTACCCAGAGAACGGATACAGTTGTTGCAGGTACCTACAGACAGCATATTATTGGTATTCAAGTAGAAATGGACGGTGTTGTTAATCCTTTTAACGCTACTCAGTTTGTTTGTAATACTGCTGGTACAACGAATGTTGCGAACATTGCAAATGCAAGACTATATTCTACAGGTACAGATGCGAATTTTGCTACTACCGCTCAGTTTGGAACTACTATAGCAGCTCCAAGCGGGGTCATGACATTTAATGGAACCAACGGATTAGTTGCAGGTACGAATTATTTCTGGCTTGCTTATGACATTACTGTAACAACACCAACAGGGAATTGTGTAGATGCAACTTGTACCTCTATTACAATGAATAATGGTACAGCTTCTACGGTTGTTCCTTCTCCTTCTGCACCGGCAGGATGCAGGCCAACTAAGGCGGCAAACAATATGGCTTACTTTTCATCTACCACTACTCAAAATACCTCAAGAGTAGCTAAAGGTGAAGTGAACCAGCATATAATCGGAGTTGAGATAGTTACCACAGGGGCATTAAACCCATTATCAGTCACTTCATTTACTTTTAACACTACAGGAACAACTGTAGTCGGAGACATTCAAAATGCCAAACTTTGGTATTCTCAGGACATAAATCTATATGCTGGCGCAGTTCAGGTTGGGGGGACAATAGCAGCTCCTAGCGGAACTTTTACAATTACTCCTGCACAGGTCTTACTTTCAGGAACAAATTATTTCTGGCTTTCTTATGATATAAAATCTACTGCAGCATGTGACCCGAATAAAGTAGATGCACAATGCACTTCCATAACTGTTGGTGGAGTGGCTAGAACTCCGACCGTAACCAATCCTTTTGGCAGCAGGATCATTAATTGTGGAATCCCATATTATTCAAAAGGAAGCTTAAATCCTAATTTATTATCCAGTTGGAGTGCAACCCGAGATGGTAGTGGAGCTTCTCCTGGTTCGTTCGCAGCAGGGTCTGAATTTTATGTACAATATGGACATACAATGACAAGTACAGCTGCTCTTACATTACCTGTATTATATGTTGAAAATGGAGGGACTATGATATCTGCATTAGGTTGTTTAATAACTTTGACAGATTTACGTATTAACACAGGCGGAACGTTCATCCAAAGAGCAAAAGCAACTTCTGGAGCTTATGTTACTAACTTCTATATGGAAAATGGCAGTTACTGGATCCATGATAATAATGGGTATCTACCTAGTGGTGGTCGTTTCTTTGAGCCACGTTCTAATCAGTGGTTCTTACAATGGGGTGGTGGAACTTTCCCTTCAGGAACTTCCTGGGGTAATGTTCTTTTGAACGGTACTACAACTGGAAACTTTGGTATGCAGAATTGTTTGAATACGATTCAGGGAGACTTTGAGTGGAGAAGAATTGGAAGTAATAACTATCTTCTAGACGGTACTTCTGAAACTATAAATGTTGGAGGTGATCTAATATTCAGCGGAGGTTGGTGGAAAGGCGTTTTAGGAAATGGTGGTGTAGTCCTTACCTTAAATGTAACCGGAAACTTTTTAATGACATCCGGTATCTTTGAAGATTATGAAGGCGGAAACAGCAGTTCTTTAACAAATCTGACAATCGGTGGAAATGTCACTGTATCAGGTGGAACATGGCAATACAACGATTCACCTGGCGGTTTAACCTCTATTAATTTATCGGGAGGTGTAGCTTCAGTAACCTGGTCTCAAACTGGCGGAACTGTTTCTCTGCCAAACACAAATATCAAAGCAGGAAAGACAGTTACACTAACTGGATCAAAAATGGGTGATGTGGGAGCTTCAAGAACAGTGACTGTTGAATCAACAGCAGCATTGTATACTGCTACATATCCTGTTTCAGGAACCGGTAACTTCGCAATTCAGGCAAATGCAAAACTTGGAATGGGTCATTCCTCAGGTTACACGGGAAATATCACGGCTTCAGGAACTAAAACAAACGATGCCGGAGCTGATTTTATCTACTATTTAGCTAACACTCAAAACTCCGGTACATTTACCACAACAGCCGGAGCAGGTACAACTGTTGATCCTTACCGCTTAAGAAGTTTAACAATTGACAAAACATCTGCTTCTTCGGTAACTCTTCAGCAGCCTTTAAGAGTTACGGGTACTGCTGTCTCTTTCACAGCTCCTTCCGGATCTGCAGCTGCGTACAATCTGTCGCTTATCAACGGATTACTAACTACTACAACTGCTAATGTTATCCAGGTTGATGCGCTTGCAACAGCGAATCAGGGAAGTGCAACAAGTTATGTAAACGGACCAATTGTTAAAAAGGGAACAGATGCATTTATTTTCCCTACTGGGAAAAGTCCATACTGGGCTAGAATTCAAATGACAGCTCCTACTGCTGCAACAGATTTTAGCGCAGAATATTTTGCTACGCCTTATTCGAATGTAACTACTATGGCTGTTCAGGCTGCAAATCTTCAGCTTACTCACGTTAGCGCGGTTGAGCACTGGATGTTCGACAGACTTAACGGAACAACAGGAAATACTTCTCTTAGGTTATACTGGGAAAATTCTGGAAGAAGCTATATTTATAAATGTGATTCTTTAGCTATTGCACGCTGGAATGGTAGTGCTTGGGAAAACACTGGTCCTGCATACTCAGGTCCTGCATGTTCTTATGGCGCAACCGGAAACGTTGGTTTTTCCAGTACAGTAACCAATTTTAGTCCATTTACATTCTCCTCTTTAGGAACTGTTCTATTAAATCCATTACCTGTGGAACTATTGAACTTTGATGCAAAATACAATACTAACGGTTCAGTTGATGTTACCTGGGAAACAGCCTCAGAAACTAATAACGATTTCTTTAGTGTTGAACGGTCTACAGACGGAGTCGAATTCAGCAGCATTGGAACTGTTAATTCAAAGGCACCAAGTGGAAACAGTACCGGTAGATTAAATTATTATTTAAATGATAGGGATGTTCAAAATGGAATTTACTACTACCGTTTGAAACAAACTGATTTTGACAATAACTACAAATATTCATCTATCGCAACAGTTACAATTGGTGATGACATTTCAGTGTTTAACATTAAACCAAATCCAACTGCTAACACAACCGAGATCGTTTATAGTTGCTTGACTTCCGAAACTGCCATCTTAAAAGTTTATGATTACAGTGGTCGCGAAGTTTTATCTAAGACAGTTTATTGTGAAAAAGGAACCAACTCTTCATTAATAGATCTGAATGAGCAAGCTGAAGGAATTTATTCAGTTACTTTAACAACTAATTCTAAGGTTTATACTTCGAAACTTGTTAAAATCAAGTAAACATAAAATATCTTTATAAAAAAAACCTGCTGTAAATTACAGCAGGTTTTTTTATTTAAGCGATTCGCTTCAAAGAATAAAATTATCGATCGATTTAAACACTGAAAATTTTGGGTGCTTCAATATTAATTATATATTTGGTATACAAAATGGATAAATTCTGCTTCAAGCAATAAAGTCCGTTTAATTCAAATCATAAAAGTTTTTATTAATCAATTCTAAATCAGGAGGAACAAACATGAAAAAAATAGTGATTTTAACTGTTATCTTAACCTCAATTCAGGTTAACTATTTTGCCCAGGATTGTTATGGAACAAGTATGATATCCTTATCCGATTGCTTGCTCTCTCATGAGATAGATCATCAGTTTATCGATGGGCCAAACAACACAATGTATCTATACGCTAAAACTAATGCTAATCCAGGTCTTATTCAAAGTTGCATTTCACAATATAATGCGGATGCGAGCAACTGCCCGAGCGCACCTCAAATTGTCATGAGTACAACAAAGCCAAATACACAACTCGGCCATGGATCTTCCGCTAACTGGGCAGTAGGAGGCTAACAAATTTATTAAAGTAAAAACACTCTGAATAATGTTTTTTGCTTTCTCATACAACACTAAAAACTTTTTATGTCAACAAATTTTCAGCCTCTAAAAAATATTTTAACCCTGCTTATCCTAACACTTATTTTAGAATCTTGCGGCAACGAGAATTCAAAAGATAAAACCCAGGAAAGCCAAACACAAAATTCGGATTCTTTAACCGGAAATAAAGACAGTGTACTTACTACCACAGTGTATAGCTTGCCTGCACCCATGCAGATTGCAACTGCAATAAAAAAATCGAAAGCACCCTTCAGGGAAGAATTATTATGTCCCTTGAAAACGGAAAACATTTCTTCCTTTCATCAAACGGTTGTTCTTGGAATATTTGCGGTTGACCTTGGTTATGCGAATGTATATGACCAGGGACAAACCTCATTAAATTATTTTACAAATTCCTTAAAGCTTGCTGATGAACTGAAATTTTTAGGTCATGTTCACCCTGCACTCGTTAAGGAGTTCAAAAACTTGATTAACAATAAAGATTCTGTTACTTTCTATACCTTAAGTTCGTTTAATAATATTCGTAAAAATCTAGTTGAAAGTAACAGAAGCGATGATGCTTATTTAATTTTTGCAGGAAGTTATATAGAAGGGCTTTACCTTACCTTAAAAAGCAATGAGAAAGCCAACAACCCCGAGCTGGTTCAGCTCTTAGGCATTCAAAAGCTTTTTTTAAAAACCTTATTAGAACTGTTACCTGATTATAAGGACAAAAAAGGGATAGAAACCCTCCTTGCTCAGCTTACTGACCTGAAAACCACCTATGATAAAATAGACATGAAATTTTCAGACTCTTCAGTAAAAAACACAAAAAACATTGAACCTTTAACTGTATCAGATGACGTACTTAAGGATCTAACCGGTAAAATTACGACTATCAGAAATAGCATTATTTTGCCAACAAAAGAAGGGTAATATCGCTTATTGAAAAAAAGAAAGCTCTGCAAAACATGCAGAGCTTTTCTTTTGGCTATTTGTGTGGTCTGTGCGTATTTGAGTATAATATTAATCGTGACTTATAACCATGTTCTTTAATGCGTTAATCCAAACATGAGAATCATTCAAACTCTCAACAAGCTGGATCTTATCACCTCCATGCTCTTTGAATATTTCCTGATATTCAGTTCCTATTTCATAGATGGTTTCCAGACAATCCGCAACAAATGCCGGAGAAAATACAAGAATGTTCTTCATTCCTTCTTTCGCCTTTTCTTCAACAACTTTATCGCTGTATGGTTTTATCCATTTATCATTTAAGCGGGATTGAAATGTAGTGGTATATTTTCCTTCCGGAATGTTCAATCGCTTTACTAACTGTCGTGTTGTTTCGAAACAATTCGCACGATAACAATACTGATTTCGCTTTGTGATCACCTCGCAGCAGCTGCCCACTTTACAGGTATCGCCACCATAATGAGCTGAACCTTTCATTATATGCCTCTCCGGTAATCCGTGATAAGAAAAAATAAAATGATCATAAGAGTTGAGATCATACTTTTGAGCTCTGTCAACACATGCATCAATAAAATCAGGATTATCATAAAATTTCGAAATGATCTTAACGGATGGAATTACTTCCCACTTACTTATTACCCGCATGACTTCTTCTATTGAAGAACCCGTACTTGAAGAAGCGTACTGAGGATAAAGCGGTATCATAATGATCTTTGAAACCTGGGCAGCGCGGAGTTTGTCCAACGCGGATTCTATACTCGGACTTTGATAACGCATACCTAATTCCACAAGAAACTTATCTCCTAATTCATTCTGTAGTTTATCCTTTAATTTAATACTGTTAGTTAACAAAGGAGATCCTTCATTCGTCCAGATCTTCTCATACAGCTTTGCAGACTTTGATGAACGAAAAGGAACAATGATACCATTTACGAGAATGAATCTCCCTACAGGGCTGATATCGATCACACGTGGATCATTCAGGAACTGAGTAAGGTATTTTCGGACATCCGAAGTTTTAGGACTGTCGGGTGTGCCGAGATTTATTAGGAGTACGCCTGTTTTCATTCGCTTTAACACAGAGAACTCAGAGTAAACAGAGTTACACAGTATTTAAAATTTTAATTATTTAAATATCCATTAATTTTTCTTCGAATTCCCTGAGTTAAAAGAGGAACATTAAAGTTGACCAGTTCAATACACGCATCAATTATACCTCCAGATAACTTATTATACTCTTTCTCTGTGAAACTCATAAAACTCTGTGAACCCTGTGTTGAATTTAGATATGCAATGCTCTTTTTCCGGTAGCATCTAGGCAAGCTTCTTTAATTGCTTCTGTAAATGTTGGATGAGCGTGACTCATTCTTGAAATATCTTCTGCACTTGCACGGTATTCCATTGCAACAACTGCTTCTGCGATCATATCCGCTGCACGTGGCCCGATCATATGCACACCAAGAATCTCATCTGTTGTTTCATCAGCCAGCACTTTTACGAAACCATCTGTATCCATTGAAGCTCTTGCTCTTCCACTTGCCTTAAAAGGAAACATTCCCGATTTATATTTTTTACCCTGGTCCTTCAATTGTTCTTCTGTAAAACCAACAGCAGCAACTTCAGGCCAAGTATAAACAACACCTGGAATTAAATTATAATTGATATGCGGCTTTTGTCCGGCCATTGTTTCTGCAACAAAAACGCCTTCTTCTTCAGCCTTATGAGCCAGCATTGCTCCCTTCACAACATCCCCGATCGCGTAAATTCCAGAAACATTGGTCTGCAGATGATCATCCGTTTCAATTCTACCGCGATTATCCATCTTCACCCCTGCTTTATCCAATCCTAAATTATCTGTGTAAGGTTTTCTTCCTACTGATACAAGACAATAATCACCTTTGATTTCCACTTTCTCCCCTTTAGAATTATCAGCTGTAACTGTAACTTCCTTGCCTTTTGAACTTACACCCGTTACTTTATGATTAAAGAAAAATTCGAATCCTAATTTCTTTAAGCTCTTTTGTAATTCCTTTCCTAAAGCAGCATCCATTGTACTGATGATGCCACCGGTAAATTCTACTACAGATACCTTCGCTCCTAATCTTGCATAAACAGAACCCAATTCAAGTCCGATAACTCCACCACCAATTATAACCATGTGCTTTGGAACTTCTGTGAGTTCAAGAGCCTCAGTTGATGTTATCACTCTTTTTTTATCTATCTCAATTCCCGGTAATGACGTAGGTTTTGAGCCTGTAGCTATAATTGTTTTTGCTGATTCTATCTGAGTTTTTTTACCATCAGCTGAAGCGATCTCAATAATATTTTTACTTTGAAAAGAACCGTGTCCATTGAAAACAGTGATCTTATTCTTTTTCATAAGAAAGTTAATTCCATCACAGGTCTGCTTAACAACATCAGCTTTACGCTTGATCATCTGCTTAAGATTTACCTTTACATCCTTAACATCAATACCATGCTCAGTAAAAGTATGTGTAGCATTATGATAGTGTTCTGAAGAATCAAGAAGAGCTTTAGATGGGATACACCCAACATTCAGGCAGGTTCCACCAAGTGTATTGTAACGCTCTATTATTGCAGTTTTCATTCCAAGCTGTGCACAACGGATAGCTGCAACGTATCCTCCCGGACCGGAACCAATTACTGTAACATCAAATTTTTCCATAATTACAAGGTATAAATGATTGAGTTATGAGATTTTAGACTCAAAGCGGCACAAAATTACTATTTTTTAGCAATTATGGCTTTCAGACCTGCTATAATAATAACCAATAAGATCCGGAAAAGTTTCGGAAAAGAAAACCTTATTTTCTGATCTTTCTGAATTTTAAGATCAAGGCATATAAAAGCATAGCAATGCTTATGCAGAGAGCTGCTCTTGCAATATAATCTCCAAAACGAGTGTAAAAAGTCATTTCTTTATTGAGATAGATCTTCTGAGAAATCACTGCCGGAACCCAATAATTGGTTGCCTGCTGAATTTCTCCACGAGGGCTTATAAAACAGGAAATTCCTGTATTAGCGGATCGTGCTATCCACCTGCGTGTTTCTATTGCACGAAGTCTTCCGTATTTCAAATGCTGCTTATAACCGGGGGTATCACCCCACCAGCCATCATTGGTAATGATCGAAATGAAGTCCGCACCATTTTTAATGTATTCCGTTACATATTCACCATATACACTTTCGTAGCAGACAACCGGTGCTGTTTTTATCTTTCCATCAGGAGAAACAAAAACTTCCCTGTCGTCCTGAGTTCCGAGGCTGCCTGTTGTTCCGCCAAGATCTATTGCAATACTTTCCAGATGTTTGAAAATAAAAGGAAAAGGCATCTGCTCTACACCGGGTACTAACTTCGATTTGTGATAGATCTGCATAGCAGATTTATTATCGAGCTGAAGTGCTGTATTGTAAGCATCATAATATGAATCCTGCATTGTGAATTTCCTGGCAGTAACAGAAAGTTCTTCACCCGGTTCATAGAATTTTGCAGTGGAAGCACCGATCACAATTTTTAATTTAGGATAATTCTTCAGAAAAGAATTTAAGATCTGAATGCTTGTACTCTGTTCGATCCTATTTTCCCAGATCTCTTCAGTAAGAGCTGTTTCAGGAAACAGGACATAATCAGTATTCTGATCTATTTTTTGAGAAGCAAGTTCAAGCATCTTTGATAACTGAATTTCAAAAGGAGCATCAAATTTTTCATTGTAAGGATCAATGTTCGGCTGGACAGCAACAACCTGTATCGATTCAGTGTCGTCCATTTTCCATGTAACCGAAATGATAAATGAAAAAAGAACAGGCAGTATTAATCCTATTGCAATGATCAGCACATCTTTTACATTTTCTTTCCTTGCACGTAATTTAACATTCTTCAGAAATTCATAGATAAAAACATTTATCACCAGGATCCATAAACTTCCTCCGAATACACCTGTATACTCATACCATTGAATAATTGAAGCTGCGTCTGCGAATGCATTCCCGAGTGTAAGCCAGGACCAGCTTAATTGCCAGTTTGAGTGAATAAATTCAAAAGAAAGCCAATAACAGATAAACAGAACATACGACCATTTCAGCCCTACTCGCTTTCTTGTTCTATGAAAAAGCAGGAATGGGATTGACATTAAAAGAGCATTGCAGAAAATTGCCATGGCCGCACCTCCAAAAGAGGCATTCTTCACCCACCATGTTGTTAAAATATTCCAGAGAAAAAAAGCGATATAAGTATATAAAAAAAGAAGGCGGGGCTTTAATGAAGAGGTCCTGAAAAAATATTCTTCAACAAAAAGCAAAGGAACAAAAGCAACAAAAAGAAAAGGAAACATTCCGTTCGGGAACCAACCTAAAGCGAATAATATTCCGCTCAAACATGCAAGTAATAAAAGCTGATATTTTTTAAATGTCATTTTGTAAAGATAGAAGTTTAGTCCTTATCGGAGGGAATCAGGCATTTGGGAATATTCCATTTCCCTGCCCACACATTTGTATCGATAAAAGTACCATCACAATATAAATAATTTCCGAGTTTGTCTTTCTTAATTATCATCATGTGCCCCTGTTCGATCGCTTTCATAATTTCCTGTTGTACACTCTTATCAGTTATCGGAACAGCACACCTTCCTAAAGCAGCAACACCCTGTTGGTTATTATGAAGATCCATTGCAGAACTAGCTGAATCAGGCAAGATAGAATCTTCTAACCTGTGTTTTTTAAATTCAAGATAATTCCCTTTTTCATGAGCTTTACCAAGCTTCAGCGATTGTTTGACTCCAATCTTAGTTGATAGCATTGCTATCCAATATGAATGTTTAAATGCATCTAATCTGCCTCCATTAAGATCGGAACCAATTTGTGCTGGTTTTTTTAAGCGAGTCGACATCAGCAATAACCTGGGAGGTAATTTGAAATGCTTTTTTTGCTTTGAAGGGATGTGCTATGACCCAAAATTTTTCTGGTCGTGAGAGCTTTTTGATTTTTTTAAAAACCGATTGAGAAAAACCTATAGAGAAGAGAAAACAAAACAGCGATGTAAAAGCGAAAGTTCTCATCATCTCATCAGATACATTTTCCCCCAGCCTTTTTTGAAATACTGATCAGCGCTGGTTTCGCGCTTTTCAATTTCATTTCCATTAATACGTGTGATCACATGATAGAGATAAACTCCATTGGCCAACTGATCACCGAATTCATCTTTCCCATCCCATGCAAATTCAGAAATATTTCTTCCGATATGAATAGGACCAAGTTCATCCTGAAAAATCTCACGAACAACTTTACCTGTGATGGTCATTATCTGAATTTTGAAGTTTGTCGGTTCTTCTGAACCTGTTAGTGTAAAAACAAAACGCGTGGAAGTGCTGAATGGATTGGGATAATTCATTACTTCCGTTATCGTAGACCTGTTAATCACCTCAAAGCTAATTTTATAATCTATTGCTCCGGATTGATTATCCGATTTATCCTTAGCCTGAACAAGTAACTGATAATTCCCATCCTGATACAAGGCAGGTGTATAATTAATCCTGCAACTATTATTTGGTAAAACAGCTGGTTCAAATGACATTGTGTTCCCAAAATAAATCCGCTGAGCGACAGGAGATGAAGGGCCTTTTAGAAAAACTTTAAAATCATTTGTATCATTCAAAGCGAGGAATTTATTTTCGTCTTTCAAAGAAATTATAATATTAGGCTTTGCAGATACAATATCATTATTTAAAATATGAATACCGTCAAATGTGACATCGAGAAGCGGATTTATTTTGTCAATATCAATGTAGAAAGGAATCTTGGTTATATTGTTAAAATGATACTGCTCCAGCTGCGATCGGGTTTGACCGGTTGGGTTGACTTCGATCCATAAATAATTACTTCCCGGATAATCGGAAGTATTAACTCTTATCGTATCAATAATAACCTCTGAAGGAGCAAACAAATTCTTTTTCATCTTATCCTGCAGAGGATGATTTATCCTGTTAGCATCTTCGATCCAATACGTAACCAATAAACTATCATTAAAGGTATATTCACTAATATTTTGTATTGGCAATAGAACTTGTGCTGTTTCACCCTGCTGAAGTGAGTCAGTAAAATTAAAACCGGCAAGCGGATTTATTGTTGCTTCAGGTACAGGAGAATATATAACCTGCCAGCGATCCAGTTGAGGCGCGGTATGAACAACATCATCACTCATGTAAGCCGTTAATCGGATCTTCGGAAATTGAACAGCATTTACATAAGATCCTAAATTAGAAATATCTAACTGTGTTTCATTAAAAACAGCCAGAACAGAATCTGTTCCATCTGATCTTATACCTGTCAATTGAACTACAATGCTGTCTGTATTTACAATTCCTTCCAGTGAATGCCAGCTCCAGGATAAAGAATCCCAGCTCTGAGCAGGACCTATTTCAGGAGAAGCTATAAAACCTTCGGTCCAGTTCGTTTCGATTGAACCATATAATTCAATAATAGAATCGGGTGCAGCCCCGATAACAGTTACAGTTGAACCTGGAGTAATTCCTTTTCTCCCCCAGAAAATATATGGGACAGAATCGGGTATAGCACTGCTGTTAACTCCAAGAGTTTGAAACTGACTATGGACAGCTGCAGGCAAGGATGAAATGTTTTGATATCCCTGACTGTATCCTAAAACATAAGAACCAGAAGGAATAACATTCTGAATAAAATTGATCAAAGTATCTGGCTGACTTTCAAAATACTCAAAAGCGAATTCACTTCGCGGAGGATTATATCCTGTATAACTGCTATAACTTCCCCCATTGCCAGGATAGCCAGTTGCATAATTAAGCATTGGATTTCCATTAATTGTATCAATTACAGCCAGTACAATACCTGGTGTCATATACATCCAGCTGGATTCATATTTAACAACACCGTTTATTTTATAAACGTTATCAAACGTAGGAATATAGGGTGGTATTCCATTTCTGCAAAAAATAGTTTTAATATCATTCACAAAACTGAAACTTCTCAGAGGCCGTTCATACTTAACATACTGGTAGGAATTATTTTTAAACTGATAAAAATGGGCTTGCTCCCAACCCTTTTTTTGAGAAATATACTGAAACGAGCTTTCCCTCCAGGCGAAAGGATTTAAAGGACTAGTAGAATCAGGACTTACACGCCAGTAATAAACAGTGTTATTAGTTAATGTTACATCAGGATGCCATTCAATAACTCCACCTGTTGAATTGATGATTGTATCTTTAAGAGGGCTGTTAAACGCGTCTGTTGTATCAAATTGAAACCTGTAAGCTGTAAGCGGAGCAAAAATATTGGCTGTGGTTGCTTTAAGAGTAACAGTGTCTTTAGGGATAATCGCGAATTCATAAGGATATACCGGAATTATAGTTCCTCCTACAATCAAGAGGTCAATCAAAGTGGTAGTGTTATTTGTTTCATCTGATTCATCGACTTCAAGATTTCTGTCAAGAGTGATCTGTATTTTATTTAAACCAATACCATTCACAAAATCTATAGGGATAGTAATAGAGATCGTATCCTTAAATTTTGGAGCGCTGTTCCTAACCAGATAGGTTAATGTATCACCATTGGGAAGTATCCGCAAAACTTCCGTGAAAATAGAATCATTCACTGCCATGCCTAAATTCTTACGAATAGCATATATAGTAACTGTGTTATCATTGCTTGTCTGATCAAAATAAACATCATTATTACTGATCTTATAATCAGGTTTATCAAAGCCATGAATTTTTAATAACGGATCTCCGTGAAGATTCATTTCATAACATGTTTGACGCAATAATGAATCACCCTGTGTTAATGCAAACGGTTCAAGAGCCTGAATCACTTTTTGAATCGAACTCCCAACACTTTTATTATAATTGAGATCTGAAATTTGTTTATAAAATTCGGTGGAAAAATAATCCAAAGTGTATGGTACTCCCAGTCCAACAGAGCCCAGATAACCAATCACACCATTGTTTTCCTGAAAAGTATATACTTCGCTTGAACTCTCACCTGTTGAATGAAAATCTCCTGCATAACATGAATTGGCCAGCAGAAAAGGATATCTTCCCGGTAAAGGATGATAAGAGCTCCAATCATCGATACTTTGGTCGAAGCCGCTTCCGGAAGCATGCCCAAAAAAAGTAAGCATAGCAACTCCGTTATTTATGAGGTCACGCAGTGTATCTGAAGAGTTGATGGTTATAGGAGCAGGACTGTTTTTGAAAAAACTTTTTACAACACTACCTCCAAATTTTACATCCTCGATAATGCTTTTATATCTATTCAAATAAGTTCTAAAAGAGCTTTGCTCATAAATTGTTGTTCCGCCACCGAAATGTAAAATATATTTCATCCATTCCTCAGGAGAAGTTAATAGCTCATAGTCCTTCATCTTATCAAGGTACATAATGACATCCCCATCTGTTTTCGCTGAAAGCCTCCCGGTAGGTATAGCAGGAGAAAGAACCGACCCGTCTAAACCTGCTGTAAGCAGATTGTCACTTGAAGGATATCCGAATGATGGAACAAGACAATTTATATAATTATTCACGTCCTGACGACAATCACTTAAGTGAATTGATTTTCCGAGTAAAAACAAACCTGCAGGAGGTGTAGAAGAAACATCAAGAAGCTGATCTGCAAAACCCCGGATCGCAAGAGGACTTTTAACGAGGCCATATGCGAACTGATCATAAAGCTCATCGATATCAGCAAGGATCACATAATGAGAACCACCGGCCAAATTGCTTCTGTAAACTTTATACTGGTCCGCAGAACTCATCAGCTTTTTATTCGTAATGATCACATAAGCAGAATCCGGATTCAATGTCTGAAAGTTAGTGAACTCCGCATTTGCTGATACTGGTTCGATCGAAGCAATATTGAACACATCTGATTCTGCCGTTATATAACATTTCTTTTCATTCGAAGCATTTGGAACAAGTACTTTGAAAGTAGATCCGGATTGAACAAGATCTATTCTGTTTCCATTCGTAAGATCGTACAATCGGGAGGTCCCTGAAGAAATGAAACCACTAAGATCCAGGTATGATTGCGAAGCCGAAGTATTATCAGGAAGATAAAAAAGAAAATTACTTTTATTTTCAAGATCCAATATATGAGGGTATTTCACATAGATATACGATACAGCTGCACGGTTAGAAGTAAAGCCTGCATTTGCGACACTTGTAAATTTAAAATCTGTAAAGGTGTTGCCCAAATTTGTAAGAGGTACACTTTTTATAAATCTATTGGAACTGTATCCTTTAAAAAGAGTGTCAACAAGCAAAGAATTAGATGGTCCATATTCAATTGCTAAACGATGATCAGCTCCGGGCAACAAAACATTCTTAGAAGCTCCGACTACCACTGTTTTAACAATTGCATCAGGACCGGATAAAAATCTGCCGGATGTATTGATTATATTATTGTACGCAATAGTTTGTCCAGGAGTGATCACATTATTTTCATCATCAAACCAGCCTTCAGCTGCTGTATATCGTGCATCAGTGCCGCCAACATTATCCGTAGCTCCGGCAAAATAAGATGAGTGGAAATCTTTGATGGATTCTTTAAAAAAATAATCAACAGGAGTATAAGCGGAAAATGAAGTATCAGCCAACTGCTGCATCCGGCTTCCGGCAACAGAATTATTCCAGGTTAAAAAATAAACAGCTGTATCATTTACAAGACTATAATATGGATTAGGAAGAAATGAAGTATTCTTATACAACAACGTATCCAAGGACCCATCATTTTTTTCAGCATAGAATTCAATAAAATCACCGTTGTTAAAAACGTTATCGGATTCACCCTGAATGAAGATTGCCTGCTCTATTCCTTTGTTAAAGATCTGGAAATGATGAGGGTCGATGGTATTAAGATCGATACCCGCAGAAGAAAGGGTTAAAGAATCGATACGAAAGATCCCATTCTTTGCAATTTTTATTTTGTAATACTTCTGAGAATAGTTGATCCATTCATTGCCGTAAGGCTGAGCCCTTAAACCAATGAACACAAATAATAATAAGCATAAAGAAAATAAGCGTTTTATCATTTATGGATCCCATCTTTACGATTTGGGCTTTTTCTTATTAATGTCGATCTTAATCGAGAATACATTGGAATATAATGCAACAGATTGATCGCCAATATCAGTCAATGCATAGTCTATATAAATAGATTTTATCCTTACCCCAACACCTATATTAGGCTGGAGAGTACGAACCTTTTTGCCATCAGCATCTGTGTAAGATTGAAAGTTACCAATACCACCCCTTAAAAAGATCATATCCATGTAACCAGCCTCAATTCCAATATGCGGATCCATACTGATCACATTGGTCTTCACAAGAACGTTCCTTTTCCCGTCAAAAGTATTGTCGAGATTAACTTCAGCAAGAAGTGATATTTTTTTTGAAAGATCGAATTTTCTGGAAGCACCAAGGATCAATTTAGGAAGGGTGATCTCTACTCCATTTTCCGGGATCTCATTTCCTGTCTGGAGAAATACTGCTTTTGTTTCATCAGAAAGATTATAACTCCAGGCATTAAAAGTAGAAGTTACATCTCTCGCCATTGCGGCAAACTTCCATTTATTATGATCATATTGAGCTCCTGCATCCAGTCCGAAACCCCAGGCACCAGCAAAATCACCAACTTTTCTTCTGATTATTTTAACACTTCCGCCCAGATTAAGCCCTTTGATCTTAGATTTTTTTGCATAAGAAACTAAAAAGCCCCAATCAACCGCAGAGAAGGTAGTTATTCTGTCATAATCAACATTTCCGTTGGCATCAATAAGTTCAGTAGTATTCGGAATATCATCAACACCAAAACGTATGAGGCTTATACCCAAAACACTTGCACTATCCAAACGGGTCGCGAATGCTCCATAATCGTACTTTGCAATACCTGCAAAATATTCACTGTGCATAAGAGCTACCTGATGCTGGTTTCCAATACCGTTCAGGCCGGCCGGATTCCAATAACCTGCTGTTACATCATTTACGGAAGTAACATAGGAATTGGACATTCCTAATGCTCTCGCCCCTACTCCAATGTTCAGAAATTCGTTACTGTACTTTGGAGCCTGAGCCTTTACACCTGTTGCAAACAGAACTGCAGACAAAAATGTGATTACGGTTTTCTTCATAAACGGATATAAAAATAAGACATTTTAATTTCATTTGCAAACGAACAATAACGGCACTTTCAGGTTATTATTGCCTTCAATTCTTATATTTGCAGAAAGCCTTGAGAACAGTGACAAAAACCGCGTTTATATACTCAAACATACGGATCTACAGATTTTGTATGAACCTGCTTTACAAAGGTGAATACCTGAAGCGGTTTAAAGCGGTTATTAAGCTTCTAAAAGAAAAAAATGCAATTGAGTTATGTTTTGGTGACACTTATATTGCTGATCATTGTTTTAAGAATAAAATTTCATGGAAAGGTTATGATATCAATGCAGGATTCGTTGAACATGCCAAATCAAAAGGATATAATGCGGAATTATCCGATCTGAATACTATTCCCGGTTTAGAAAAAGCAGAAGTTTGTATCATAACTGGCTCTCTTTATCATTTTCATTCGGGGCTGGAAGCCCTGATAAAAAAAATGTTTGAATCTGCTCCACGTATACTTATCTCTGAACCTGTCATTAATCTTTCCGATCAAACAGGAATTATTGGTAAATTAGCCAAACGCTCCGCTTCAGTTAAAGGCAAAGAACAGGAATTCAGGTATACAGAAACCACATTAATAAAGGAACTTGAATCTTTAAGCAATAAATTAAATTTTACTTTTACTATCCGGGATCGGATCAGCAAGGATATCATCATCGAATTAAATAAATGAATTTTCCCGAAATAAGCATAGTTATTCCTGTTTATAACAGTTCAGCAATTATAACTGAGCTGCATGGGCAATTGTGTAAAGCTTTGGAAGGAATTGATCACGAGATTATTTTTGTTAATGACGGCAGTATTGATAACAGCTGGGAAAAGATACGATCGCTCGCTCTTACTAATTCAAACATTACCGGTTTGCAATTAAGAAAGAACAGTGGACAGGATAATGCTCTTCTTGCCGGTTTAAGATCATCAAGAGGCAATTATGTTGTTATTATGGATGATGACTTGCAGCATAATCCTTCTGATATCATCACTCTATACCAAGCCTGTTTAAAAGGCTTTGATGTTTGTTATGGAAATTTTATTTCAAAAAAGCAAAATTTTGTCAAGAATACCGGAAGTGATCTTAATGGCCGAATGGCTCAATTATTAGTTCAAAAACCAAAGGAAATCTATCTTTCTCCGTTCAAAGTAATTAACCGTTCTACAGTAAATGAGATCATTAAATTCGGAGGTCCGTATCCTTATATTGACGGCATCCTTCTCAGCATAACCTCAAGTATTACACAAGTTAATATAGAACATCACAAACGAAATTCCGGAAAAAGTAATTATTCGTTCACAAGATCCTTTTCTGTATTTATGAAACTGTTTACCGGCTTTTCGGTGATACCACTCCGCATTGCAACATTTACAGGGTGTATAGCAACACTTGTTGGGATTTGCCTGCTTATTAAATATCTGTATGATTACTTTGTTACAAAAAACTACATAGAAGGCTGGACCACTGTCGTTGTTCTGATCATTCTCTTCAGCGGTTTAATTTTAATTACACTTGGTATTGTTGGTGAGTATATCGGCAGAATGTATCTTGCTGTAAATAATAAACCTCAGTACAGCATTGCGGAAATAGTAAAGAGCGCTGATAATGCAGAATAAGTACCTCTACTTTTCTTTATTCTTTTTTCTGATACTTATTCTAGTCAGTTTAAATATCCCCTTTTTCTGGGACGGCACTTTTTTCTCAGAGATAGCTGTACACTATTTCAATAACAATTTCAGTGAAATTCTAAACAATGAAATTCCGGATACAGGAGGCTTCCCTATGTATTCACTTTATTTAGCAGCTGTATGGAAGATCTTCGGGAAATCCTTAGTAGTATCTCATTTAGCGGTTTTACCTTTTTTAATTGTTATAATAATTGAATACTTCAAACTCGCTAAACGATTCCTGCAGCCTTCTACCATTAAACATGCATTCATATTACTAATTGCGGAACCTGTTCTCTCCACTCAGGCTATACTCATGGGATATGACATACTCATGGTTTGCTTTTTTATGATAGCATTAAATGCCTTACTTAATGAAAGAAAATGGACTTTTTCAATTGCACTGGTATTTCTCTGCATGAGCAGTATGAGAGGAATTATGTTAGGATGCTCTCTTTTTGTAATTGATATGTTCATATTTAAAAAGGCCGGGATAATCTTCTTAAAATATATTCCTGCTCTTATCGCATTAATTATCTGGACGCTTTTTCATAAAGAAAAAACAGGCTGGTTATTTTTCTCTCCTCTTCGTGAATATACGGACGAAGCCTGGACTTCGCCTTTTATGACCCTTAAGAAAATATTTTACATTGGCTGGAAACTTGTAGATCAGGGCCGGATAATTTTGTGGAGCTTTGTAGTTTTCTACGGTTTAGTGTTCTTCAGAAGAAACGGAACTCCCGAATTCAAGCTTTTATCCACAATAATTTTCATTCCCTTATTAATCCTCACCATTTGGATGTCGCCATTATCAAATCCTATAGGACCAAAATATTTTTTGGGGATTTTTTTATTGCTAAATATTTTTGTTTGTTACCTGTTGCAATCCATTCCTGACAAAATTATCAGAAACATATGTGCTGGTTTATTTACTATAAGTCTGGTTTCAGGTAACTTTTGGATCTATCCGGAACGTTATGGAAACGCATGGGATTCTTCGTTAAAAGTTATTCCTTATTTTAAATTGAAAGACCAGATGGATGAATTTATCCTGCAGAAGAATATTTCCAACAAAGAAATAGGAACACAATATCCATTGATTGCTGATACACGTTTTTCTAATCTGAGTGATTCATCATTTAGTTATACTAATGTCTGGAGCGGACCTATCAGTGATTATTCTTATTTCCTTCAAACCAACATCATTAATACAGATATTCCGTTTCAGGTGGAAGAGGTTAAGGCAAGCTGGCTTCTTGTGAAAAAATTCGCATCCGGTCAGGTGTATATTTCTTTGTATAAAAATCCCGGAGAATAACTATCTGGAAAATATTTTTCTGAGCCTATTTGTGTCCAGCATAATGATACAAGCAACGCTGAGAAAAAGCAAGCCAATGGTTTTATATCTGACCATCGCACCTATTACAGGAGTAGTTAATCCTATCAGAACAAATATTATTAAGGAAAACAAAATACAGAATATCACGATGTGTTTTTTATTCAGAATTCCTTTATCAAAAAACACAATCGATAAAACGATAAGAAATACAATCCATAAATTTTCTATAACCATGATCAGCTGAAGCCAGGATCTTATTTCCCAGAAACCGGGCCTTATCAATGTATTAATAAAAGCTATTGGAGTGTACGCTAAGTATTCAGTTATAACCGGTTTTAGTTTCCTGACAGGAATCACAGAACGTGCAGGAATCTGCTGGTAAAGGATCTTATAGATTGATGTATCCTGTGAGTTGACAACAAAAGTTGTGTCCGACATATTTTCCAACTTCCAGCTCATGAAAGTGCTTCCTTTCTTTATACGATATGTGCTGTCAGTGATCATTTCCAGAACATCATTTTTCTTACCATAGTCAACACACACAAAATTTTTATCATCAGCTAAAAATATTCCTCCTTTAGCCTCACTTATTGCTTTAGCCTGTTTATCCGAAATGATCTTTAAAATATTTAATTCATCACTTATAAGAGAGCTTAGAAACAGGCATGCTGCCATCAATGCAAATACAGCAATATATTTAAGTAAAACAAACCGTACAGAAGTTCTGGCAATAAGCTGATTGGTAATTAACAAAGGAAATAAAGCAAGCAGCACATATATTTTTAAAACAGAGAGTAAACCAACCATTAAAAAGACCATCAAAATTGTTTTTTTAGAATAATTTATTCTAAGCCCAAAATCAGTTAAAAACACAAGCAACCCGGCCACTCCTATAATTACAGATTCTTTAAGCGGTGCTGATCCCCAGAAGATAATACTAGGTATAAAGAACAGAGCGATTATTACGTTCCTCTTCTCAGGAAAATGATTTGCAATATTTTTTAATAAAGCAACAAGTCCCAGAAAAGAAAAAAAGCAAAAGAACAAGCCATGAACATAAAAGTTACCAAAGGAAAAAATATGCAAAAAGGCATTAAGACAAATCATCATTCTGGCACTATTAAATACTGAATTATTAAAGCTTCCTTCCCAAACTGAAGAATATTCCTGATGATCCGGGTTAAACAAGTTGTGAATTAAAACGGAACTGTCTGAAAAATAAGTCAGGAAATCGGAACCTGAATAATAAAAAGTGTAAAGAAGCCAGACAGAAACAGCTGCTGCTATTTTCAAAAAAAACAACACAACGAGCCTGGTTCTTGAAAGAAAAGCATTTTCAAAAAAATTCATCTTACCAATAAGGAAAATGAACACTAGACAGTAAACGGCAGGCAAAATAAATTGCATGTTATAAAGATATGTAAAAACTATTCTCTGATTCTTCAAAGATCAGCTCCATCATCCGTTTCTGTAAAGAAGATTAATTCAGCAAAAAATAGTATTTTCGCCAAAGATGAAACTCTTAAAGCACTTTCCGAATGCGATCACCTGCGGCAATTTGTTCTGTGGTTGTGCAGCAATTGTTTCTGCGTTTAACGGTAATCTGGTGATCAGTGCATATCTGGTAGGAATCGCAGCTGTTCTCGACTTCTTTGACGGATTTGTTGCCCGAATATTGAAAGTAGGAGGCGAACTTGGCAAACAGCTTGATTCGTTGGCAGACATGGTCACATTTGGAGTGGTTCCCGGGGTTGTAATGTACCATTTAATACAACAAGGCCTCAATTATGCTTTAGCGGTTCCCATCACTGAAACCCCGATGGGCAATCCTGTTCTTCCATATTTTGGATTTTTTATAACTGTCTTTTCTGGCCTTCGTTTGGCAAAATTCAATATCGATACGCGCCAGAGTGATTCTTTCATTGGTGTTCCTACACCGGCAAACAGTATTCTGATCTGTTCATTACCGCTTATATTAAAATTTCAGAATAAGGGATATGATAACTATGAGCCTTTTCTTCTGAATCCTTATTTATTGGTAGGATTAACGATTATTATGTCATTCTTACTGGTCGCTGAACTTCCGCTTTTCGCTTTAAAATTCAAATCATTCAGATGGCAGCCTAATCGTATCAGGTTTTCATTTTTAATAATTTCAGTCTTTTTGTTAATACTATTTCAATTCATTGCAATCCCTTTTATCATATTTTTGTACATTGTTTTATCTATCGGAAGTAACTTTAGACAAAGACGGAAAAGAAGAAAAAAACTTAAAAACTTAAATAAATGAAATTCAGAGCAGAAATAGATGTGATGCCATTAAAAGCATTACTTGATCCACAAGGAAAAGCGGTTACAGGCAGTATGAAGAATCTTGGTTTACCGGAAATTGAAAATGTAAGAATTGGTAAGCATATCACTCTCGAAATAGAAGCTGCATCCAAAGAAGCTGCAAAAAGTAAAGTTGATGAGGCGTGCAAAAAGCTGCTGGCTAATCAGATCATGGAATCTTATGAATTTGAGCTATTCGAAAACTAAATCCTTAATATCTCTGAGCAATAAAAAAGCCTCCCGAAGATCGGGAGGCTTTTTTGTTGAATATTGTTTTGTTTAATTAATCATCATTAGGATCCGGAGCTTTCTCAAATCCGGCTTTTTTAGGTTTGATCTTTTTAATGAAAAGTACATTAATAAGTTCATCTTCCTTAGTTACAACAGTACTTGACATCCCATTTGTAACTTTCACAGGAATGTTATCATACTTTGATTTCTTCTTTACAACCTCGTAAGACCCATCTTCCATTTTAAGGAACATTGAGATAACCTTTCCCTCTTTCACTTCAACCTTACCATTGTAACATTCTGCATCTCCGCCATTTCTGAAAGTAATGATCACATCAGGATAGACGCCATCGCTCACTTCTTCAGCACCGCGGGATTCAAATTTTTGTGCCCATTTTAAATAACAATTACTTTCATCATCCGTTTTTTTAACGGTTTGAGCATTTAGGGCAGCTACCCCGATAATCAGGCTAAATAAGGTAAAGATTCTTTTCATGTTGGAATGTGTTTTCGATTGCAATTTAAGAAATTTCCATTTAATATTTTAATATTTTCCTGATTTTTACCAATTGAGATCCCGAAAATCCTTTTAATATTTATCTAATTTGATTGAATTAAAGGTGGTTCTGAATTGATTATTATTAATTCGTACATTCGCTTTAATGAAAAATCTGATTGAGCAAAATTTAAAAGAAGCGCATCAAGTTCTTTCCAACTTCATCGCAGATCCATCTAATATTAAAGCTATTGAAAGTGCCGCTACGCTAATGGTGAATGCTGTTAAAAATGGTGGGAAGATCATTTCGTGCGGCAACGGAGGATCAATGTGTGATGCTATGCATTTCGCTGAAGAGCTTAGCGGCAGATTCCGGAATGAAAGAGCAGCTCTGCCAGCAATTTCTATTTCTGATCCTTCACATATCACTTGCGTTGCCAATGATTACGGATTTGATAAAATATTTTCAAGATATATAGAAGCTCTTGGAAAAAAAGAAGATGTTCTACTTGCAATCAGCACCAGCGGAAATTCCGCCAATGTTATCAACGCGGTTAACGCGGCAAAAGAAAAAGGAATGACTGTTATTGCTTTAACAGGCAAAGACGGAGGAAAGATTGCCTCCCTGTGTGATGTGGAAATACGTGCGCCCCGGAGTGATTATGCCGATCGTGTCCAGGAGATCCATATTAAAGTTATTCATACTCTTATAGATGTAATTGAAAACTCTTTAAAATAAAAAAGGCTCTCATTTTCTGGGAGCCTTTTTTATTAATACATATTTTATTATTCTTTTATTAGTTTCAGAACTTTCGGCTGACCATTCACACTTACTTTTACAAAATAAACTCCTTTTGCAAATTCCTGTGTGTCGATCGGGAAATTATAAGCACCGCTCATTTTACCATAATATTTAGAAGCAACCAGTTTTCCATTTGAAGAGAATACTTCGATATTAAGTTCCGAATCATTTTCTAATGTCATAGAGATATTAGTCAATGTGTTAGCCGGATTAGGCATTAACATAATATCATCTGGAGCAGAAGCAAGAGTTGTGATACCAACTGTACCACCAGAAACATATCCATTAGCTACAGCTTCCGCGATTGTCGCTTTACCAGCGTTATTAATTGTACCTGACGGATCGATCATCATTCCAATAATATGGATCTGATTTGGATCCCAGGATGCAGGTAGTGTATAACTAAAGTTATAAGTAAATACTTGCCCGCTTGTTGCGCTGCTTCCAAATGCATAAGGCATACCTGCAAAGCTTGGACTTAAAACACGTGCAACGTGGTTATAGTTCATCTGAGCAGCAGGAACAGGATTAGGCATAGACTCAAATCCGCCCATTGGCCCGGATGCACCGCCAGCATAAGCATTCGACTGATTATACGCACTGGTAGTACCTGTAACACTATCTTCTGTTATAACTGCAGCTAATTTATAATTACCTGAAATATTAGTCATTAAAGTCGTAGTAACAGATACATTTAAAACACGCGTTGATGTGTTATATGTTGCACCATTAACAATTGTTCCTTCTGGAGCAACAACGATTCTGTTTAAGAAATCACCTTCAATTCCGCTTGGATCGATCTCCGCTCCTCTGTCTACAAGAGCACTTGGGTAACCTGCGATCAAACCTCCGATAGCTGCATCATAAGCTGAAACAACCATTGGATCTCCATTATGAACCGCAATTCCTGCATAATAATCATCATATTTCTCCTGCATCATATCCATATAAACAGCACCACGAGGACACCATTGGCACCATGTGCCGGTTCCTTCTTCAGCTACAACAACTTTACCAGCAGCGGGCTGAACAGGTGTTAGTGATTGAGTGATCATATCATCACTTGAATCACCATCAGGAGAAGTACCATTAACATTACTGATAGTTGCTGTAAATGTGTTTGTCCCGGCAGCAAGTGTAACAGGTGCAGAAAAGTTAACCACATAAGTAGCCAATGAAGCAATGTTTACTCCCGTTACATTTTGAACCACAGGAGTGCCGCCATTATGTACAAGTGTCATATCAAAAGAAGTAATTGCTGTTGTACCTAGATTACGCATTTTAACAGATACATTTCTTTGCTGACCAACTAATCCGTTTGTTACAGAAATCAGGTTGTTAGCACCGTTAACAGCAGGAAGTGTGTATGGTACTACATTGTAAGAAACATCATCAACCCAGAATTTTGCGCTTGCATCAGCAGGATAATAATCTATAGCATATACCTGATTACTCGCATTTGACCATGAACCTGCAGAAACTCCGTCAACAAGCAATGTCCAGGTATTAGTGTTAAGATTAACATCTATCTTTAATTCGAACCAGGATCCAACAGGATATGTGCTTGTCATAACTGTGGTGCCGCTATTTTGAATTGTTATGCCACCTGAATTATCCATCCAGCAATCCAAAACATATAAATTCCCCATTGTTGCATTTCCCTGAAAATTGAAATATGCTGTTTTTCCGGAAGGAATTTTAAACCATGAAGTGAATGTAAACTGTCCGGTAGTCAAAGGTGATGTTCCAAAAGGAAGGATCACATCATCCGGTCCGCCAGTGGCCGAAGTAGACGAAAAATAAATTGATTTCGATCCGGCAGTCGTGTGGTTATCCGTTGTAACAACTGGAACATCTTCAGTACCACCACCGGTTGCAGAAGACCATGTTCTCCAATTCGGGGATTGCATTCCCAATAATGGAGTGTTTACAGTATAACTTTCGAAGTTATCCGAAAAGGTTTGTGCACTTGCTCCTAAAACAGAACAAACACAGGCAATTAAAAGTGTAGCTTTTTTCATTTTCTTGTGTATAAAATTTTTACAAGAGCTAATATACCAATTAAAAGTAAAAATGTGAAGCTTATTGGATTTATTCTTAGTAATCGAAAGCTTAGTTTCAGATCATTTAAATTATGTGATTTACCTGAAATTTGTATTTTCGCAGCCTACTCCAAAACTGTTATATAAAATGATCTATGCTTATAAAAACATTTGGAAGTGCCGTTTATGGTATCAGTGCAACAACAGTAACTGTTGAAACCAATATTAATCCCGGAGTTAATTTCTTACTTGTTGGCCTGCCCGACAGTGCTGTAAAGGAAAGCCAACAGCGAATTGATGCCGCATTAAAGAATAACGGATATAAGATTCCCGGAAAAAGTATCGTTATAAACATGGCTCCTGCCGACATTCGAAAGGAAGGTTCTGCTTATGATCTTACTATTGCTGTGGGCATTTTAGCAGCTTCAGAACAGATAAAATCAGATAAAGTCGGGGATTATATTATCATGGGCGAGCTTTCCCTCGATGGAGGTTTGCAGCCAATCAAAGGAGTTTTACCGATCGCTATAAAAGCAAGAGAAGAAAAATTCAAAGGCATTATCCTCCCGATTCAAAATGTTAAAGAAGCTGCAATAGTAAGTGGAATTGATGTTTATGGCGTTGAGAATATAAAAGAAGTCATCGATTTTTTTAATGAACGGTCCGAACTTCAACCTACTGTAATAGATACTCACGATGATTTTTTTACAAAATTAAATGAAGCGGAGTTTGATTTCTCGGATGTTAAGGGCCAGGAGAATATTAAGCGGGCATTGGAAATTGCGGCAGCCGGAGGACATAATGTAATACTTATCGGACCTCCCGGAGCGGGAAAAACAATGCTTGCAAAACGACTTCCAACAATTCTGCCTCCAATGAATTTACATGAAGCACTTGAGACAACCAAGATCCATAGTGTTGCCGGCAAGATGGGAAAAAACACAGGATTGGTTTCAATCAGGCCATTCAGAAGCCCTCATCATACCATTTCGGATGTCGCGCTGGTCGGGGGCGGCAGCGTTCCTCAACCCGGAGAAATTTCCCTGTCTCATAATGGTGTTTTATTCCTCGATGAACTGCCGGAGTTCAAAAGAACTGTATTGGAAGTTATGCGTCAGCCTCTTGAAGACAGGATCGTTACAGTTTCCAGAGCAAAGTTTTCAGTTGAATATCCTGCAAGCTTTATGCTGATAGCATCAATGAATCCATGTCCTTGCGGCTTTTATAACCACCCTGAAAAAGACTGCGTCTGTCCTCCCGGTGTAGTACAAAAATATTTAAATAAGATCTCAGGTCCTTTACTTGACAGGATCGATATACATGTTGAAGTAACTCCTGTATCATACACTGAACTTGCAGCAGAAAGAATCTCTGAAAAAAGCTATGCGGTGAGGGAAAGAGTGATCCGCGCAAGGGAAATACAAAGCAAAAGATATACAAATGCGGATGGAGTTCATTGTAATGCTCAGATAAGCTCTAAACAATTAAGAGAAGTCTGCAGCATTGACGAAGCAGGAAACCAATTATTAAAAACAGCAATGGAACGCCTGGGCTTATCAGCAAGGGCTTACGACCGAATTCTAAAAGTTGCACGAACTGTTGCGGATCTTGACGCGAGTGAGAAAATTGAAACAAATCATCTTGCAGAAGCAATTCAGTATAGGAGTCTGGACAGAGAAGGCTGGGCAGGATAGGTGATTTTTGAATTTTATCAGAGAAATAATCCGTTTCTTTTTTTGTATATTTGAAATACACCTAAATAGTGACACATGAAACAGTTCAATATTCTCACACTTGTATTCTGTACATTTTTTACTATTTCAATTTCTCAGAACTCAAAAGAAAAATTAAGTCCAAAAGTTTATTTTGATAACAATGATTATAACCGCGCCTTAGCAGGTTATCTTGAACAATGGCCGAGTGATCAGAGTAATCCTGAGATCAACCGAAACCTGGCAATATGTTACCTGAGTGTAAATGGAGATAAAACAAAAGCTCTTCCCTATCTGCATTTCCTATTTAAAAAAAATCCCAATGATGAAGAAGTTGTTTTCATGCTTGGGCAAGGTTATCTCTACTCTTATAAGTTCGATGATGCTTTAAAATATTTCAATCTCTTCAGATCTAAAACTGCTGAAAAGAATTATGAGATGGCAGACTTATACATTGCTTATTGTAATAATGCCAAACAAATCGTGTCTCAGCCCTTAAATGTAAGTTTTGAAAATTTAGGAAAAGCTGTGAATTCAAAATATCCTGATTATTATCCCTATGTGATCCAAAGCGAAGGCACATTGTATTTTACTTCAAGGAGAGAAACCAATACAGGAAGCGTAACAAGCTGGGAAGGTTTTTATACATCGGATATTTATTCATCAAAAGTTGTGAATGGCGCGTTCACTAAAGCAAAAAACTTGGGAACTCTTGTTAATACCGCAGAAGATGAGCAGTGTGTATACGTTACACCGGATGGAAAAAACATGATAGTATATCAGGATAATGTCCGAATGAATATTTCCGGAGATCTTTTTATTACTTCATCAGGTAAAGGAAAAACTTTTCCAAAACCGACCTCTTTCACTGAGCCGGTAAACACTGCAGATCTGGAACTTGAAGGCTGTATCACAAGTGATCTTAAAACAGTAATTATTTCATCAGACAGAAAAGGAGGTTTGGGCGAAACTGATCTTTACATGCTGAAAAAATTACCAAATGGAGAATGGGCCAAACCAGTAAATCTTGGTCCTAACATTAATACAAAATACAGGGAAGCTTTCCCGATCTATGATGAGAACAGCAGAACATTATATTTTGCTTCCGAAGGACCAAAAAGCATGGGCGGATTTGACATATTTAAGTCCGTTTATGATTCTGTCAGTAAGACTTTCGGGCCTTCTGTAAATATAGGTTATCCTATCAATACTCCTGAAGACAACATGGAATTCACTCTTGCCGGTAATCAACGTGATGGTTACATAGCAGCTGTGAGACCGGAAGGTTATGGTGATCTTGATCTTTATAAAGTGACATTCAATGAGGTAGAAGTCAGACAAACCATTCTTAAAGGCAATATCTTAACGCAGGATTCCCTTGTTACTTTAACGGCCACGGTAACATTGATTGATGCAGCAACAAATGCTGAAATTGGTTCCAAAGACATTGATGGTCAAAACATGAAATATATTTTTTTATTAAATCCAGGTAAATATATTCTTAAGGTCACTGCCGAGAATTTTGCGGATTATACGGAAACTGTTCACATATTTGATAAATCGGATTACACTTCCGAAAAGATAAAAGACGTTAAACTAATTCGACCGGGCGCTGAGCAGGCGGATGTAAAAAAAACAAAAAGTAAAAGTCCTCCGAAACCACCTGTTAAATAATAAACCGGAACTGGAATATTTTTTTTACAGATTCCTTAACATAAATTAACGACAGGCATAAAACCAAAAGGCTATTTAACACGAATATCTCTGAGTAAACCAACATACCCAATATGAAAAAATTATTTTTTTTGGTCCTTGTGATAAGTTTGTCTGCCTGTGAAGGCAATAGCCAGAATAACTCAACCACTCCAAAACCTAAAAGCACTATGATCGATAAAGTAGAAAAAACAGATGAAGAATGGAAAAAAATTCTGAATCCTGAGCAATATGAAGTTTTAAGAGAAAAAGGAACAGAAGCACCATACTCCGGCAAATATTATCTTCATAAAGAAAAAGGTACGTATGTATGTGCTGCATGCGGTGCGGAATTATTTAAATCAGATACAAAATTTGATGCAGGCTGTGGCTGGCCAAGTTTTTCAGATGTAATCGATTCTACAAAGGTTGTCTATACAAAAGATAAATCGCATGGTATGATAAGAACAGAGATCACCTGCGCTAAATGCGGGGGGCATCTTGGCCACGTATTTGATGATGGTCCAGCTCCTACAGGTCAACGTTACTGCATAAACTCAGTTTCTATTGAGTTTAAAAAGTAAAATTCTCCCATTTTTAAGGAGACCTGTATCGCCCCGATATAGGTCTTTTTTATTTAAAACAAAATATTTTTTCAAAAACTGTTGGAACATTATATGTATATACATATATTTGCAGTGTAATTATAAAAACATATCCTATGATCAATAAAATTAAAATGGGCTTTATTGCAATAGCTGCAGTAACAGCAATGGCTTTCACAACAAATGAAGTTAAAAAAGGTGTTACTTATACAGTAGACACAAAGTCAACATCAGCTACCTGGTTAGGTAAAAAAGTAACCGGGCAACACTCCGGAGGGATTAGTATTTCTAAAGGAAATATTTTAAGTGATGGCAAAACCCTTACAGGCGGCAACCTGGAGTTCGATATGAATTCTATTACCTGTACAGATATTACTGACCCCGAATGGAGCGGTAAACTGGTTGGTCATTTAAAAAATGATGACTTCTTTTCGGTTGAAAAAAATCCAACTGCGAAATTTGAAATAACGAAAGCGGTATTAAAAGAAGGCAACAACTATGATGTAACCGGAAAATTGACCATCAAAGGAATTACAAATGAGATCACTTTTCCTGCGATGATTAAAATGGATAATAAAACATTGGTGACAGTTGCTAAAATTGTAGTTAACAGAACAAAGTTTGATATTAAATACGGTTCTGCTTCATTTATGGAAGGCATTGGCGATAAAGCAATCAGCGATGACTTTGAATTAAACGTGAATGTTGTAGCTGCAGTTAAATAATTTTAATTTCTGTTTGTGAGCGCCTCATGATTTCATGGGGCGTTTTTAATTTAGACTTTGTGCTAACTTTGTAAAATGGAACCAGTCTTTTTTCCCAAACAATCCGACTTCCGAAAGTGGCTCGAGAAAAACCATTTAAAGGAAAAAGAACTTATTGTTGGATTTTATAAAGTAAAAAGCGGTAAACCTAGTCTCACCTGGTCAGAATCCGTAGATCAGGCTTTATGCTTTGGCTGGATCGATGGGATCAGAAGATCTATTGACGAAGAAAGCTATTGCATCCGCTTTACTCCAAGAAAGCCAAAAAGTATCTGGAGTGCGATAAATATTAAAAAAATTTCTGAGCTTAAAGAAAATGGGATGTTAAAACCCAGTGGGATAGCCGCCTTTGAAAAAAGGGAGGAAAAACGTTCGGTTATCTATTCATATGAAAAATGTCCATCAGTCCTTTCTGAAGAATACGAAGATCAACTACGGAGCAATAAAAAAGCACACAAGTTTTTCAATGCTCTACCACCCTCCTTTCGCAATGTTTGTATTCATTGGGTAATGAGCGCAAAGCAGGAAAAAACAAGGATTTCGAGAATGAAACCTCTCATTACCGCCAGTGAAGCTGGTAAAAGGATCTAATTTGTCAACCTTCCAATTAAGCCATTCATCGTGTAATTTCTTCCAACCAGATCCCAAAGTCAATATTATCGGCACATTCAATGGCCTTGGCATCAATTTTTAAAACTCTAAAGTAAATTGTTTTAAGAGACATGTCATGAAGAAAACAGTCAAGTTGCTCGTCCTGATCATTGCGGCTAGTATTGCATATAGTTTAGAAAGTTTCACCTGTATCGAAAATACACGCATGACGGATTCGTCCCTGTTTAAAACGAAGGAAGGAGAGAATTTGTATCTCGAAGCATATGCGAAAGCCTTGACTTTATGGCCGGTGAAGTATGAAGAAGTTTATCTTAAAACAAGTTATGGAAAAGCACATGTTGTCATCAGCGGGCCGGAAAGAGGTAGCCCGCTGGTGTTATTACATGGAATGTATGCAAGCTCAACCATGTGGTATCCTAATATTAAATCTTTAAATGAAAAACACCGGACATACGCCATTGATTATATTGCCGAACCGGGAAAATCCATTCTTTCAAAAGGCATAAGAACGAAAGAAGACATTGTTAAATGGTATTCTGAAGTTTTCGAAAAGCTTAAGCTAGATAAATTCAGTATTATCGGAGCTTCCCGTGGTGGTTGGATCGGAGTGGAGCTTGCAAATAAACTACCAAAAAAAATAGATAAACTTATTTTACTAAGTCCCGCGCAAACCTTTACTATGGTAAAGCCTAAAACGAATGTTTTGAAAAATTTATATTTCACGATCGTTCCGGAAAAAAATCGCTTACGCAGTACTTTAAAAACAATGTGTTATGATGTAAATAAATTGGAAGATCAATTTGTTGAACAATATTATACCTGCATGAAAACTATGAGAACTGACATGGATTTTTTAAAAATGATGATCTACACTGATCAGGAATTAGAATCTTTAAAGCTACCAGTATTAGTTCTTATCGGAGATAAGGATATTATAAATAATTCCAAAAGTCTGGAAAGAGCTGAAAAACTAATTCCAAATGCAAATACAGAAATAATAAAAAAGGCAGGTCACTTCCTTTCTATAGATCAGGCGGAAAAAGTAAACGAAAAGGTGCTGAGCTTCCTTAATAAAAATTAATTATTTCTTCAGCTTCGCACTTTCACTCATTGCCCATGCGAGATTATTTTTAGAGAGCTGATCGTCAGGCCCGTTTTCAACAGCCTTTTTAAATACAGCGATTGCATCATCAACCTGGTTCTTCATCATAAAAGCGGTACCGATATTATTCAAAGCGATAATGCTTTTTGGATCATATTTAAAGATCTGATTCCAGGCCTCAATGCTTTTATCATACTCTCCTATCTTCAGATACGCTAATCCATAATTAATATAAAACTGAGCATCACGGGAAGCCTCAGGCGTTTGAGATTGTTTTTCTAAAAAGGCAACCACATTTTTCTTTTCACTGTTTGCCCAGTTTAAATTATTCTTGGCAAGCTGGAAACTTGAATCGATCTCAAGCGCTTTAGTGCAAGCTTCTATACCTTTGTTATACTGCTGAAGCATGGTATACGCTACACCCAGGTTGTTATAAGCAATGGCGCTCTTAGGATTTAGTTCAATCGCTTTTTGAAGCGGCTCCACACTTTTACCCGGCATGTTGCTGTTAACATAAGCATTTGAAAGACCTATATAATTATCAAAGGTTGGGTTTGTTTTAACTGCATTTTCAAATCCTGCAATATCTATTACCGGAGCAGCAGTATTTACAGCTTTCTCATTTACCGTTCCTGAAGGAGATTTTGAGAATTTCACTAATAGAAAAACTATCGGGAGCAATAATAAAATAGTGATTACAGCAATTTTAATATTTCTTCCTTTTTTTGCGTGGTCGTGTTGAGACTGATCGTTGTTCATTTTCTTTCTTTAAAATACAATTATAAAAACTCTTAAAATGGTTGAAATGATTATCGCCTCCGTGTATCAAGGCTGTTTCAAATATAAAACGAAATTTCCATCCGGTCATATTTTTTTTGCTATTTTTACATAACAACAATCCGATATGATCAAGCAATTATCCGATGGATTACCGATGAGGAAATCCCTTATTTTTATATTCCTCCTTATTGTCGCTGTTACCATAACCTATTCCAATCATTTTAATAATTCGTTTCACTTTGATGACTCCCATACTATTGAGAACAATATATTCATTCAGGATATAAAAAACATCCCGCTTTTCTTTAAGGATGGAACCAGCTTTAGCTCCTTGCCTTCCAATCAGTCGTACCGCCCAGTTGTAAGTACTTCTCTGGCACTGGATTATTGGGCAGGAAAAGGTTATAATCTTTTTTATTTCCATCTTTCCTCGTTTATCTTATTTTTGATGCAGGGTATTTTAATGTTCTTTGTGATCTTTAAGATGTTCGATATTTCTTTCAGGAATGACTGGAATTTTTTTATAGCGGCAGGAGCTACATCCTGGTATATGCTTCACCCAGCTAATGCAGAAACCATTAATTATATTATTGCACGCTCCGATCTTCAATCCACATTCTTTGTTATTCTCGGGTTTGTTCTGTATATCTTCTCTCCTTTTTCAAAACGTACCTTCTTATACCTGATCCCGGTTGGAATTGGCGCATTGGCAAAACCTACAGCCGTTATGTTCGCACCAATGTTATTCTTTTACATTATGTTATTCGAGCAAAAGTTGAGCTTGTATGATATGTTTAAAAGAGCAAGATTCAAAGAAACCTTGGCAGTCATTAAGGCATCAATTCCATCCTTTATCTTTTGTGCTCTCATGTATCTTCTGGTCGACCACTTTACACCGGAAAACTGGCAATCCGGAGGAACATCCGTTTTTAATTATCTGATCTCTCAACCCTTTGTTATTTTTCATTATTTCAGCACTTTCTTCCTTCCTCTTGGTTTAAGTGCCGATACTGACTGGCAGGTAATAACTTCGATATGGAACATCCGCTTTTTTATCGGGATAGGCTTTATTCTCGTAATGATCATTATTGCTTTTCTGTTCTCAAAGGATTCCAGGTTACGCCCTGTATCATTCGGTATTCTTTGGTTCTTTCTTGCATTAATCCCCTCTTCAAGTGTTATCCCTTTTGCTGAAATATTAAATGATCACCGGATCTTTTTCCCTTATGTAGGCCTGGTGGTTAGCGTTTGCTGGGTGATTGGCCTGCTGCTTTTAAAATACCGGAATTCTTATCTGCAAAAAGCAAGAACTTATAACACTGCAATTGCTGTTTCTGTATTGCTGCTTTTATCTATGTATGCTTATGGCGCTCATGAACGAAACAAAGTTTGGAATACAGAAGAAACCCTATGGCAGGATGTAACAGTTAAAAGTCCTAAGAATGCACGTGGTTTAATGAACTATGGACTTTCTTTAATGGGGCGGGGTGATTACGTAAATGCAGAAAAATATTTTAACCAGGCAATAGCAATGTGGCCGTATTATTATTCCCTTCACATTAACCTTGGTGTATTAAAAAATGCAACCGGTGATAAGGTCGCTGCTGAGACTTATTTTAAGAGTGCTGTTCAATGTGGGCCTAATTATCCTGAAGCCTGGTTCTTTTACGGTAATTTCCTCTGCAATCAGTTAAGGTATAATGAAGCAATCCCAATGCTTGAAAAGACCATTGCACTGTCTTCCGCTCACATTGGAGCTCACAGCGCTCTTATGAAAGCATACAGCGAAACAGGGGAATGGGATAAATTAAACAAACTCGCTCAGGAAACACTTCAGATCATTCCCGGCAACCAGGAAGCTTTGAATTACCTTGAAGCATCTGTAACAAGAAAAGATCACGTACAGATCCTTGAAGAAGATGCTAAAAAATCACCCACAGCAGAAAAGTATCTTGATCTGAGTTTATCATTTTATCAAAAAGGGGATTATAAAAAATGTATTGAAGCCTGTGAAAATGCAGTACGTTTAAAGCCTGATTTTGCAGATGCTTACAGCAATATGTGTGCATCATACAATCAGCTTCAGCAATGGGACAAAGCAATTGAAGCCTGCAACAAAGCTTTAAAAATCGATCCAAACCATAAGCTTGCAAACGGCAATCTTAACTGGGCGAAAAAGAAAAGTTTGTAAGAGGAAAAGTTTAACAGATAATTTTTTTAGATTAAAATGATCGTAATAACAGGAATAACGGGAGGTATCGGCAATTATCTTTTTAATGCACTTTTAGAAAAAGGTGAAAAGGTTATCGGAACTTATCATTTAGCGAAACCTGCCGGAAAGCAATATTCTGATTGTTATGCTTTGGATATTTCAGACAATAAGCAGGTAGAATCTTTCATAAAAAATATTGGTTCTCAGCTTAAAGAGATCACACTTATTAATTGTGCCGGAATGTCCTACAATTCATTTGCGCATAAATCGGATGCAGAGGAATGGGCAAAGGTCATTAATGTAAATCTAACCGGAACATTTTATCTTATCAGAGCAATCCTTCCTCACATGCGTGAACAGCAATTCGGAAGAATCATCAACTTATCGTCAATTGTAGCTAAAACCGGAGTGATAGGAACCAGCGCGTATGCTGCGTCTAAAGCGGGATTGAACGGGATGATAAAAAGCATTGCTTTGGAAAATGCTCAGCGGTCAATTACTATCAATAATATTAACCTGGGGTATTTCAAGGTTGGAATGATAAATACTGTTCCTAAGGAAATGCAGGAAAAGATCAAATCAAAGATCGCTTGTAATGAATTTGGTGACCCGGAACATCTTTTAAAAACTATACAATACATTCGGGAAACATCATATCTGACAGGAGCATATATTGATCTGAATGGAGGATTGGTTTAAATTGAATTCTTAAAATAATTTATCATGGCGAAACTTACATATATTATCCCCTGTTATTTTAATGAACAGAATATTCCTGTTACATCCGCTGAACTGATTGATAATGAAAAGAATTTTTCTCCCGATGTTACATTCGAATACATTTTTATTGATGATGGTTCTAAAGACAACACGTATGCAGAACTATTAAAATTTCACAATGTTCATCCTACGAAAGTTAAAATAATAAAGCTCGCAGGCAATGTCGGTTCTTATAACGCAATTTTAGCAGGAATGAATTATTCAACTGGAGATTGTAATGTAATAATCGCTGCAGATCTTCAGGATCCACTTGATCTTGTTCCTAAAATGTATGATTACTGGTGCAAGGGCGTAAAATTTGTGATCGCTAACAGAAAAGACAGGGAAGAATCTTTTGGCCAGAAACTGTTTTCAAACACGTATCATTTTTTAATGAGGAAATTTGCGTTGGAAAATATTCCTCCCGGTGGATTTGACTTTGTATTATTCGACAAACAATTATGTAAACAGGTTGTTGACATTGATGAAAGCAATACAAATACGATCTATCTTCTTTCATGGCTTAATTACGATTTTGTAAGTATTCCCTATGTCAGAAAAAAGAGAGAGATCGGCAAATCAAGATGGACATTAAAAAAGAAAGTGAAGTTATTTGTTGATTCTTTTGTGTCATTTTCTTATGCACCTATCCGTCTCATATCCCTTGTTGGCATTCTGCTTGGCCTTTCAGCTTTTGCTTATGGAATTTTTGTGATCATTGCAAAATTCACAGGTAATATTCCTATTTCAGGCTGGACAAGCATGATGGTTGTCCTTTTGTTTGTTTCTGCCTTTCAAATGACAGCTTTAGGGATTATCGGAGAATATGTCTGGCGTGCCAATGATTCAGCTAAAAAAAGACCCAACTTTATCGTTGATAAAACTATACTTTAATAATTGTAAATAATATGCAGCAGACCGAAGATACGGCAGTATTTATTCATCCCTTATCGGATGTGCAGACAAAAAACATTGGTGATGCTACCAAAATATGGCAATTCGCAATAGTATTAAGCAAAGCTGTTATCGGAAAAAATTGCAATATCAATAGTCATACTTTTATTGAAAATGATGTTATCATCGGAGATAATGTTACAATCAAATGCGGAGTGTATTTATGGGATGGAATGAGGATCGAAGACAATGTTTTTATCGGATCCAATACTACATTCACAAACGATAAATTCCCACGTTCCAAACAGCATCCTGCCCAATTTCAAACAATCACAATTAAAAAAGGTGCATCTATAGGTGTTAATGTTACAATCCTTGGAAACGTTGTTATTGGCGAAAACTCCATGATCGGTGCAGGCAGCCTTGTAACAAAAGATATTCCGGCTAATGAATTATGGATGGGAAATCCGGCCAAGTTTATTCGTAAGGTGTGATATAAATTTTTGGGGCCTTAGTCACAAAACTCTTATTCTCCTTTTTTTAAACTCAATAATGAGAGAAATATAAAACACGGAAATAGTTGAAAAAACAAACGGTGCACAGAAGTGGACAAATGAAATACCAGCTCAATATAGGAAACTACATAAGAGAAAAAGAAACCACCCAGCATCAGAAAAAGAAAGAGAAAGCCATTCAACGTTTTTTTACTATTATCGAATCCTTTGATCAGGACCAAAGGAATAAAAAGAAAAACCGGGTTAAATATCCACTCACCAAAATTCATTGCTCTTTGTATAAACCATGAGCCGATTAATTTATACCGCTCAATATCTGTAAGCTTATCAAATCCTGTAGAATTTTGTGCTTCCAGAATATCGTTCGGTGCGGCAATAAAAGTTTTGTAATACAACAGAAGCAGAACTACCGGTAATAACCCTAATACGAACCATTTCATTTCCAGCCATAATTCTACAGGTTTTTTTATCTTCAATACACTCCTGGAAATGATCAAACAGCAAATAAATAACAAACCTTCGTTCTTACTCCATGCGGCCATCGAAGCCATAACACCGGCTGAAATAAAAAACACGTTCATGTTTTTTTTATCCCCAGTATTATCAGCCAGTGTGATAAAAACAATCGAAGCCAGGTAAAAGAAACCAACTGTTATATCGGCATATTGAGAATCACCAAGTGTAAAAAAGAAAGGAGTGCTTAACAAAACAATTCCCGCTATTAAACCTCTTTTCAAAGTTGAGAAATAAGTTACAGCACCGGTTAATAATCCAATGGTACAAAAAGTAAATACAAAGGAAGAGACAATTGGTATCCAAACTGATTCCTTGCCGGTAAAGAGCCATGAGCTTGCAATAAATGCACTCTGCATCAATGGATAATCACCATGGAAATCCTGTGAATTTAATTGGCCGATTATTTCTGTCCAGCTATCCGGTGAACGGGAAATAAATTTAGCCTTCATATTCCAGTACGACCAGGCATCCCAAAGGCCATGCGGCTCCTTTATACTATCGAAATAAAATATGCCGGCATTCATCAACCATGAATAAATATAGAATGCTATTAGAACAAGGACTATAATTTCGTATTTAAAAAATTGAAAATTAAATTTCTTCCCCTGTACTAAAATCGGAAGTGATGCATGTTGCTTTTTCATCAAAAAGATCAAAACAATAAACTCCAGAAGAAGAATGGCGTATATCGAAAGTCCGATGATATTCAAAAAAACAAACATAACCGAAGCTATACCTATCGAAACGGGAAGAGATAGATTTAAAAGCAAACGTAAATTTAATCCCTTAATGTTCTTCAATACACTAAAAGTTGTGAATGCTCCAATTAAAAAGACAATTAACCAATACAGTCCAAGGATCATTTTCTGGAGATGAGGATAAAACCATTATTAAAATCTTTTATTACCTGCCAACCATTTTTCAAATGATAATTTTCAGGATCAATTCTGTATGAATCATATAAATTATACAAAACAGTATCCCTGTTTTCATTTTTCCCAAGTAAGGTTGGAGCGAGGTAATACTGGCTTAATACATAGTGTAAATAATAAGTAGGCATGTTCTGATTGTTCTCACTGTAGTACCCAATCTTCTTTGTTTCATTCAAAAACTGTTTTACTTCAGTAAATCTCTTTCCATAGTTGGTAATAAAGTCGTTACCAAGTGTTTGCTCAGTATAAGAAAGAGGAGCTTCAAACTGAAGGCTGTATTTCTCAAATGTCCTCCATTGCTGAAGCCCGACAAAAACAAGGAAACCACATAGAAAGACATTAATGCAGATCTTTTTTATTTTAAACTTATCCATTGCCATTTGTCGAAACGACCTTTTTAAAATATTTTTTGACCTTTAGTTCGCCTGAGATATAAAGAACACTAATGATGACCACAAAACAAATCAACATTACAAGCCCATTGATATAAAGTGCTTTCAAACTCATCCAGGGTCCCATGTTCATATAAAACAACTGATTTGGAAAATCGATAGAACCATTCTCATCAACCTTATCTATTGCCTGCAAATTTATCGGCAACCAGGCTCTTGACACAAGCAAACATAAAATGGCTATGATATAATAGAATGAGTTAGAGAACACCTTGTTGTTTATTGAGTAAATTAAAAACACGACTATCCAGGGAAATAAATTCATGAGAGTTCTGCTCTCCGGCATTATTCCATATAAATAAAGATTCAGAGAAAACGCACCTATTAATCCCCATCCTGATGTACTTATCATCTTAGCGAAATCACTCCAGAAAATGATCAGCAGACAGATGGATACACCAAAGAATGTAAAATGCGAAACAATGGTCAGAAAGGGGTTGATCAAAGCACATACCATAGGATTCTTAAGAATTTTCACCATTGGGTAAATTGCAGTTTGAGGAACATCTATCATTGATATGATAAGAATCACGCCTGCAAAAACGGCAATTGCAGATAGTAAACGTGAAATCACAACTGAGGAATGAATACATGAAAGTGAAAACAATTCAGCATTCATAAACATCTTTGCGTAAGCGGCATACATAATAAGAATAATTAAAACACTCGCCCAAATCAGATCCTGATCGATCTTAAGAACGAAAGCAAGATCTGTATTCTCATTTTTAATTATAATAACATAGAAAAATGCCAGCACAAAAAGTAAAATAGAAAATCCATACAATGTCCATTTCCCTATTGCCGGTATATCACGATAATCAAGTTTACGATATGGCAATGCAATTAAAATCAAGCCCTGATAATATGCCATCGGACCTGTGAATGCAAGTGCGGTGGTAACCAGGATCAAACCCAATAATGAATTTTTTAAATAGAAATAAAGCAGCATTATACTTAATGCTAAAGTAAGGGTGTCTGTCATGACCGGAAAATAGAATGGCCATTTGAGTAATGCAAAATTCACAAACAGCAATACAAAGGCTAAAAGTTGATTCTTAAGACTCACATTCAGAACCACAAGAATTTTCTTTATAAAACATCCTGCGGTTACAACACTTATAAGACTGAGTGCTTCATAACTGTAAAAGACATTTAACGGTGTCAACTCGAGTGAAATCAACTTTAATACTGCCCGAATTGTAAATGAGGGTAAAACTCTATGTATATAATAGCTATCAAAAAAAGGACTATGAACAAAATCTGTTACGAATGTAAGAAAGACGTATCCATCAGTACCAAAACCATCATTTGCCGGATATTTTTCAGCAAACAGGATGCAGAACAACCCATAATTAAATAGCAATACAGGAAAGAACCAGGGATGATCTAAGAGTTGTTTGAATTGATGTTTCATATTCTGTTAACCAAATATAGTATAAAATATCTGGCTTTCTTAACTTCAAAATGGCTTGTCATGAAATTAAAATTATATATTTACTCAACAAACTATGCAAAGATTATCAGTCATAAATGGCCTTCGCGGCTACGCTATTCTCGGAGTGATATACTTTCACCTGATAGGTGTTATGTTCAATCAACCGGGCTGGTTAAATATTGAGATCGGAGATCTGGTGATAATGCCTTTGACTTATTTAAGTAATGGCTGGGTTGGAGTAAATTTATTCTTTATCCTCTCCGGATTTGTATTGTATTTACCTTATTCTAACGGCAGCCGTGATTTTTCCGGCAGACCGGATATTGTTTCGTTTTTCAAAAACAGAGCCGCGCGTTTATTTCCATTGTATTATATTGCTTTAGTAATTGCAATAATATTTATTCTTCACCAGACCAATATTTACGACAGCAGTTTCTGGAAGCAAACAATCCTTATGTTTACTTTCACCTTTAATTTTACAAGAGAAACATTTATTCCTCCTCACAATTATGTGCTTTGGTCTTTAGGGATAGAAGTCCTCTTTTCTCTTGTATTCCCTTTATTAGTTCTTTTCATTAAACATCGCGGTATTAAAACATTCGCCATTCTTGTATTTATAATGAGCTTTATAGTGCGAGTTGTCGCGCATTTCTATCCGGAATATCAGGTAGCGCCACATTTAAGCATGATCAAAGACAGCCTTCCGGGAAGACTTGATGATTTTGCTGCCGGTATGGTATTTTGTCATCTATGGCACACACAATGGAAAACGAATTGGTTCAGGGAAAATGCAGAAGTTTTATTTCTTGTTTCACTTTTAGTGATCACTCTTGGATTCTATTTTTCGGATTATGTTTTCCTTAAGCTTTTACCTGACTGGACAGAACCTTTTATCAATACAGTTTTTCAGATAGGATTTGGAATGATTATCTTTTCACTTTTGTATATGCGGCAAAATATACTGAGATATCTTTTTACGAATAAGTTTTTGCAGTTAAGCGGAATGATGTGCTATAGCCTTTATTTATGGCATGGAAACATGCGGTGGTTCTTTATAATGGATTACACTGTTCTTCGTGTAGTTTGTTATCTTTTTTTCCTGTTCCTTCTTTCTTTTCTAACTTATCGTTATATAGAATTCGGAAATAAAAAGCTGAAGGATATTTTACCGGAGTAAAGTAATTGCTATTCTTTTCATTTGAAATTTGAAACCTGAAATTACTTTTTAAGTATCTTCTCTTTAAGCAAAGCAATTTCCTGGGCAAGTTGTTTATTTTGAGAATGCAGCTTAGAAACAACCACAGATAAATGCAGAAGATAAATGAATATAGCAAAGATAGCTCCGGTGAATACCAAGTTAGGAGCTTCGTAAACTCCGATAATTCCCGCCATTACCTCCAAACCATTTCTCCAGAAAGAAAATACAATTAGGACAAGTGTACAAGCGATCCATATAATTGAATACTCTTCTCTTAATTTCCCCTTTACAATTAAGCGAACAATATAAAGGAGAAAAAGAAGGCTTACTGCGATTGCAATTATTTGAATTTTTGCCATGATGATTAATGATTATTTTTTTTTCTAAATCGTATTCTTATAAAAGTGTAAATAATTGCAAGAGTTACTTTAAACATATAATACACAGAAGAAGAACCGCCAATGGAAGAAACACCGCCCTGCCTCTCTTTCATGGTTACAGGTACTTCTATTATTTTAAATCCTAACAAAGAATATAATATGATTGCTTCCGGTTCAGGATATTCATCAGGATAATACTCCCTTACTACTTCTAAAACTTTTTTATTGATCAATCGAAATCCGGAAGTACTGTCGTTTATAGAAACACCTACCAGCATCCTGTTAAGTTTTTTAAAATAATTGATACCAAACCTGCGTAAAGCAGAAGATTGAAATCCTTCCTTTTCAAGAAATCGGGAACCTATAACAACGTCAGCATTAAGATCTTTAGCAGTTTTAACAAGTTTAGGAATTTCTGCTGCAGGGTGCTGACCATCTCCATCTGCCTGAATAGCAAAATCGTAACCATTTTCAAAAGCATATTTGAATCCGGTTTGCACTGCTCCTCCTATTCCAAGATTAACAGGAAGATTTAACGCGATGCAATCCAATGTTGAAATAACTTCTGAGGTAGAATCTTTAGAACAATCATTTATTACAACTACATTCAGGTCCAGACCATGATCCCTGGCAACAGCGTTCATATCATTCACCACAGCTGTGATGGCTTTCTCTTCATTATATGCAGGAACTATAATTGCTATTCTCATTTTTTTCTAACCACCAAACGGTAAAGACCTAAAGTTTAAATTATCCCTTCACTTCTGTTTCAGGATTCTCTGTTTATATAATACCTTCCTTGAGCAGATCATGCAGATGAACAAATCCATGATACTTTCCTTTATCAGTAACGATCAATTGAGTGATATTATATTTTTCAAGTAATTGCATGGCGTTTACAGCAAGTTCATCCGCATCGATCTGTTTCGGAGTTCTGTTCATTATATCTGAAGCTTTCAATGAAGCCACCGAATCGCTTTTTTCAAGCATCCTTCTTAGGTCACCATCAGTTATCACGCCCACAAGATTATCATTTTCTACAACCGCGGTAGCACCCAGTCTTTTGGAAGATATCTCCAGAATAACAGATTTAATAGTTGCGTCAGGTGTAACCGTTGGCTTCTGATTCTGTCCTGATATATCTCCTACTTTTAAATATAATTTTTTTCCCAAAGCTCCGCCTGGATGATATTTCGCAAAATCCTTACTCGAAAAACCCTTGTAATCTAACAAACAAACAGCAAGAGCGTCTCCCATGGCCACCTGCGCAGTTGTGCTTGAAGTAGGTGCCAAGTTATTTGGACATGCTTCCTTTTCCACACTGCAATTCAATATATGATCTGCCTGAATAGCTAAGTAGGAATCTGTATTACCAACAAGCGCGATCAGTTTATTTCCTCCATGTTTTAATAAGGGAACAAGAACTTTTATTTCAGGTGTATTTCCACTCTTTGAAATACATATTACCACATCGTCCTGCTGAATAGTTCCAAGATCACCATGAATCGCATCAGCCGCATGCATGAAAATAGCAGGAGTTCCTGTAGAATTCATTGTAGCAACTATTTTCTGTGCAATTATAGCGCTCTTTCCGATTCCTGTAATGACAACCCGTCCCTTAGATTCACCGATAATTTTAACCGTTTCTACAAAGTCATTATTAACATAATTCTGAAGGTTTCTGATGGAATCAGCTTCAATAATAAGGGTCGATTTTGCAAGCGCAATTATTTTATCGATGGATTTATTCACTTCGTAGATTATTTGATTTAAAGTGGAGAAATGTTTGACTTTGTAACATATTTTTATTAGGTAGAAACATCGCTTTCCGAATATCTCCAGAAATTTTTCGGATTCGATAGCTTTAAGGGACAACAGGAAGCAATCATTACAAGTTTATTAGAAGGGAAAGATACTTTTGTTATTATGCCTACGGGCGGAGGTAAATCTCTATGTTACCAGTTACCTGCACTTGTTAGTGAAGGTACCGCGATAATTATTTCACCATTGATCGCGTTAATGAAAAACCAGGTTGACGCATTACGCAATTTCGGGAATGAAGATGGGATCGCACACTTTTTAAATTCATCATTAACCAAAGCTGAAATAGCGACTGTTAAACAGGATATAAAAGCAGGGAAAACAAAACTATTATATGTAGCTCCTGAAAGTTTAACCAAAGAAGACAACATCGCTTTTTTCAATGAAATAAAGATCTCTTTCTTTGCCATTGATGAAGCACATTGTATATCAGAGTGGGGTCATGATTTCAGACCGGAATACAGAAGGCTTCGCCCAATAATTGAACAAATAGGAAAAGTGCCTATCATTGCTTTAACCGCTACTGCAACACCTAAAGTTCAGCAGGATATCCAGAAGAACTTAGGAATGACCTCCGCAAATCTTTTTAAATCTTCTTTTAACCGTTCGAATCTTTATTATGAAGTTCGTCCTAAACAAAACGTTGTTAAAGAGATCATCAAATACATTAAAGGTCAGCAAGGAAAATCAGGTATCATCTATTGTCTTTCCCGCAAGAAAGTGGAAGAACTGGCAGAAACTCTGCGTGTGAACGGTGTAAAGGCTTTACCTTATCACGCAGGTTTAGAAGCCAAAGAACGTGCTAAAACGCAGGATGCTTTTCTTATGGAAGACATAGATGTGATAGTTGCTACGATCGCATTCGGAATGGGAATTGACAAACCGGATGTTCGGTTTGTGATTCACCATGATATTCCAAAATCACTTGAAGGTTATTACCAGGAAACCGGACGTGGCGGACGTGATGGCGGTGAAGGGAACTGTGTTACTTTCTACTCTCATGATGATATCATGAAGCTGGAAAAATTCATGAAAGGTAAACCTGTTGCAGAACAGGAGATCGGGAAACAATTATTGCTTGAAACTGTTTCATATGCTGAAACATCAAGTTGCCGCAGAAAATTCTTACTTCATTATTTCGGGGAAGAATATGATGAAGCAGGATGCGGAGGAATGTGCGATAATTGCCGCAATCCAAAACAAAAATTCGAAGGGATGGATGATATTGCTCTTGCAATAGAAGCAGTATTGGATGTGAAAGAAAAATTCAAGACAAAAGATGTTATCAACGTTCTTTTAGGAAATGTAACTTCAATCACTAAATCATATAAGCACAATGAACTGGAGTGTTTTGGTAAGGGTGCTGAAGATATTAAAACTGAAAAATACTGGAATGCTGTGATTCGCCAGGCATTGGTTTCAGGATTATTGTCAAAGGATATTGAAAATTACGGTTTGCTTAAAGTTACAAAAGAAGGGAAAGCGTTTTTGGAAGAACCTTCCAGCATGATGGTAACTAAGGATCATGACTATGAAGGAACTGAAACGGAAGATGATGAAGATGGACCTTCGGGCTCAGGAAACAAAGGCGGATCAGGTGCTGATGAAATTTTGTTTGCCGCTCTGAAAGATCTGCTTAAACAAACAGCTCATAAGCTGAAGCTTCCTCCGTATGTAATTTTTCAGGAAGTTTCTCTTGAAGAAATGGCGATCCAGTATCCGATTAAAATGGATGAGCTTGTAAATATTACAGGTGTCGGACAAGGCAAAGCTCAGAAATTCGGAAAACCTTTCCTTGATCTTATCTCTAAATATGTTGAAGAGAATGAGATCGAGCGTCCTTTGGATATGGTTGTTAAATCAATCATCAATAAATCAGGATTAAAAGTGTACGTGATCCAGAATATAGACAGGAAATTACCACTTGAAGATATTGCAAGTTCAAAAGGTTTATCACTAACCGATCTTATCACTGAAATCGAAAGCATCGTTCATTCCGGCACTAAGGTCAATATCACCTATTACATTAACGATATTTTAGATGAGGATAAGCAGGAAGAGGCAATGGAATATTTCAAAGAATCTGATACGGATTCAGTTGCAATTGCACTTAAAGAATTAGGCGAAGATGAATATACTGAAGAAGAAATTCGTCTTATGCGCATCAAGTTTATGAGTGAGTTTGGGAATTAACACAGAACAATTGTAGGAAAGCCTTCGGTCCCCAACCGAAGGCTTTTTTATTTCCGGTATTCTGATTTTTAATCAGGCATAAATATTATATATTTATGTAGAGCAAATTCAAACAAAAAACAAGCGCTATGGCAATCTCAAAAAAGACTAACAACAGGAAAATGAAGCCCGAAAGTTTAATGATGAGTTTTGGGTACAAGCCTGAACTTTCTGAAGGAGCTGTGAAATGCCCGATCTTTCAAACCTCTACTTTTGTTTTTAAAACTGCAGAAGAAGGAAAATCCTTTTTTGAAGTTGCATATGGGAAACGTGAGCTGAGACCAAAAGAAGTTACCGGACTTATCTACAGCCGCATCAACAATCCCGACCTGGAAATTCTGGAGAACAGATTGTGTCTTTGGGATGAAGCTGAAGATGGAGCTGTTTTTGAAAGCGGGATGGCAGCTATCAGCACGACTGTCCTGGAGCTTTTAAAGCCAGGCGACCTTCTGCTTCACAGTGAACCTATTTACGGAGGAACTGATCATTTTTTCAAACATATCCTGCTAAAATTTGGGATCTATAGTGTTGCTTTTATGCCAACTGATTCTAAAGAAACAATAATTAAGAACATCAAAGCGACCGGCAAGGCTGATAATCTGGCAATGATATTTATTGAAAGTCCGGCTAATCCAACCAATGATCTGATCGATATGAAAATGTGTGTTGAGATCGCAAAGGAATTCTCAACAAAAAACAAAAAAGTACTTACTGCAATTGATAATACTTTTCTGGGCCCTGTATTTTCACATCCTTTGAAACTAGGCTTTGATCTTGTACTTTACTCCGCAACCAAATACATCGGAGGTCACAGCGATGTTATTGCCGGTGCTGTAGTCGGGCCCAATACACTTATAAAGCGAATTAAGTCATTCAGAAGCATTATGGGAACCATGGCGGGGCCTTGGACAGGATGGCTATTACTAAGAAGCTTAGAAACGCTGAAAATGCGAATGACACTCCAGGCTGAAAATGCCAAGAAAATTGCAGAATGGCTTAATAATCATCCTAAGGTAGAAAAAGTATATTACCTCAGTCTTATCAAAAAAGGCAGCAGGCAACATGAGATCTATAAAAGGCAATGTTTATCGCCTGGTGCAATGATCAGCTTTGATGTAAAGGGAGGAGAGAAACAAGCCTTCAAAGTTCTTAATGCTTTAAAACTGATAAAACTTGCTGTGAGTCTTGGAAGTACTGAATCATTGGCCGAACATCCGTATTCCATGACTCATGCTCCTGTCAATGATGAATTAAAGGTGAAAATGAATCTGACCGAAAAAATGGTTCGTTTATCAGTCGGAGTAGAAAATTATGAAGATATTATCGCGGATATCGATCAGGCTTTAGCTAAGATCTGACCAATCAGCTATCCTATTTTAAAACAATTCTTCCAGACAAATATCATCTGCATATAAAGGCAAACGGGTTTCATCAAGAAGTTTTATTGAAATGATCTCTTTTTTACTGGAGTTATAAAACACCTCAACATAATAAGAATCCTCAACCAGATAAAGCATAAGACAATAGTTCTTTACTTTAATGCTGCTGATAAATTCACCTTTCCATGTGATATCAACCTGCTGATCCATAGTCAGCACTTCGAACTTGTTTCTTTTATCCATTTCCGATAAATTTAAAGAAGGATTAATCTGAGTAATTAACCGCGACTGAGTTTCTGTGTTTTAACAAATATAAGTTGAAAAGATGTTTTAAAAAAACAGACTTATTCACTATTTTTCAACACCCAACCAAACTACATGCCAATGAAATCAAGCTTTTTAGCTATATGAGATTTTAAACCTTAAAAGAAGGAAATGTATAGATGAATAGAGATAAGGGTCGATAAATCTTTTTAATATTTAATTCCTTATGCAGTGTAATAATTAGATTGGCTAACTTAATTTCCGAAATAAGACTGCTAAGATTTTAAATATCTTTTTGTTTTCAAGGTGTAAATGCCTGCGCCTATAACAAATAATCCTAAAAGAATGCCTGCAACCGGAAGCCACTGGGCTTCTGTTTTAAAGCGGTTGTCCTGAGGATTAGCAGGATCATAATATATTTTAAGAATGTCTCCTTTTGAATATTTTGAATCCTCAAAGGTTTGACCAGTAGTTATTTCATCATCGGTATGTGTTTTACCGTTTACAGTGTACTCATACCTGGCAGTAAATTTTTTATGATATGATTTTTGTCCGTCTTCCGTAGAAGACTCTGTTTTATTACTTACTGAAATAATAATAGCAGTGGTTTCTTTGGCTCCTGCGAAAAAAGACTGAGTTTCGAAATATTTATATATACCAAAAGCCGTTATCAAACTTCCGCAAATTATACCCCAGAAAATTGCTTGTCCTTTTGATCTGTACATAATCAGCGTTTTAATTCCGACAGTGTTAACCAGGCCATTAATCCGGAACCGATCTCTAAAGCTGCTTCATCGATATCAAAGGTAGATGTGTGTACTCCACTTGTTATTCCTTTCGACTTGTTCCCGGTGCCCAATCTATAAAAACAGGATGGAACTTCCTGCGAAAAAAAAGCAAAATCTTCCGCTGTCATGCGCATTGGAAGTTCCTCAACATTTTCTTTACCTAAATATTCTTCCGCAGCTTTGCGTGCAGAATTAGTTGTTTCCTGGTCATTTACAAGAAAGGGATATCCAAGTTCAATATTAAACTCACAGCTTCCACCCATTTCCTTTGCGATACGATCAGCTGTTTGTTTCATTTTGATATGAGCTTGCTTTCTCCAGTTCTCATCCATTGTTCTGAATGTGCCTTCTATATTTACCACATCGGGAATAACGTTAGTAGCACCATTGCCGCTTATTTTGCCAAACGCTAAGACTGTAGGAGGAAGTTCTTTTACATCACTTAACATAAATTCATTATTAAGCTCTGTTAAGATCCGGGAAGCAATCAGAAGTGGATTAACGTATTCATTCACCATGGCAGCATGTCCGCCCTTACCATGAACAGTCATGTATAATTCATCAGTGCTTGCCATATACATACCCGCACGGAATCCTACTTTACCCACTTCCATGCTAGGAAACACATGCTGTCCAAACATTTTTTGTGGTGCCGGATCTTTAAGAACACCTTCTTTGATCATTAAAGAGGCTCCTCCCGGAAGTCTTTCTTCTCCCGGCTGAAAGATAAGTTTTACAGTCCCTTCAAATTCGTTTTTAAGCTCATTTAATATTTTAGCTGCACCTAATAAGCATGCACTGTGAACATCATGTCCACAGGCATGCATAAGGCCAATATTTACCGATTTATATTCACAGTTATTTGTTTCTGTGATTGGAAGGGCGTCCATATCCGCGCGTAAAGCAATGGTTTTTGAAGAAGGATTTTTACCTTTTATCAAAGCCACTATTCCTGTTTTTACAATACCCTGCTTAAAGGGAATATTATACTCCTGCAGCTTAAAAGCGATACTGTCGGATGTATTATACTCTTCAAATGAAATTTCCGGGTGAGCATGCAGATGTCGCCTGATAACAGTGATTTCTGGCAGAAACTCCGAAGAAAGCTTTTTTACCCTTTGTTTCAGATCATTCATACTAAGGTAATTTCATTCTAACAGGATAGTAATGAGATTCATCTCTTCCCAGAATAAATAATTCCTTGGGTGATACTGGTGCAGACAATTCAGGCAATAAACTTGCTGAACCATTAAATCCACCAATGTTCGTATCGATCATAGGAAATTTCTTACCGGTTGATCCATCTGCTCCGATAAACTGGATTACAGGGATCTTAATACCAATCAATGGAGGACCAACTATCTTATGTTCTTTGCCGTCATGTAAATATTGAAAATCGTTATACACGATCATCACCTGCTCTCCAATAGCTGTGGCAGAATAAGAATTTGAAAACCCGCCATCATCACGTGATTTATTACCTTTTGGAAGAACCGTATTTATAATACTCTTACCGCTTCCGTCAAAAACAGAGACATGGATATTCTCAGCATTGAATTCTCTCGAATAGATTGGAAATCCTCTTGTATCTTTTTGTTCTGTTGCAATATTAGTTTCATACTTCTCTTCTCCTAAAAGAAATGTATTTCCTTTAATTGTCATTAGCCTATTCACTACAAGATTACTTTTCGTTTTATCGAATGCATTGGTGCTGCGGGACGCAACATCACCAGATGAGCCGGAAACTCTGAATGTAAAATATCCTTTGAATCCTGTTCCGCCTAATGTTACTTTTCCGTCTTCAGTATAATATCCTGCTACAATAAGATCATTATTACTCTGATCAATTGCACTGCTGTAATTAACTATCTTTTTCGGAGCTTCCATTTCTATTATATTCTCTTTCACTTTCGCTCCTTTATCTGAGATCTGATAAGTAGTATAAAAATCAGCATTCTTAGGACCTTCAACTTTTTTAGTTACATAAACGATTCCTGAATTAGCCAGAAATACATCATTTGTAGGACCTCTTTTTGAATCGTGTGCCAATTCAAGCTCCTTTGTCCACACTTCTTTTAAAGCTACATTAAATACCGTAACAGCAAATTTTTCTTTTGTTTCTTTTACGGTAGGATATTCAGCAAGAACAACAAAGTTCTTTCCATCATCAGAAGCTTTGATATCAAAATCTCCCGAATTCATTGCTTTTTCTGCAGGAATTGAAGTTATTGGTTCCCCAGCATTATCCTTTACCATTCCTTTATCATTCAGCTCATGAGCAAATAGTACACTTTTCTTATCAATTTTATTGAACACCGATCTGAAGAGAACCATCTTGTCATTCAAAACAATAAAACCTTCATAAATGGCTATTTCATTAGGTAAATGTGGAATCTCAATATCCTGCGAGCATAAGAAACCATCTCTTGGATCTGAAAACCCTTCCAGGTGAAGAAGCATTCCTTTTGACATATTGAACTTTTGAAAAAGCACATAATTATTTGTGCCTATTCTAAAAGTCATTGCATCAGGGTTATCCTGAGCGGAGATAGATCTCTGGCCACCAATCTCAAAAACCGGTTGCTGAGCAAATCCCTGCGAAAAAGCTGCAAAACAAATAAGCATAATTATTTTCTTCATATTTATTTTCCAAGTATCATTTTAAACGCAACAAGTAACAGAATCACACCGAAGATTTTCTTCACAGTGTTCTGATCAATAGCGATAGCGATCTTAGAGCCAATTAATCCACCGATCAGAAAAGTGCTTGCAATGATCAGGGTTGATTTAATATCTACATAGCCGGCTTTATAATAATTAAAGACCGCGAAAATTCCGACAGGTAATAAAAGTACAGCCAGGGAAGTACCCTGAGCCTGATGCTGGGTCATACTTAGAAAATATACCAGTGCCGGTACAATAATGATCCCTCCTCCTACTCCTACCATTCCGCTTAATACACCGGCTAATAACCCGACACAAAGCAAAATCATTATTGTTGTCATATTTGAAGATGAGTTTTTCAAAACAGAAATTAAAAATCAAGACTTAAGGAGAAATGCCAGATCGGTTTAAGTACGATGCCATCCTGAACACCCCATGCTCTGTCTAAACGAACAAAATAACCAAACAAACGGCTTCTTATTCCCCAACCGTAACCGCCAATCAATGGATTATGCTGCGTTTTTAAAGTGATTTCCAACGGATCCTGATAAATAACAGAGCTGTTCAAGGAATTTTTATCAGAGTAAGGATCCGGACCTGTCCATGCAGTTCCAAGATCTCCGAAAGCAATGATTTGGAAATTCTGAATAAAGTCGGAACGGATAGGACGCTTGTATAAATATTTAAATATTGGAAAACGTAATTCACTGTTTATTACTGCAAAGCTATTTCCATTGCGGGCATTCTGATAGAAACCACGCATGTTTGTAGCCAATGTCTGATAAGCGTAATTTTCGGTTGTCGAAATATTGGTTGTATTATCGAATTTAGCTCCGAACCAATTATCTACCCCACCCATATAATAGATCAGCTTTTGCTTTCCGAAAGAAGTACTTGCAGCAAATCTGTTTGCCCATATCAGGTCACGATGGATCTTTTTGTAATATCTCCAATCCATACCTAATACAAAAAAATCTGTTTCTTTTTTATCGATCTGCCTGTAATATTCTCCGAATACTTTCCCTCTTAAACCATTATAAAGATTTAGTCCGCGCTTGATAGTATTATCATAAACATATTCCAGCTTTGCTACACCCCAGTTCTCATATTCATTAGGTTTCTTAAGATTATTCACATCAGTTGCAAGAAAAACTGTCCTGTCGTTTCTATACGTAATTGTTCCCCTTAGACTCGCTACTTCAGAGAAAGGATATTTTAAAATATATCTTACATCATGAGTATGAACTTTAACCAAAGAACCTCCGCCTACAACATTCAGTAACCCCTGACGGTGAGCTACAATCTGACGGTCAATATTATTCATGCGGTTCTCATAACTCAGGAAAAACTCATTACTGTTGAAATCTCCTGAAAATCTCATTCCTCCGGTAATTCTGTAATCCTCAAAAAGATCACTCATTCCAATTTTGAAAAATGCATTCAATCCCGGATTTAAATAAATCGGGCTTCCGCCACCTGTGAACTTTTGATACGAACCATTCAGAAAAGAATTATCCAGCTGAGAAACCACATAATCTACGGAGTAGTTTGTATTATAATTCCTTTGCTTGCCAAGCACAAACTCTGAGGGCTTATTTACCTGTACCACTGTATCAGCGCCAGCTGTTTTTGCATCCTTCTTTAAAGGAGGACTTGTTTTTTTGGGTTCATTCTCAAATGTGTAATTATTAATATCTACTTCAGCACTATCTTTTTTGGTACTTTCATTAATAACTTCCTTTACGTCATCTGCAGTTGGAGTATCATAAATAACTTTATTCTTGGCATCATTTTCCACTTGTTCTTTCTTCTCTATCCTGTTCTTATAATCGCGGTAAGAAGTGTTTCTTAATTCCAAAGGAGTTAAAGATGAAGCACTCACAATAGGAGAAACATACATTTTATAAACTCCGTTATCGAAAATGATCTCGGTATACTTGTTCCCTTTAACATTTACATCCTGATGTAGAATACTGCGTGAATAATTTGTAACAGGAAAAGATGTAGTTACTGTTTTATAATGAGCTGCAGTATCAACATACGCGATTGCACTATCGAAACGGGCAATGTAGCGATTACGAATACCGTTAAGATCACTCAGATACGAAATATGTGTGCTGTCATAATCTGCAGGTGACATCTCATCAATACCTGGAGTGTTTGTTACACGCTTCAGCACCGGTGATTTTGTAACATTATTAAAAATGAACAGATCTCGGTGAGGCTGACCATCAGGATATGCGCGCTTAGTATCAAAGAATAAAGTATCTAAAGGACGATTGGAACAGAAAATAATCTCTTTAGAATTATGAACGAAACGCGGAGTAAGATCATCATAAATGTCCTTTGTGATCTGATCATAACCATTTGAGGCTGCTGTGAAAATAAAAATATCAGTCTGTCCTTTCTGAACGGCTGACATAACGAATTTCTTACCATCATCATTATATGAATAATCAAGGATCTTTTCAAAACCGAAAATATTACGTTGAGTCTTATCCTTCGTCTCAAGTTCGTATGTCGTCATAACAACAATACCTTTTTTCTCTTCCATGTAACTAAAAAGCTTTCCGCTTGGGTGCCATGCAAGGAGAGGGAAAGAATAATCGTTTATACGGTCAATTTTCACCCCTGATTTAAGTATGCGTTTTGTTTTATTCTTCTGAATATCATGCAGCCAGATCTTATACTGACCCATTTCGTTTGTAGTGTATAATACATAATTACCATCAGGGCTAACCTTAAGATTACTGTATACACGGGAAGCTTTAGGCTTTAAAAGAATAGGTGCCTGACTAGGAAGTTGTTTAGATGCATCAGACTCACTGTATTTTTTCTTGTAGGTTTTATTGCATTCATTCCATAGATTCTTAATGGAGATACCAAGGACAAACAAAGCAGAATTATCAATGTTCCTACTCACCTTGGTCATATAAAGGAGATTAGATATAACTGCTTCACCATAATTATCCGCAACATGCTTCCAGAGTGCATGTCCGCCATACACTGCATCGGCTCCTTCAAGACGGTTTATATTTTTGTAACGTCCGCTAAGAATTCCATCCTTTACGCGATTATCAATATCCGAATTCCAATCGTTAGCAACATAATCTATCAAACCTTTAGTATACCATTCCGGAAGATTGAGCAAAGTATTGTTCTTCAACATCTCTCTCATGTTTCCGCCATACATCATCTGATCGATCAGCACTTCAGCCAAACCTGCACGGATCTGGGCATCCAGCTTTGCATGATCGCCTTCGTAGTAAAGAATTATTTTAGAACCTGCAATACGTGTAACTCCACCGGTATTGTATTGTTCTTCAGAGGAAAGACCAATATTACTCTGCTTGAAATCAGATTGACGGTTATAACAAATGAACTGCACTCTTCCGTCAAAGGAAAATTTGCAGATTTAGAAACATAATTAGCAAGATCTTTACCTTCTTCATAAAAATAAACATCATAACGATCGTAGATGTAATAGGTCCAGAAGAAGTTCTCATATTTTACACGGTTCTTTCCAAAATCCATTTGGGAACCTGTATAAAACTGTGCATGACTTTTAAAAGCAAAAATGCAGAGAATTACTAATGTAAGACGTTTATATATTGAGGTACTGAATATTTGCACATTTGTATTATTAGAATGCTAAAATACTAAATTATGACTCCAATTACAAGCATAATGAAAAGCTTATTTTTGCTAATTTGCAACGTTTTTAAGCGACTTTTATTATGATCCAAATACAATCTTTTACTTTCAGCCCAATCCAGGAAAACACTTATATTCTTTATGATGAAACAGGGGAATGTGTTATAGTCGATCCCGGATGTTATGATGAACGGGAGCGGACGATTCTATCAGAATTTATAGAGGAAAAACGATTAAAACCGGTAAAATTGCTTAATACTCATTGTCATTTAGACCATATTTTCGGAAACAACTTCGTTTCTGGCAAATATAACCTTTTACCGGAGTACAATAAGAACGACCAAAGGATTTTTGATGCTTTTGCAGTAACCTGCGGTTTATATGGTTTAAATTGTGACCCTTCTCCACCGGCAGGTAAATTCCTTGATGAAGGCGATGTGATCGTATTTGGAAATTCTTCACTGGAAATTGTTTTTACCCCAGGACACTCTCCGGGAAGTATCACTTTTTATAACAAAGAACAGAAATTCATGCTAGCAGGCGATGTTTTGTTTTACGGAAGCATTGGCAGAACAGATCTCCCGGGAGGCAGCTTTGAAGTTTTGATGAACAGCATTAAAACGAAATTATTTCCATTGGGAGATGACTTTAAAGTTTACAGCGGGCACGGACCTGAAACGAATATTGGATTTGAGAGGAAGAATAATCCTTTTTTAAAATAATTGAAACGCGAATAACACGGATTGTGGCTGATAAAACGTATTAAATCTTTGCGTTTAGCGCCTTAGCGGTGAAAAAATGAAACCAGGAAAATACAAACATTACAAAGGCAAACTGTACGAAGTGCTCGGGGCTGCGCGTCACAGCGAAACTCTTGAAGAACTTGTAGTTTACAAAGCTTTGTACCAACCTGAAGGAGAAAACCTCTGGGTTCGTCCTCTGAAAATGTTCATAGAAGAGATTGAAGTTGAAGGAATAAAAAAGCCCAGGTTTGAATTCCTGGGCTGATTACTTATTGTATAAATATCTCCGCACAGATCCTGAAACAAGCTCAGGATGACTCATGCACAGATTCGTAAATTCGTTTTTTATTCGCTATCCGTAACTAATTTATCATCTCAAACCCGCAATACTTCACCAACACTTTTGGAACACGAATTCCTTCAGCGGTTTGATTATTCTCTAGTATGGTAGCTACAATTCGAGGTAATGCCAAAGCACTTCCATTCAATGTGTGAGCCAATACAGTTTTCCCGTCAGCACCTTTAAAACGTAATTTCAATCGGTTACTCTGGAAAGTTTCAAAATTAGAAACTGAACTTACTTCCAGCCATTTTTCCTGAGCAGCTGAATAGGTTTCAAAATCATAAGTCAATGCAGATGCAAAACTCATATCGCCACCGCACAATTTAAGTGTACGGAACGGCAATTCTAATTCGCGCAGCAAACCTGCAACATATTCACGCATTTCTTCGAGTGTATCATACGATTTATCCGGATGAGCTATTTGCACGATCTCTACTTTATCAAACTGATGTAAACGATTCAAGCCTCTTACATGCGCACCGTAACTTCCAGCTTCTCTTCTGAAACAAGGAGTGTATCCGCAATTTTTGATTGGCAGCTGTTCCGCCTTTACAATTACATCACGATAAATATTTGTGATCGGAACTTCAGCTGTTGGAATTAAATACAGGTTATCAATTGTTGCATGATACATCTGTCCTTCTTTATCAGGTAACTGTCCGGTAGCATATCCGGAAGCTTCATTAACCATTATTGGAGGCTGAATCTCCAGGTATCCTGCTGCTGTTGCTTTATCAAGAAAATAATTGATCAAAGCCCGCTGAAGCCGGGCAACTTTCCCTTTGTAAACAGGAAATCCTGCACCCGTTAATTTTACACCTAATTCAAAATCGATAAGATCGTATTTGGCTGCAAGCTCCCAATGAGGTTTTGCTCCATCATACAATTTGGGGATCTCGCCTTCCTGAAAAATATTTTCATTATCCTCCGGAGTTTTTCCCTTAGGAACTTTTACGCTTGGAGTATTTGGAACCTGAACCAACAACTTACGCTGCTGCTCTTCAATTGAACTTAACTTCTCTTCCAGTTTTTTGGAACCTTCCTTTAAAGAAGCACTTTTATTTTTAAGTTCATCACCTTCCGCTTTCTTCCCCGATTTATAAAGATCGCCAACCTGCTTTGCAAGTGTGTTGGCTTCATTAAGTATAGCATCTAATTCGTTTTGTGTTTTTCTTCTATCATTATCCATTTCAAGAACCTGATCCAATATCGGTTTCGCATCAAAATTCTTGATTGCTAAACGTGCAATTGCTTCATCTTTTTTTTCACGGATATAATTGAGTTGTAACATAGTTTAGACCTGAGATATTAGATTTGAGATAATAAATTTAAGAAACGACTTGAGCTTATCAATAAACATTGAGTATTCAGGAATTCCCACTTCTCAATATTAATAAAAAAATCTCCTAAGCATCCATAAGAAGCTCAGGAGATTTTTAATATTTACAGAATAACCTTATGCTTCAGCGTCAACAAATGGAACAACAGAAACATACGATTTGTTATCGCGTTTTTTTCTGAATTCCACTGTACCATCAACCAATGCAAAAAGTGTATGATCTTTACCAATTCCTACGTTTACACCAGGATTGTGCTTAGTACCTCTCTGACGAACAATGATGTTCCCGGAGATCGCTAATTGACCACCATAAATTTTAACGCCAAGGCGTTTACTATGTGACTCACGGCCGTTATCGGAACTACCCGCACCTTTTTTATGTGCCATTTTTTATTGAATTATAAAATTATAAATTATAGATTATAAATTGGTTACCCAATTATTACTCTTCTGATTTTTTAGCTGCTTTCTTTGGTGCTGCCGCTTTCTTAGGTGCTGCTGCTTTTTTAGGAGCTGCTTCCTTTTTCGCTGCTGCTTTCTTAGGAGCTGCTTTTTTTACTTCTTTAGCTTCAGTTGCTTCTGCTTTTTCAGCTTTAGCTACCGGTGCTTTTTTCTCAAATTTGATCTCGTCTTTCAACGTTTCACCTTTTCCTAGGATTCCCTGAACAAGAACCTGGGTCAATTGCTGACGATGACCATTTGATTTCTGGTAACCTTTTCTGCGTTTTTTCTTAAAAACGATTACTTTGTCACCTTTAAGATGCGAAAGAACTGTAACAGCTACTTTTGCACCTTCTACTGAAGGA